>JAHWJH010000016.1 GCA_019348555.1 Actinomycetota bacterium
TGGTCAAGGTCGGCGCCGCCACCGAGGTCGAGCTCAAGGAGAAGAAGCACCGCATCGAGGACGCCCTGTCGGCCACCCGGGCAGCCATCGAGGAAGGTGTCGTGCCCGGTGGTGGCACGGCGCTGGTCAGGGCCCGTGGCGCCGTGGCGGCGCTCACCCTCACCGGCGACGAGGCCACCGGCGCCTCCATCGTGCACCGTGCCCTGCCGTCGCCGGCCCACTGGATCGCCTCCAACGCCGGCATCGAGGGTGCCATCGCCGTCCAGCAGGCCGAGCGCGAGACCGGGTCCATCGGCCTCAACGCCCTCACCGGCGAGTTCGAGGACCTGTTCAAGGCCGGCGTCATCGACCCGGCCAAGGTGACCAGGGCGGCCCTGCAGAACGCGGCGTCGATCGCCGGTCTGCTGCTCACCACCGAGGCACTCATCACCGACAAGCCGGCGGAGGACATGAAGCTGCCGCCGATGCACGGCATGGGCGCCCCCGGCGACATGAGCGGCGGCATGGGGGGCATGGGCGGCTTCTGAGGCCTCCTTGGTGCCACCCGAGCGACACCGCTCCTCAGGCGTGAGCTTGGCGGAACGACCGGCCCGTCGAGGGCCGGTCGTTTCGCGTGGTGCGTCGGCTAGGGATGGGTAGGGCCGTCGTCATGAGCGACACGGGTGGGACCAATCCGGAGAAGGATCCCGACGACTGGGTGACGGGGGACGAGGAGATGACCGGGGCGCAGGCCTCGTACCTCGAGACGCTCAGCCGTGAGGCGGGGGAGGAGTTCGACCCCTCCTTGACCAAGGCCCAGGCGTCGCGGCGCATCGACGAGCTTCAGGAGCGCACCGGTCGCGGCCAGTAGGCTCGGCCCGATGCTCGAACGCCCACCGCCCGATCCGTCGAAGCTCCTCTCGCAGTGGATGGAGTGGGAGAAGGGCGAGGAGACTCCCGGCCGGGTCATGGCCAACCTGAAGACCAGCGGCATGCGGGAGCTGCTCGAGCAGCTGGTCGTGGTCCAGCAGGAACAGGCCAGCGCCTAACCCGGTCCGCCGGGTGTTCTCTCGGTAGACTTTCCTCTTCCGAGCGGGAGAGACCAGGGGGCGCCGGCGTGGCCGAAGTGGAGATCGGGATCGGCAAGTCGGGCCGGATGGCCTATGGGTTCGATGACATCGCCATCGTGCCCAGTCGTCGCACCCGCGACCCCGAAGACGTCGACATCTCCTGGGAGCTCGACGCCTTCCGCTTCGAGTTGCCGGTGATGGGAGCGGCCATGGACGGGGTGCTCAGCCCCACCACGGCCATCGAGCTGGGTCGCCTCGGCGGCGTGGGCGTGCTCAACCTGGAGGGCCTGTGGACCCGCTACGACGACCCTGAGCCGCTCTTCGACGAGATCGCCGACCTGCCCAGCGACAAGGCCACGCTGCGCATGCAGGAGATCTACGCCGAGCCGGTGAAGCCGGAGCTCATCGCCCCCCGGATCCGCCAGATCCGCGACGCCGGCGTGGTGTCGTGCGCCTCGGTGACCCCCCAGCGCACCCAGGCGTTCGCCCGCCACCTCCTCGACGCCGAGCTCGACCTCCTGGTCATCCAGGGCACGGTGGTGACGGCCGAGCACCTGTCGAAGACGACCGAGCCGCTCAACCTCAAGCGCTTCGTGCGGGAGTTCCCCATCCCCGTGGTGGTGGGCGGCTGCGCCTCCTACGACGCCGCCTTGCACCTGATGCGCACCGGCGCCGCCGGCGTGCTGGTGGGCGTGGGACCCGGCAATGCCTGCACCAGCCGGGGAGTGCTCGGCATCGGCGTCCCCCAGGCCACTGCCGTGGCCGACGCCAAGGGAGCGCGGATGCGCCACCTCGACGAGACCGGGGTCTACTGCCACGTGATCGCCGACGGGGGCATGAGCAACGGCGGCGACATCGCCAAGGCCATCGCCTGCGGCGCCGATGCGGTGATGATCGGCTCGCCGCTTGCCGCCGCCGTCGAGTCGCCCGGCCGCGGTCACCACTGGGGCATGGCGACCTTCCATCCCAGCCTTCCCCGGGGCGCCCGGGTGCGGGTCGGGGTGCGGGGCACGCTCGAGGAGATCCTGGTGGGCCCCGCCCGGGAGAACGACGGCGCCCTGAACCTCTTCGGCGCCCTGCGGACGTCGATGGCCACGTGTGGCTACGAGACGGTCAAGGACTTCCAGAAGGCCGAGGTGATGGTCGCGCCCGCCCTCCAGACCGAGGGCAAGGCCCTGCAGCGCTCCCAGGGCATCGGCATGGGCCGCTCCGGGTGAGCTGCTCCGGCCCGTGAGCGAGTTCGACACCGTCCTGGTCGTCGACTTCGGCGCCCAGTACGCCCAGCTGATCGCCCGCCGGGTGCGCGAGGCCCACGTCTACAGCGAGATCGTCCCCCACACCATCACCGCTGCCGAGGTGGCGGCCCGGGCGCCGGTCGGCGTGATCCTGAGCGGCGGACCGAAGTCCGTCCACGTCCCCGGAGCCCCGGAGCTCGACCCCGAGGTGTTCGAGCTGGCCACCCCCGTGCTCGGCATCTGCTACGGCGCCCAGCTGCTCGCCCGGCAACTCGGTGGGGTGGTGGCCCGCACCGGCCGGGGCGAGTACGGGCGCACCACGCTCGACGTCGAGGCCCCGTCCCGGCTGTTCGACGTGGCCGGCGAGCAGCCGGTCTGGATGAGCCACGGCGATTCGATCGTGCGGCCGCCAGCCGGCTTCCATGCGCTGGCCCGGACCGACGCCACGCCCTATGCGGGTCTGGCCGACACGGACCGGCGGCTGTACGGGATCCAGTTCCATCCCGAGGTGGTCCACACGCCGCGGGGCCAGGACCTGCTGAAGCGCTTCCTCTACGACGTCTGCGGCGCCCGACCGACGTGGACCATGACCTCGATCATCGAGTCGCAGGTGGCGGCGGTGCAGGCCCAGGTCGGTACCGAGCGGGTGATCTGCGGGCTGTCGGGGGGCGTCGACTCCGCCGTCGCCGCCGCTCTCGTCCACAAGGCGGTGGGCCCCCAGCTCACGTGCGTCTACGTCGACACCGGCCTCATGCGTGAGGGCGAGAGCGACCAGGTGGTCGACACCTTCCGCCGCCACCACGGCATCGAGTTGGTCCACGTGCGGGCGGCCGAGCGGTTCTTCGAGCGCCTGGCCGGCGTGGTCGACCCCGAGGAGAAGCGCAAGGCCATCGGCGAGCGCTTCATCCGGGAGTTCGAGGTCGCCGCCCAGGGCCTCGAAGATGCGCGGTTCCTGGTCCAGGGCACGCTCTATCCCGACGTCATCGAGTCGGGGACGCCGGACGCCGCCCGCATCAAGTCGCACCACAATGTCGGCGGCCTGCCCGACGACCTCGGGTTCGAGCTGGTCGAGCCGCTGCGGGCGCTGTTCAAGGACGAGGTCCGCAAGGTGGGCGAGGAGCTGGGCCTGCCCGAGGAGATCGTGTGGCGACAGCCTTTCCCCGGGCCGGGGCTCGGCGTGCGCATCATCGGGGAGGTGACGCCGGAGCGCCTGGCCGTGTTGCGCCACGCCGACGCCATCGTGCGCGAAGAGGTCAAGGCAGCCGGGCTCGAGCGCGACATCTGGCAGGCCTTCGCCGTGCTCGCCGCCGACGTGCGCTCGGTGGGGGTCATGGGCGACGAGCGCAGCTACGCCGCTCCCATCATCGTGCGGGCGGTCACCAGCGACGACGCCATGACCGCCGACTGGGCCCGACTTCCCTACGACCTGTTGGAGCGGCTGTCGAGCCGCATCGTCAACGAGGTCACCGGCGTGAACCGGGTGGCCTACGACATCACTTCGAAGCCGCCCGGCACCATCGAGTGGGAGTGAGGTTTCGACCTCGAACCAGAGGTTCGAGGTCGAGGTTGATGGTGCTCCGGCGGACCGGCGGAGCCGGTCCGCCTTCGCGCTGAGCACTTCTCTGGCTCGCTGCGCTCGCCGGGCGGCCAGCCGGAGCGGGCGCCTTCGGCGCCGCCACCGGCCGGCGTCCGATCAGGCCGGAGTGAGCCGGACCGGGAGCTCGGCCAGGCCGCGCAGGGTGATGCTGTCGCGGTAGCGGGGCTGGTCGTCGAGAAGTTCGATGTGCCCGAAGCGCTCGAGCAGCCTGCCGAAGACCACCTGGCCCTCCACCCGGGCGAGGGCCGCGCCCAGGCAGAAGTGGATGCCGCTGCCGAAGCTCATCGACGCCCCCTCGGAGCGACCGACGTCGAGGCGGTCGGGATCGCTGAAGCGGCGGGGGTCGCGGTTGGCGGCGCCCTGGAGCACCAGGACGGTGGAGCCGCCGGGGAAGGTGTGGCCGTCGATCTCGATCGCCTCCCCGGCGATGCGGCCGTTGACCTGCACCGGGCTGTCGTAGCGGAGCAGTTCGTCGACGCCCGGCGCCAACAGGCCGCGATCGTCGCGGAGCCGCTGGAGCTGGTCGGGGTTGCGCAGCAGGGCCAGCAGCCCGTTGCCGATGAGGTTGGTGGTGGTCTCGAACCCGGCGGCGAACAGCAGGATGGCGGTCGACAGCAGCTCGGCCTCGCTGAGCTGGTCGCCGTCGTCCTCGGCCAGGATCAGCTTGCTGAGCAGGTCGCTGCCGAGGTTCCGTCGTCGGTCGGCCACCAGGTGGCGGAAGTAGTCCTCCATCTCCAGGGTGGCTTCGTTGGCGGCGGCGAGGAGCTCGGGCGACACGAACGGCTCCAGGGCGGCGGCCGAGGCCCGCACCAGGCGTTGGAACTGCGGTCGGTCGGCCCGAGGGACGCCCAGCATCTCGCCGATCACGGTGACGGGCAGCGGGAAGGCCAGCGTCGCCATGACGTCGACCTCGCCGGACATCGGCTCGAGCAGCTCGTCGCACAGGCGCACGATGTGGGGGCGCAGCGCCTCCACCGTGCGGGGGGTGAACGCCTTGGAGACCAGGCCCCGCAGGCGGGTGTGGTCGGGAGGGTCACGGAAGAGCATCGACGGCCGGTCGCTGCTGAAGGTCTGCTGGGCCGCCATCTCCTCCTCCGAGAGGCCCCAGCGCCGCTGCATGGCGGCGAAGTCCTTCCCGAAGCCCGGGTGACGCAGCACGGCCTGGCAGTGGTCGAAGCGGGTGAGCACCCACGTGCCGCCGGAGGTGCCGGGAGCGTCGAGCACCAGCTTGTGCACCGGCCAGTGCTCCTGCAGCTGGGCGTAGCGGGGGTAGGGATCGGCCCGGCCCTCCGGCGTGGCGAGGAGCTCGAAGAGCAGCGCGTCGGCAGGACCGATCGTGGGTGCGGCAGCCTCGGTCGTGGTCATGGCCCCAGTCTCGCCCCTCGACGGTCGAACGCCACGTCGGGTCCACGGGAGCGTCGCAGCCCGACGGTAGGGTGATCAGGGCGATGTCGATCGGTGCAGCTCCTCCCGGCCAGGACCTGATGGCCGGGCTCAACCCGGACCAGGCCGAGGCGGTGGCCAGCGGCGACGGCGCCCTGCTGGTGGTCGCCGGTGCCGGCTCGGGCAAGACCCGGGTCCTGACCTCCCGTATCGCCCACCTCGTGCGGGAGGGGGTCTCGCCGTTCGAGATCCTGGCCATCACCTTCACCAACAAGGCGGCCGACGAGATGAAGTCCAGGGTGGCGGCCCTGGTCGGTCCGGTGGCCGAGCGGATGTGGGTGTCGACGTTCCATGCCGCCTGCGTGCGCATCCTGCGCCGCGACGGCAAGCTGCTCGGCTACCCGTCGTCGTTCACCATCTACGACCAGTCCGACGCCGTGCGCCTCACCGGCTACGTGCTGCGCGACCTCGACATCGACCCCAAGAAGATGACGCCCCGGTCGGTGCACGGCGCCATCAGCGCAGCCAAGAACGAGCTGGTGGACCCGCCCGCCTATGCCGAGGCGGCCCGCTCGGCGTTCGAGCGCCGCATCGCCTCGGTGTACGCCGAGTACCAGACCCGCCTGGTGCAGGCCGGGGCCATGGACTTCGACGACCTGCTGGGCCAGACCGTTCGGCTGCTGCGTGAGCACCCGCCGGTGCTCGAGCACTACCAGCGCCGCTTCCGCCACATCCTGGTCGACGAGTACCAGGACACCAACCGGGCCCAGAACGAGCTGGTCGTGCTCCTCGGCAAGGGCCACGGCAACGTCTTCGTCGTGGGCGACAGCGATCAGAGCATCTACCGGTTCCGGGGCGCCGACATCGGCAACATCCTCGACTTCGAGAAGGCGTTCCCCGACGCCTCGGTGGTGGTGCTCGACCAGAACTACCGCTCCACCCAGACCATCCTCGACGCCGCCAACGCCGTGATCTCCCACAACGTCGGGCGGACGCCCAAGCGGCTGTGGACCGAATCGGCCCGCGGCGAGCCCATCGTGTGCTTCACCGCCGAGGACGAACACGACGAGGCCGCCTGGGTGGGGGCCGAGCTGGCCCGGCTCCACGACGGCCAGACGCAGCGCTGGGGCGATCTGGCGGTGTTCTACCGGACCAACGCCCAGAGCCGGGTCATCGAGGAGCATCTGGTCCGTAGGGGCATCCCGTACAAGGTCATCGGCGGCCCCCGCTTCTACGACCGGCGGGAGGTCAAGGACGCGCTGGCCTACCTGCGGGCCACGGTGAACCCGGCCGACGAGGTGTCGCTCAAGCGGGTGCTCAACGTCCCCAAGCGGGGGGTGGGCGACACCACCGTGGGCCGCCTGGACGCCTGGGCTCGAGCCGAGGGCGTGCCGTTCTGCGCCGCCCTGGAGCAGGCCGAGGAGGCCGGGGCGAAGGGGCCGGCGCTGCGGGGCATCACCCAGTTCCGCACCCTGCTGGCCGAGCTGCGAGCCCTGGCCGAGGCAGGCGAGGGCCCGGCCAAGGTGCTCGACGCCGCCCTCGGCGCCAGCGGGTACCGCTCGGAGCTCGAGGCGGAGCACACCATCGAGGCCAAGGGGCGCATCGAGAACCTGGCCGAGCTGGTCGGAGTCGCCGGCCAGGTCGACGACATCGCCACGTTCCTGGAGCAGGTCAGCCTGGTGGCCGACACCGACGCCCTTGGCGACGACGAGTCGTCGGTCGTCCTCATGACCCTGCACTCGGCCAAGGGCCTCGAGTTCCCGGTGGTGTTCCTGACCGGGCTGGAGGAGGGGGTGTTCCCCCACCTGCGCTCGCTGGGCGAGCCCCGGGAGCTGGAGGAAGAGCGCCGGCTCGCCTACGTGGGCATCACCCGGGCCAGGGAGCGGCTCTACCTCACCTCGGCGTGGCGCCGCAGCCTCTTCGGGTCGACCCAGTACAACCCTCCCAGCCGCTACCTGCGCGAGCTGCCCGAAGAGCTGGTGCGCACCGTGGGCGAGGCGCCCGGTCGCCGCGGCCGCCGGGCCGAGCTCGGGTGGGAGCGCCGCCGCCAGGAGGAGCCCGAGGGCCGGGTCTTCGGGGCCCGTCCCCGCATCGTGGAGTCGGCCCTGCGGGCGTCCGAGCCCCCTCCCAGCACGGGGGCCGAAGAGCTCGGCCTGCGCGCCGGCGACGACGTCCGCCACGGGAAGTGGGGCGACGGGGTGGTCTTGGAGGTGACCGGCAGGGGTGACAAGGCGGAGGCGCTGGTGCGCTTCCCGACCGTGGGCGAGAAGCGCCTGCTGCTGTGTTGGACCCCACTCGAGAAGCTCGGCTGAGCAACGCGCTCAGGCGATCCCCCACGGGCCCACCTCGTGATGCGTGTGACGCGGTAGAGTACGCATCATGCGCACCACGGTGTCCATCGACGATCACCTCCTGGCAGCGGCCAAGCGTCGTGCCAGGGCCCGCGGGCTCTCGCTGGGGCAGATCGTCGAGGCAGCCCTGCAGCGGGAGTTAGCAAGCGAAGCTCCTGGTCATGAGCGGCCACCCGTGCCGGTGTTCGGCGACGGCACCGGGCCCCGGCCGGGGATCGACCTCACGTCGAACCGGGCCCTCCACGAGGCGCTCGACGAGGACGTCGATCTCGACGCTCGGCGCTGAGGGATGGTGGTCCTCGACGTCAACGTGGTGCTCGCCGCCCACCGCGGAGACCATCCGCACCATGCTGAGGTCCGCTCGTGGTTCGACCGCATCCTCACCGGGGACGAGCTGTTCGCGGTGCCGATGACCGTGTGGGCGTCCTTCCTTCGCCTCGCCACCAACCGCCGCATCTTCCTGGTGCCCACACCACGCCCCGCGGCGTTCGACTTCATCGATGCAACCCGAGCCCAACCGCACCACCTCGACATCGGTCCTGGGCAATCCCATCTCGGCATCCTCCGCCAGCTCTGCGACGAGGCCGACGCCGATGGCGACCTGATGCCCGACGCCGTGCTCGCTGCCCTGTGCGTCGAGCACCACGGCACGGTGGCCACGCTGGACCGGGACTTCGCCCGGTTCGGCTCCCTCCGCCACGTCCGACCGGCCTGAGCCGCGAACGACCCGAAGGCGAGCGCCCGGGGCCGAGCTAGGGCTCCGACGGGGTACGCAGGTCGACGGAGAGCTTGCCGTCCTCCACGGTCGTGGGATAGCGGGTGAGGCCCCGGCCGTCGGCGGGGTACCGGCGGTCGCTGCAGGGGTCGTCGAACTCCATCTCGGCGGGGAGCCACTGCAACAGGCAGCGGCGCTCGGCGCCGGGGGCCTGGGCGGCGAAGGCCAGCCACCCCTCCGCCGGCGTGGCCCCCAGGTGCTGGAGGTACAGGTCGCGCTGGCGCCGGGGGGAGGCGTCGGGGATGGCGATGGGCCCATCGCGCTCCACCGCCGCCGCAAGCCGGTCGACCTGGCCGGCGACGAACACCTCGTCGCCCAGGCGCACGTCGACACCGCCCGAGCCGGCCAGCAGGGCGACGCCGCCGAACAGGGCGAAGCCGGCCGCCACCCCGGCCGCTCCCAGCACCACCGATCGTCTGCGCTGCACCCGGGCACGTTAGGTGCGACGGCGGGGCGGGTCGCGGCGCTCGCCGCGCGCTGTGGCCGGTCAGCCCGTAGCGGCAGACCACGAACAGCGGACCCTGCCGGAGTAGCGTCGCCCGGCGTGGACCTGTTGGAGTACCAGGGCAAGGAGCTCCTCGCCTCGTTCGGGGTGCCGGTACCCGAAGGTGCGGTGGCCGCCACCAGCGCCGAGGCGGTGGCGGCGGCGCAGAGCGTGGGGTATCCGGTGGTCGTCAAGGCCCAGGTGCGCGTCGGCGGCCGGGGCAAGGCCGGAGGCATCCGCCCGGCGAACGACGCCGCCGAGGTGGCCGCTGCCGCCGGGGCGATCCTCGGCATGGACATCGGCGGCCACACCGTGGCGCAGCTGTGGGTGGAGCGGGCGTCCGACATCGCCGCCGAGCACTACGTGAGCCTCACCCTCGATCGGTCCGCCCGCATGCACCTGGGCCTGCTGTCGGTGCAGGGCGGGGTCGACATCGAGGCGGTGGCCGCCGCCGACCCGGCGGCCGTCGCCCGCTTGCACATCGACCCCGTCGACGGCCTCACCGCCGAGCCGTGCCGCCGGTGGGTGGCCGAGGCCGGGTTGGGCGACGACATCGCCGACGCTGCCGTCGAGCTGCTGGGCCGGCTCTGGTCCGCCTACGCCGAGGGCGACGCCGAGCTGGTGGAGGTGAACCCGCTGGTGGTCACCTCCGATGGTGCGTTGGTGGCCCTCGACGCCAAGGTCACCGTCGACGCCAGCGCTGCCTACCGCCACCCCGAATGGGACGGCTACCTCGCCACCCAGGCGGGCGACGACCGCGAACGGGCGGCGCGGGCCCGTGGGCTGCAGTACGTCGGCCTCGACGGCACGGTCGGCATCATCGCCAACGGCGCCGGCCTGGCCATGAGCACCCTCGACGTCGTCGCCCAGGTGGGGGGCAGCCCGGCCAACTTCCTCGACATCGGCGGCGGAGCCAAAGCCGAGGTGATGGCCGCCGCCCTCGAGGTGGTCAACGCCGATCCCAAGGTGGCCGCCATCCTCGTCAACATCTTCGGGGGCATCACCCGCGGCGAGGAGGTGGCCAACGGCGTCGTGACCGCCCTCGACCGCATCGAGATGACGTCGCCGATCGTCGTGCGCCTCGACGGCACCAACGCCGAGGAGGGACGGGCCATCCTCGCCCGACACGAATCGGAGCGGCTGCGCTCGTGCGCCACGATGGTCGAAGCGGCCGAGACGGCGGTGGCGTTGGCGGCGGCGTCGACGAAGCGATGACCATCTTCGTCGACGACACCACCAAAGTGCTCTACCAGGGCCTGACCGGCAGCTCGGGCAGGTTCTACGGGCTCCGCAACCACCGGTACGGCACGCAGGTGGTGGCCGGTACCAACCCTCGCAAGGCGGGCACCGACGTCGAGGGCATCCCGATCTACGCCACCGTCGGCGAGGCGGTCAAGGCAACTGGTGCCACCGTGTCGTGCGTCTTCATCCCTGCGCCGGGGGTGGAAGCGGCCGTGCTGGAGGCCGCCGGAGCCGGCATCGAGCTGGTCGTGGTCATCACCGAGGGGGTTCCGACCCATGACCAGGCACGGCTGTTCCGCACGCTCGTGCGCGACTTCCCCGACACCCGCCTGCTCGGGCCCAACTGCCCCGGCGTGATCAGCCCGGGGCAGTGCAACATCGGCATCACCGCAGCCGAGATCGCCATGGGCGGAGGTCCGGTGGGCATCGTGAGCCGTTCCGGCACGCTGACCTACCAGGCCCTCCACGACCTGACCCGGGCGGGGATCGGCCAGACCACCTGCGTGGGCATCGGCGGCGATCCGGTGCCGGGCACCACCTTCGTCGACTGCCTGGCCGCCTTCGAGGCCGACCCCGACACCGAGGTGGTGCTGTTGATCGGTGAGATCGGCGGCTCGGCCGAGGAGGAGGCCGCCGCGTTCGTGGCGGCGGGCATGACCACGCCGGTGGTGGCCTACGTGGCCGGGGTGACGGCACCGGTGGGCCGGCGCATGGGCCATGCCGGCGCCATCGTGTCGGGCAGCGTCGGCACCGCCCAAGCCAAGATCGACGCTCTCGAGGCGGCCGGCGCCGCCGTGGGCCGCAATCCCGACGAGGCTGCTGCCCTGGTGGCCGAGGCGGTCGCCGCCCTCCGCTGACGCCCGCTTCCCCGCTCCCTGCGTTCGTGGGCACTTGGCGTGGATGGCCGCCGCCAACTGTCCACACATGAGGGGGCAGGGAGGACCGGCGGCATCCGGGCCGCTGGTACCGTGCCGCGGTGCGCATCGGGGTGCTGGCGTCGGGCAGCGGGACAATCCTCGAGGCGATCCTCGACCATGGCATCGACGTCGCCGTGGTCGTCGTCGACCGGCCGTGCCGGGCCACCGAGGTGGCCGGGCGGGCGGGCATCCCCGCCGAGATCGTTCGCCGGGAGAGCTTCGGAGCCGACTTCGACCGGCTCGACTACACCCATCGCATCGTCGACGCCCTCGAGGCCCACGGCGTGGAGCTGGTCGTCATGGCCGGCTTCGGCACGGTGCTCGACAAGCCGGTCCACGATGCCTTCGGTGGCCGCATCCTCAACACCCACCCGGCGCTGCTGCCCGCCTTTCCCGGCTGGCACGCGGTGGAACAGGCCTTGGCCGCCGGCGTGAAGGTCACGGGCTGCACCGTGCACGTGGCCACCCTGGAGGTCGATGCCGGGCCCATCCTGGCCCAGGAGTCGGTGCCGGTGCTGCCCGACGACACCGCCGAGCGCCTGCACGAGCGGATCAAGGCCGTCGAGCGCCGCCTCTACCCTCGCACCATCAAGGCCTTCGTCGACGGGACCGGCCGGTGAGGGCGCTGCTGTCGGTCTACGACAAGACGGGCGTGGTCGATCTCGCCGCCGCGCTGGTCGACCTCGGCTGGGAGCTGGTGTCGAGCGGGGGCACCGCCCGCGCCATCGCCGCTGCCGGTTTGCCCGTGGTGGCGGTCGAGCAGGTCACGGGATCGCCGGAGATGCTGGGCCACCGGGTCGTCACCCTGCATCCCGCCCTGCACGGTGGCATCCTCGCCGACCGGTCGGATCCGGCCCACGTCGCCGACCTCGAGCGCTTCGGGATCACCCCCGTCGACCTGGTGGTGAGCAACCTCTACCCCTTCCGGTCGGCACCGTCGGTCGAGATGATCGACATCGGTGGTCCGGCCATGGTGCGGGCCGCCGCCAAGAACCACGCCTTCGTCGGGGTGGTGGTCGACCCGGGCGACTACGGAGCGGTCATCGAGGAACTGCGCGAGCTCGGCTCGCTGTCGGAGGCCACCCGTCGGCGACTGGCCCGGGCCGCCTTCGCCCACACCGCCGCCTACGACGCCGCCATCGTGGGGTGGTTCGACCACGCCGACCACGACGGGCTTCCGCCCACCATCCACCTGGCCCTGGAGCGGGCCCAGGTGTTGCGCTACGGCGAGAACCCCCAGCAGGCCGGGGCGCGGTACCGGCCCATGGGCAGCGACGGCTGGTGGGACGAGGTGGTGCAGCACCAGGGCCTGCCCCTGTCGTACCTGAACCTCTACGACGCCGACGCCGCCTGGGCCCTGGTGCACGATCTGGCGGCGCTCCAGGCCGGCGTCGCCGTGGCGATCATCAAGCACGCCAACCCGTGCGGCGCCGCGGTGGCCGACGACCTCGCCACCGCCTACGCCGGCGCCCTGGAGGGTGACGAGCAGGCGGCGTTCGGCGGCATCGTCGCCCTCGGCGGCGTGGTCGACGCCGCCACCGCCGAGCGGATGGCCGCCGGACCGCAGGCCGACGTGGTCATCGCTCCGGGCTACGACGACGGGGTCGTCGAGGTGCTCCGGGCCCGGCGCAAGAACACCCGGGTGCTGTCGGCGCCGACGCCACGCGCCGATGCCGTGCAGCTGCGCCAGCTCGCCGGCGCCTTCCTCGCCCAGGACGCGCCCCGGGTGGCCACCGGCCGGGCCGAATGGCGGGTGGTCACCAAGGCGGTGCCCACCGACGCCCAGTGGGCCGACGCCGAGTTGGCCTGGCGCCTCTGCGGCCACGTGAAGTCGAACTGCGTGGTGCTGGTGGAGGGCGGCCGGGCGGTGGGCATCGGCGCCGGCCAGCAGAGCCGGGTGGGGGCGGCCGAGATCGCCGCGGCCAAGGCCGCCGGCCGGGCGGCGGGCGGGGTGTCGGCCACCGACGGCTTCTACCCGTTCCCCGACGGGGTGGAGGCGGCGGCGGCGGCGGGGGTGGCGGTGGTGCTCCAGCCCGGCGGCTCGGTGCGCGACGACGAGGTCACCGCCACCGCCGACCGCCTCGGCCTCGCCATGGCCCTCACCGGCGAGCGCCTGTTCCGTCACTGAGGTGACGAGGCGGTGAGCGCCGTGCTCATGCCGGGAGGACCGGTGGCGGAGGCAGTGTTCGCCGGTCTGCGACCGCGGGTGGCGGCGTTGGCCGCCGCCGGTCGACCGCCCGGGCTCGGCACCATTCTGGTGGGCGACGACCCCGCCAGCGCCGGCTACATCCGCATGAAGCAGGAGCGCTGCGCGGAGATGGGCATCGCCTCGCCCCACCAGCACCTGGGCGCCGCCGCCACCCAGGACGAGCTGGTGAGCGCCATCGGCCGCTTCAACGACGACGACACCGTCGACGCCATGTTGGTCCAGCACCCCACGCCGGCCCAGATCGACTACGAGGCGGCCCTGCTCACCATGGACCCGGACAAGGACGCCGACGGCCTCCACCCGCTGAACCTCGGGCGCCTGGCCCTGTCGGTCCCCGGGCCGGTGCCGTGCACGCCGGCTGGTATCGAGGCGTTGTTGGCCCACTACGGCATCCCTGTTCCCGGCCGACATGTGGTGGTGCTGGGTCGGGGGTTCACCCTCGGGCGTCCGCTGTCGTTGCTGCTCACCCAGAAGCGCCCGACCGCCAACGCCGCGCTCACCGTGGTCCACACCGGCGTGGCCGACTGGGGCGAGCACACCCGCCGGGCCGACATCGTCGTCGCCGCCGCCGGCGTGCCCGGCATCGTGCGCCCCGAGCACGTGCGTCCGGGCGCGGTGGTGGTCGGAGGCGGGGTGCGCTACGAGGGCCGGCGGGTGCTGCCCGATGTCGACGAGTCGGTGGCCGAGGTGGCGGGGTGGATCACCCCCCGCATCGGTGGCGTGGGGCCGACCACGGTGGCCATGCTGCTGGCCAACGCCGTGGCCGCCGCCGAGCGGCGGGCCCGCTGACGCCGGAGCGGGTCGCCGGGGTCAGCTCCCGTTGTCGAGCTCGACGAGGTGGTACTCCCAGGGCGGCAGGGCTTCGTCGCTGTGGCACGTCAGCAGCACCGCCGGCGCCCGCCGACGCTCGACCCGGGCCCGCCATCGCAGCGGGGTGGCGGTGGCGAAGGTGACCACGGCGACGTCGTCGCCGTCGAGCTCCACGCCGTCGACCACCAGCCCCGACATCGCCCGCATCCCGGTCGACCGGCGGACGAAGAGCTCGGCGGCCTGCACCAGGGGCGGGTGGCACGAGCGCCCGCGCAGGTGGTCGAGGTCGAGCAGGCCCACGGCGTAGTCGCTGGCCAGGGTGGGGCCCGTCGCCGGGTCGACCCGACCGAAGTAGACACCTTCCGGAAGGCAGACCAGGTTGGCGGCGAAGCGGTCGCCGCCGATGTGCGAGCACTCCCACACGTCACCCACCCCGGCGGCGGCGAGCGCCCGCACCAGCGGCCGGCCGAAGTCGGCGCAGCAGCGGTCGTGGCGGCCGTTGGTGCACACCAGGTACACCGGTGCGTCGTGGGCGAGGCCGAGACCGGGCGCCACGTCGCTGCGCAGCGCTGCCAGATCGAGGTCGAGGACCTCGGCTGGATGGCGCAGGTCGAGCGCTTCGAGCCAGCTCCGGCTGACCCCGGAATGGGCGAGGTAGCAACGGGTGGCACCGGAGGAGCGGTGCCCACCCGGCCGGCGGATGAGCAACGGCCGCACGCCGGCCCGCCGGCACCGCTCCAGCATGGTGGCCCCCACTCCCCGGTCGAGCTCGCTCTCGACCAGCGCCTGGCGGCCCCAGGCCCCGGCCTGCTCGAGCGCCAGCCACGACTGCACCCGGGAAGCGGTGGCCATGAGGGCCTCTCCCCGAACCGAGGCTGCGGCGGCGCACGGCACGCCCTCAACCACGGACCTGGAGGACGCCCTCGACCACCAGGCGCCGCACCAGGACGAGCCGGCTCTCGGCGTCGAGGAGGTCGGCGAGCTCCGACACGGCCACCGCAGCTCCGGCCACCAGGCGACGCAGCGCCGGCTCGACGACCGACGGCACGACCAGCTCCCGGTCGCCCAGCAGGAGCCGTAGCCGGGAGGGGTCGTCGCTGGTGTCGTCGATCTGGCAGATCGAGCCGGGTCGCCGGATCACCACGCTGGTGTCGGCCAGCTCGTCCAGGCGGGCGAGCTGGCCGAGCTGGCCCTCCAGCAGAGGCGGCCGCTGCGACCAGAACCGTCGCCGTGCGTCGGCCGCCAGCGGTGCGGGGTCGAGGGACCCCAGCCACTGCGACGCCTCGGCCAGGCCGGCGCCGACCGCCTCGAGCAAGACCTTGGTCCGGTCGTCGTTGGCGAAGCCCAGCGGTAGGGCGGCTCGGAACGCCGGCTCCTCGGCGGCTCGTTCCAGCGCGGCGGCCAGGAGGTCGTACACGGTGACGGTGTGGATGCCGATGGTCACGTGCAGCGACGTGGCCGCCTGGCTCGTGGCGGCGTGCACGTAGCCCCGAGGGAGGTAGAGGCACTGGCCGGGGCCGAGGTCGACCTCGAAGAGCACCTTCTGCGCCGACGCCAGCTCCTTGCGCGAGCGGTGGCGCGGCAGCGGCACCTCGACGACGGGCTCGCTGACCCGCCAGTGCTTGTGCCCGTGGACCTGCAGCACGAACACGTCGTGGGTGTCGTGGTGAGGGGCCAGCGCCGTCGCGCCCGCCGGGGTCAGGTAGGCGTTGGCCTGGGTGGGATGGGTGAGGAAGAGCTCCAGCGATCGGCAGAACGAGGCCAACGGCGCCCAGGAGCGGTGCAGCGACTGCAGCACGATGGTGGCCCCGTCGGCGAACGCCCGGTAGATGCGGGCTACGTCGGCGGCACCGGTGTAGCGCACCCCGCCCACGGTGCCCGAGCGGGTGTAGGAGCTCGTCGGCAGCGGGGTTCCGTCCTTGACCAGGCGGAACGACGGAGTCCGTGGCGCGGTGGTCGCCAACACGGAGTCGACGGCGTCCAGGGAGAGCAGGTCGGCGAAGGCGTCGGGATCGGGCGCTGGCGCCAGATGGGGCTGGCGCTCCCAGGCCCGCTCGACGAAGGCCTCGACGTCGCCGACGCAGCGGGTCAGCGCCGCCGTCGGTTGTGGGGGAGCTTCAGGCGCCAGTGGTGTCGCCGTCGGTGACATCGGTGGTGTCACCATCGGTCACGTCGGCGGTGTCGGTGCCGTCGGCATCGGCGGTGTCGCTCTCGTCGGCGGTGTCGGCGGTGTCGCTCTCGTCTGCCGTGTCGCCGTCGGTGGTGTCGGTGGTGTCGCCGTCGGTGACGTCGGTGCTGTCGGTGTCGGTGCCGTCGGCGTCGGTGCCCAGCGGCGTGTCGGCGTCCATCCTGGTGACGTCGGGCCGCAGCCAGACCGTCTGCATGTCCTCATCGCGAAGATCGGTCACGACGCTGGCCATCTCACACCTCGCAGGCAGGGGAACGGGCACTCCGGGGAGGAGCATAACCAAGCCCGCAGGCGCCGAAACGCGGCTCAGGGCGTACGTACGCCCCGAAGGTCGACGCCGACGGCGGTGAGGCCGGCCTCGATGGCGTCACGCTCCTCGGACAGCAGCCGGCGGCGGTCGCCACCCGGCAGGGCGGTGGCCGGAAGCCCGACCTCAGTCGCCAGATCGATCAGCAGGGCATCGAAGCCGTCGAGGTCTTCGCACCACTCGTCGACCTTGGTCGGCCACAGCCGATCGTCGCTCTCGTAGGCGTCGAGGCGTCGACGCATCACGCGCGCCTCGTTGGTGAGGCGAGCTCGCCGGCTCACGTGGACGGGCGGTGGAGGAGGAGAAGGCGCCGGCGCCGGCACGGAGGCAGGTGGACGCCTCGGGCGCGACGGCTCGTTGCCGGTGCCGATGGCCCGGAGGTGCGAGCGGTGCGGGAGGCCGATGTCGACCCCGGCGGCGACCACCGCCTTCTCCAGCATGGCCCGCTCGGGGAAGGTGAGGATGCGCCGGCCGATGACCAGGTCGGGCTCGGGAGCGCCGGCGATCTGGAGCAGGTCGGCGACCAGCACCAGCGCTTCGTCGTAGGCGGTGCGGTTGCGCCGGAGCTCCGGCGTCCCGCCACCGAGGTTGTCGCCGAGGCGGAGTCGCAGCCTCTTCAGGTCGGCCAGGATCTCCGGAGGGAGATCGGTCACCGCGGGCGGCGGCGGTGGGGGAGGGCGTCGCCACGCCCGGACCGGTTCAGCCATTGCACACCTCCACATCCAGGGCTCACGCCACCGACACACCACGATTCCGCGAGCAACGTCGTGCCCGCCCGCTCAGCCCCAGCGACAGGCTAGGCCCTCCGCGCCCATCGGCGCGCGACCCACCTCGTCAGCTGGTGAGGGTCTGCTCCCGCGCCGGCTGGATGCGACGCTCCAGGAGCTCGGTGGCGGTGGGGGCGTCGATGTGCGGGGTGCGGTCAGCCGGGACGGGCGGCGGGGCGTTCCACCGATCGGCGCGGGAGCTGATCTTGGTCCTGCCGTGCATCGACCACGCCATCGGGAACCTCCTGCCCGGCTCCCGACGCCGTCGCCGGGAGCTTCTCTACTGTCGGCAGGAACACCCGGGAGCTGAAGGGCGAATCCCCCCAAAAAGCGTCGCCGGTACGCTGGCGCCATGGCCAAGGTGCACGAGCTGCTGGCCACCGGGCCCACCCTCTCCTTCGAGTTCTGGCCTCCCCGCGACGAGCAGCGCTTCGCCCGGGTGCTCGATGAGCTCGGGTCCCTGCGGCCGGACTTCGTCTCCGTGACCTACGGCGCCGCCGGCTCCACCCGGGATCGCACGCACGATCTCGTGGCCTCCCTGCAGGCGGCGTCGTACCTCGCCGTGGCCCACGTGTGCTGCGCCGCCCACCGCCGCCAGGACCTGGTCGACCTCCTCGACCGCTACCGCAGCGAAGGCATCGAGAACGTCCTCGCCCTGCGGGGCGACCCGCCTCTCGACGCTGCCGGTGCCTTGCCCGAGGGTGAGCTGCGCTTCGCCTCCGAGCTCGTCGAGCTGGTGCGAGCCGTCGGCAGCTTCTCGATCGGGGTGGCGGTGCACCCCGAAGGTCATCCCGACTGCGGCGGCGCTCTCGACGTCGACCTCGACCGGGCGGCCGCCAAGTTGCGAGAGGCCGACTACGCCATCACCCAGTTCTTCTTCCGTGTCGAGGACTACCTGCGCCTGGTCGACGGCCTGGCGGCGCGGGGCGTGGACAAGCCGGTCGTTCCCGGCATCATGCCCATCGACCGGATCGGTCAGGTGACGCGCATGGCCGAGATGTCGGGTGCCACCATCCCTGCTGAGGTCCACTCCCGTCTGGAGGCCGCACGCTCCGACCCCGACGAGGTGCGCCGCATCGGGGTCGAGGTGGCCACCGAGCTGGCCCAGAAGCTGCAGGCCGAGGATGTCCCCGGCCTGCACTTCTACACCATGAACCGCTCGGCGAGCGTGCTCTCGGTGTGCGCCAACCTCGGCATCGGCGCCGTCCCCTGAGCTAAGCGGCCCGGCGGCGGGGTGTCCCGTCGCCGGACCGGACGGCAAGGAGCACGGGCGCC
Organism: Actinomycetota bacterium; assembly: GCA_019348555.1. Lineage (GTDB taxonomy): Bacteria > Actinomycetota > Acidimicrobiia > Acidimicrobiales > CADCSY01 > JADDRA01. Next base: position 18,590 of record JAHWJH010000016.1, read on the forward strand.
GGCGGCCTCCGGCTGGTGACCACCAGGGCCAGCGCCGAGGCGACGACCGCTCCCAGCTCGGCGCCAGTGGCGGCCACCGCCTGGTCGGTCCAGGTGGGCTCGAGGAAGCCGGCCAGCCCGACGGTTCGGCTGAGCACCAGGGCGGCCAGCGAAGTCAGCGACAGGACCAGGCCCGCCAGCGTGACCCGCCGGTCGGCCGTGGCGACGATGGCGGCAGCGATCACCGCAGACGCCACCACGTTGGCCAGGAACCACGGGCCGATGAACGGGATGCCCCGGTACCCACCCAGCCACAGCTGGAGGTGGATGACACCACCGATGGTGACCAGCACGGCGGTGGGCAGGAGGTGGGCGCGGCGCATGAGGGCTCCTCGGGTTTCGGCGGCTTCGCTCGTGGAGGTGTTCGGCGCCGACGCAGGGGCTGTACGTCGGGCGGTCGTTCGAGGCCCGCCGGCGTCGGCTGTATAGCCTCTCCCGATGGCCGAGCCCATCACCCTGGCGGACGACGGGACCCTCGTCGTCCCCGATGAGCCGATCGTCCCCTACATCGAGGGCGACGGCATCGGCGTCGACATCTGGCCGGCGGCCCGGGCCGTGCTCGACGCCGCCGCCGCCCGTAGCGGCCATCGCGTGGGGTGGACCGAGGTGCTGGCCGGCGAGAAGGCCTACCGGGAGACCGGCGAGTGGCTGCCCACCGACACCGTCGATGCCTTCCGGCAGTACCGGGTGGGCATCAAGGGCCCGCTCACCACGCCGGTGGGCGGCGGCATCCGCAGCCTCAACGTGGCCCTGCGCCAGATCCTCGACCTCTACGTGTGCCTGCGGCCGGTGCGCTGGTTCCGAGGGGTGCCCTCACCGGTGCGCCATCCCGAGAAGGTCGACATGGTGGTGTTCCGGGAGAACACCGAGGACGTCTATGCCGGCTTCGAGCTGGACGAGGGAAGCCCGGCCGCCCGCAAGCTCATCGAGTACCTGGCCGACGAGCTGGGATGGCAGATCCGAGCCGACTCGGGCATCGGGATCAAGCCCATCTCGATCACCGGCTCCAAGCGCCTCCAGCGCGCCGCGCTCGACTACGCCCTCGCCCGGGGCCGGCGGTCGGTCACCCTGGTGCACAAGGGCAACATCATGAAGTTCACCGAGGGCAGCTTCAAGGCCTGGGGCTATGAGCTGGTGGCCGAGGAGTACGCCGGGCGGGCGGTCGGCTGGGACAGCTGCGGCGGTGACCCGGGCGAGCGGGTGCTGGTGAAAGATGTCATCGCCGACGCCTTCCTCCAGCAGATCCTCACCCGCCCCGACGAGTACGACGTCATCGCCACCACCAACCTCAACGGCGACTACATCTCCGACGCCCTGGCCGCCCAGGTGGGTGGCATCGGCATCGCTCCCGGCGCCAACATCAACAACGCCACGGGCCATGGCGTTTTCGAGGCGACCCACGGCACCGCCCCGCGCTACGCCGGCCTCGACAAGGTCAATCCCGGTTCCCTGATCCTGTCGGGGGTCCTGTTGTTCGAGCATCTGGGATGGGACCGCGCCGCCGCCGACATCGTGGCCGCCCTGGAGGCCACCATCGCCGACCGCATCGTGACCTACGACTTCGCCCGCCTCATGGATCGTGCCACCGAGGTGCGGACCTCCGAGTTCGCCGCCGCCATCATCGACCGCCTCTGACGGCACGGGAGAGCTGCCGGCGCACCCCCGCGTCGGAATAGACATCGTGTAATCGCAGTTACAACAGTCATGGCCGAGACCGAGACGCTCACCCTGCCCGTCCTCCCCCTCACCAGCGGGGTGGTCGGCCCCACCATGGTGGTCAACATCGTGTTGGACACCCCTGAGGCACGGACCGCCATCGACGTGGCCCGGCGCCACACCGGTCGCCTGCTCCTCGTGCCTCGCATCGACGGGCGCTACGCCGAGGTCGGCACGGTGGCCAAGATCGAGGACATCGGCGAGATGCCCGGGGGCCGACGCGCCGTGGTGGTGCGTGGCCTCGAGCGGGCCGTCATCGGCGCCGCGGTGGCGGGGGCGGACGAGGGGCTGTGGCTCAGCGTCCAGCCGGTCGGCGACGTCGCCCCCACCGAGCGGGCGACCGAGCTGGCCCGCGAGTACCGGGCGGTGATCGAGGCGATCCTCGAGCACCGAGGCGCCGGCCACCTCGCCGAGGGCCTGCGGGGCATCACCGACCCCGGCTCGGTGGCCGACACCGCCCTCTACCTGCCCGAGCTGGATCTGGAGCGCAAGATCGAGGTGCTCGAGGCTCTCGACGTCGAGGCACGCCTGGAGAAGGTGCTGGCGTGGGCCAAGGATGTGCTGGTCGACGTGACCGTGCGCTCCGAGGTCGACCGGGGTGTCGCCGAGGACATCGACAAGTCGCAGCGCGAAGCGGTGCTGCGTCGCCAGCTCGAGGCCATCCGCGCCGAGCTGGGTGAGGGCGACGGTGACGTCGTCGGCCAGTACCGGGACCGGCTGGAGGCATCGGGCGCGCCCGACGCGGTGCGCGACGCCGTTGAGCGGGAGCTCGAGAAGCTGGAGCGGACGGGACCGCAGAGCCCCGAGCACGGGTGGATCCTGAGCTGGCTCGACACCGTGTTGGAGCTGCCGTGGGCGAGCCGCGCCGAGGACCCGCTCGACCTGGCTGCCGCCCGGGCCGTGCTCGACGCCGACCACGCCGGCCTCGACGACGTGAAGGAGCGCATCGTCGAGCTGCTCGCCGTGCGCAAGCTCCGATCGGAGCGTGCCCTCGCCACCACCATGAGTGCCAGCGGTCGGGGATCGGGCGCCATCCTGGCGCTGGTCGGCCCGCCGGGGGTGGGCAAGACGTCGCTCGGCCAGTCGGTGGCGCGCGCCATGGGCCGGCCCTTCGCCCGGGTCGCCCTCGGCGGGGTGCGCGACGAAGCCGAGATCCGGGGCCACCGGCGCACCTACGTGGGTGCCCGGCCCGGCCGCTTCGTGCGGGCGCTCACCGAAGCCGGTGCCATGAACCCCGTGCTGCTGCTCGACGAGGTCGACAAGGTGGGCAACGACTGGCGGGGGGACCCCTCCTCGGCGTTGCTCGAAGTGCTCGACCCCGCCCAGAACCACACCTTCCGCGACCACTACCTGGAGATCGACCTCGACCTGTCCGACGTGGTGTTTCTCGCTACCGCCAACGTGCTCGACACCATCCCCGGGCCGCTGCTCGACCGCATGGAGATCGTCCGCCTCGACGGCTACACCGACGAGGAGAAGGTCGCCATCGCCCGGGACCACCTGCTGCCGCGGCTGCTCGAGCGCAGCGGCCTGCGCCCCGGCGAGGTCGAGGTGGCCGACGACGCCCTGGCCGAGGTGGCCTCCGGCTACACCCGCGAGGCGGGTGTGCGTGAGCTCGAGCGCCAGCTCGACCGGGTGCTGCGCAAGGTGGCCACCCGCGTCGCCGGCTCGGTGACCGCCGGCGACGACGCCTCGGGCACGGAGCCGGCGGTGGCAACGGTGGTGGTCGACGCCGATGGCGTGCGGCCGTTGCTGGGCAGGCGGCGGTTCCACTCCGAGGTGGCCGAGCGCACGTCGGTGGCGGGTGTGGCCACGGGCCTGGCGGTCACCGGCGCCGGCGGGGAGGTGCTCTTCGTCGAGGCCACGTCGATGGCGGGAGAGCCTGGCCTGTCGCTGACCGGCCAGCTCGGCGACGTGATGAAGGAGTCGGCGGAGATCGCCCGCTCGTTCGTGCGCTCCCACGCCGAGGAGCTCGGGTTGGGTTCCGAGGCCTTCGACGGGCGGCGCTTCCACCTGCACGTCCCTGCCGGTGCCGTCCCCAAGGACGGCCCCTCGGCCGGGGTGGCCATGACGACCGCGCTCGTGAGCCTGCTCACCGGCCGCCCGGTGCGCCACCAGGTGGGGATGACCGGCGAGGTCACCCTCCAGGGCAAGGTGCTGCCCATCGGCGGCGTCAAGCAGAAGGTGCTGGCCGCCCATCGGGCCGGCCTCACCGAGGTGGTGCTGCCAGCCCGCAACGAGGCCGACCTCGACGACGTCCCCGAGGCGGTGCGCGAGGCCATCACCGTGCACCTCACCTCCGACGTCCGCCAGGTCCTGGCCCTGGCGCTGGAGCCGGCCGTCCCGGCGCCGGCCGTCCCGGCGGCGGACGAGATCCGCGACGGCTCCTTCGCCGAGGAGTGGATCGCCGAGAGCCGCGGCGGTCGCCAGCGGTTCAACGAGCTGCGCCAGAAGGGAGCCAGCCACCAGATCGAGCAGGTCGGTGAGCAGCTCCGGGCGATGATGCCCTTCGTCTCCGGCGGTCGCCAGCGCGTGCAGGACGCCTCGGGCGGCTAGAGGAGGCGTGCTCCCGCCCGAGGACCACGCTCCCGCCGGGGGCTAGCCTCGGCCACCATGACGGGCCGGCTGCGGGGCCACGACCGCCGCACGCTGACAAGGCGGCCGTGGTCGGCGGCCGTGCTCGACGCCGTGGCCGACGGCGTGGTGGCCATCGATGCCCACGGCATCCTCACCCAGGTCAACGCCAGCGCCACCCGGCTGCTGGGCCGCACCCGTGACCAGCTGGTGGGCGGCGAGGTCCATCGGGCGCTGCAACCGGCCCGGCTCGACGGGCAGGTCTACACCCGGGCCCACAACCCGGCGTTGGCCGCCCTGCAGCCCGGCGCCACGCTCACCACCAACCGGGGCCTGTTGCGACGGGGCGACGGGTCGATGCTGGCGGTGGAGTGGTCGTGCGCGCCGGTGTGCGACGGCGACCGGTTGGTGGGGGGAGCGGTGTCGTTCCGGCCTCTCGCCGCCCATGAGACGCACGACTACGAGCAGGTGACGCGACTGACCGAGCGCGAGCGGGCGCAGCGGGAGTTCCTCCACCAGCTCCAGGAGGCGGTCCGTCCCCGCCAGCCCGTGGTCGACGGGGTCGAGCTCGGGGTGCACTACCTGCCGGCCGATCCCACCGCCCCCTCGGGCGGCGACCTCTACGACTGGCAGCTCCTGCCCGACGGCGACCTCCACCTGGCCGTGGTCGACGTCATCGGCAGCGGCGTGAGTGCCACCAAGGACGCGCTGGCCGTGATCCACGCCATTCGGGTGCTGGTGCTGGAGGGCTGTGCCATGGGCGACCTGGTGGCGAGGGCCGACGCCCTGCTCGCCGAGAGCCAGCCGGCGTTGGTGGCGACCGTGCTGATCGGCCGCTACACGCCCCTCACCGGGCGCATGTTCCTCGCCGGCGGGGGCCACCCGCCGATGCTGTTGGTGACGAGCGACGCCACGGTACGGGAGGTCACCGCCCCGGGCATCCCCATCGGCTGGCCGCAGGCGGGGAGCTTCGAGGTGGTCGAGGTCGACCTCGAGCGGTCCGACACCGCGCTGTTCTACACCGACGGGCTGGTCGAGGCCGGCAAGGACATCGTGGCCGGTTTGGCGCAGCTGAAGGCGGCGGCAGCCGAGACCTCCAACTACCCGCCTCGTGACCTTCCCCGGGTGCTGGTGGAACGCGCCCTGGCCGGCGCCCAGCGGCGCGACGACACGCTCGCGCTGGTGCTGCGGCGCCGCTCGGTCCCGATGGGGCCGCGCCGTCGACTTCTGACCGGCTTCGACCACCGCTTCTCGCCGAGCCTCGCCGCCGTGCCGATCGCCCGCCACCTCTTCGACGACTGGCTCTTGCACCAGAGCCTGGACGAGTCCGACCGTGACGACCTCCTGGTGGTGGTCTCCGAGCTGTGCACCAACGCCGTGCGCAGCGCCGCCAGCCCCAACAGCGGTCTCCACCTCCGGGCATGGCCCGAAGGCGACGCCCTGGTCATGGAGGTGGTCGACGACGGTCCGGGGTTCGAGCTGCGGGTCGGTCCCGACGACGAGATGCCGCCGGCCGAACAGGTTTCCGGGCGCGGCCTGTTCATCGTCCGGTCGCTGGTCGACGAGCTGATGGCCGACCGCAGCCCGGCGGGCACCACCGTGCGCTGTGTCAAGCGTCACCTGTTCCCGGCCACCGTGGATCCGGTGCCCACCGACCGGTTGGTGTCGTCGTCGACGGACCGGCGATGACCGGGGACGAGGGCATCTCCGCGTTCGCCGTCGACACCAACGTCGACGGCGCTCGGATCCTGATGTCGCTGCGTGGTGAGATCGACGCCTACACCGCCCCGCGCCTCGACGAGGCCGTCGACGCCCTCGGCGACGTCGCCGGCCGCCACCTGGTGGTCGACCTGAGCGGCGTCGGCTTCGTCGACTCCACCGGGTTGTCGTCCCTGGTGAGCAACCTCGGGAGGGTGCGCACGGCCGGAGGGGTGGTGTCGCTGCGCGAGGTGTCGCGCCAGCTGGTCAAGCTGTTCGAGATCACCGGCATCAACCGGCTGTTCCCGCTGGAGTGACGTCGCCGCCGCAGTGGCGGTCGAGCGGTTCAGGCGGTGAGGGCGGCCACCACGTGGTCGATGCAGGCGCACAGGGCCGCCACGTCGTCGGGCTCCACGGCGGGGAACATCCCGACGCGGACCTGGTTGCGGCCCAGCTTGCGGTAGGCGTCGGTGTCGACGATCCCGTTCGCCCGCAGCACGGCGCTCACGGTGCCGGCGTCGACCGAGGCGTCGAGGTCGACGGTGCCGACCACCGGGCTGCGCTGTGCCGGGTCGGCGACGAACGGCGAGGCGTGGTCGCTGGCCTCGGCCCAGCCGTAGAGCGCCGCCGCCGAGCGGCCACAGCGGGCCGCCGCCCACTCGAGCCCACCGTTGCCGTTCAGCCAGCGGAGCTGCTGGTCGACGAGGAACAGCGTGGCCAGCGCCGGGGTGTTGTAGGTCTGGTCGGCCCGGCTGTTGTCGAGGGCGATGCCGAGGTCGAGTGAGGGCGGGCACCAGCGCTTGGGGCTGCGCAGCCTGCCGATGCGGTCGACGGCAGCCGGGGAGCACGCCGCCAGCCACAGGCCGCCGTCGGCCGCCAGCGCCTTCTGGGGGGCGAGGTAGTAGACGTCGACCTCTTCCGGGTCGAAGAGCACCGCGCCGGCGGCCGACGTGGCGTCGACGGCGACCAGGGCCTCGTCGGCGGCCACACCTGCGGGCCGGCGCAGGGCCATGGCCACCCCGGTGGAGGTCTCGTTGTGGGTGAGCGCGTACAGGTCGATCCCCTCGCCGGCTCGCACCTCGGGGTGGGTGCCGGGCGGCGACTCGATGACGTCGGGGGCCTCGAGGTGGGGAGCGGCGGCCACGGCCCCGGCGAACTTCGACGAGAACTCGCCGAACGCCAGGTGCTGGCTGTGATCGGCGATGAGGCCGAAGACGGCCGCGTCCCAAAAGGCGGTGGTCCCGCCGTTGCCGAGCAGCACCTCGTAGCCGGCAGGAAGCCGCAGCAGCTCGGCGAGTCCCGACCGCACCGACGCCACGACCGCCTTGACCGGGGCCTGGCGGTGGCTGGTGCCCATCCAGGTGACACCGACCCCGGCCAGCGCGGCCAACGCCTCGGGCCTGACCTTCGAGGGCCCCGACCCGAAACGCCCGTCGGCAGGGAGCAGGTCGGTGGGGATGCGGATGTCGGGAACCTCGATGGTCGTCACCGTGCCACTATGGCCGACGTGTCCCGGATATCAGCAAGAGTCGCGGCCATCACCCCCTCGGCCACCCTCGCCGTCGACGCCCGGGCCAAGGCGCTCCGGGCGGCCGGTGAGGACGTCATCGTCTTCGCCGCCGGAGAGCCCGACTTCCCGAGCCCCGCCCACGTGGTGGAGGCGGCGGCGGAGGCCTGCCGGGATCCCCGCAACCACCGCTACACCCCCGCTCCGGGGCTGCCCGAGCTCCGCCAGGCCGTCGCCGACAAGACCCGGCGCGATTCCGGCCTGGAGGTCACCGCCTCCCAGGTGTTGGTCACCAACGGGGGCAAGCACGCCATCTACATCGCCTTCGCCACCCTGCTCGACCCCGGCGACGAGGTGCTGCTGCCGGCGCCGTACTGGACCACCTACCCCGAGCCCATCGCGCTGTGCGGCGCCCGGGCGGTGGTGGTACCGACCGGCGTCGACAGCGGCTTCAAGGTCACCGTCGAGCAGCTGGAGGAGGCGATCACCCCCCGCACCAAGGCCTTGGTGTTCGTCTCGCCCTCGAACCCGAGCGGCGCCGTCTACAGCCCCGAGCAGGTGGAGGCCATCGGGCGCTGGGCGGCCGAGCGGGGGATCTGGGTGCTCACCGACGAGATCTACGAGCACCTCACCTACGACGACCACCGCTTCAGCTCGATGCCGGTGCTCGTGCCGGAGCTGGGCGAGCGCTGCGTAATCGTCAACGGCGTGGCCAAGACCTACGCCATGACCGGCTGGCGGGTGGGGTGGATGATCGGCCCGCTCGACGTGGTGGCCGCCGGGGCGGGCCTCCAGTCGCACGCCACGTCCAACGTGGCCAACGTGTCGCAGCGGGCGGCGCTGGCTGCGGTGACGGGCGGGCTCGACGACGTGGTCCGGATGCGTGAGGCATTCGACCGCCGCCGGCTGCGCATGTTCGAGCTGCTGGCGAACCTTCCCGGCGTCACCTGCCTGCGCCCCGAGGGCGCCTTCTACGCCTTTCCGTCGTTCGAGGGCGTGCTCGGCCGGGAGATCGGCGGGCGACAGGTCGACACCACCCTGGAGCTCGCCGAGGTCGTCCTCGAGGAGGCCAAGGTTGCCATGGTCCCGGGCGAGGCCTTCGCCAGCCCCGGCTACGCCCGCCTCTCGTTCGCCCTCGGCGACGACGACCTCGAGGAGGGCATGGCCCGCCTGGCCAAGCTCCTGGTCTGACACCGGCGCCCCCGCTCACCGTCGGGGGGGTGAAGGGAGTGCCGGCCCGGGTTGGCAGTGGGCGGGGATGGCGGCGAGCATGGCGCCATGGCCCGAGTGCTGGTGACCGAGCAGCTGGCGGAGTCGGGGCTGATGCGCCTGGCCGAGGCCGGCCACGACGTCGACGAGCAGCTGGGGCTGAGCGCGGCCGAGCTGGTGGCGACCATCCCGGGGGCGGCGGCGCTGATCGTGCGCTCGGCGACCGACGTCACCGCCGAGGTGCTGGCCGCCGGCACCGACCTGGTGGTCGTGGGGCGCGCCGGCATCGGCCTCGACAACGTCGACGTGGCCGCCGCCACCCGCCAGGGGGTGATGGTGGTCAACGCCCCGCAGTCGAACGTCCTGTCGGCCGCCGAGCACGCCATGGCCCTCCTGCTGGCCCAGGCCCGCAACGTGCCCCAGGCCAGCGCCGCCCTCAAGGCGGGGTCGTGGGAGCGGTCGCGGTGGGAGGGCGTGGAGCTCTACGGCAAGACCCTCGGCGTCATCGGGCTGGGGCGCATCGGCTCGCTCGTGGCCCAGCGGGCGGCGGCGTTCGGCATGCGCCTGGTGGCCTACGACCCCTACGTCTCGGCCGAGCGTGCTCGACAGGCGAGCATCGATCTGGTCGACCTCGACGAGCTGATGGCGCGCGCCGACTTCCTCACCATCCACGTGGCCCGCACCCCCGAGACCATCGGCCTGCTCGGCAAGGAGCTCCTGGCCAAGGCCAAGCCGGGCCTGCGCCTGATCAACACCGCCCGGGGCGGGATCGTCGACGAGGACGCTCTGGCCTGGGCCCTCACCGAGGGCATCCTCGCCGGCGCTGCCCTCGACGTGTTCTCGACCGAGCCGCTCACCTCGTCGCCCTTGTTCGGAATCGACTCGGTGGTGGTCACGCCCCACCTCGGGGCGAGCACCGCCGAGGCCCAGGACAAGGCCGGCGTCACCATCGCCGAGCAGGTGGCCCTGGCGCTGGCCGGGGAGTTCGTGCCCTTCGCCGTGAACGTGAGCGCCAGCGAGGCATCCGAGACCGTGCGCCCGTTCCTGCCCCTGGCCGAGCGGCTGGGCCGCCTGTTCTCCCGTCTGAACGAGGGCGTGCCGCCCGTGCTCGAGCTGACCTACCAGGGTCAGCTGGCCGACTACGACACCCGCATCCTCACCCTGTCGGTGCTCAAGGGCATCTTCAGCGGCGTGGTCGACGAGCCGGTCTCGTACGTGAACGCCCCCCAGCTGGCCGAGGAGCGGGGGATGGAGGTGCGGGAGACCACCACGTCGTCGGTGGTCGACTTCGTGAACCTCATCACCCTGCGCGGGGGGCATCACGCCATCGGGGGCACCCTGGCGGGTCTGCGCGGTGAGCCGCGCATCGTCATGGTCGACGACCACACCGTCGAGGTCCCTCCGGCCGGCAACATGCTGGTCCTGCGCAACGACGACCGCCCGGGGATGATCGGCATGGTCACCACCGCCCTCGGCGACGCCGGGGTGAACATCTCCGACATCCACGTGGGACGCTCACCCGAGGGCCAGGCCGCCCTCATGGTGCTGGCCACCGACCAACCGGTCCCCGCCGAGCTGGTCGGGCGGCTGCGCCAGTCGGCCGGCATCGTGTCGGTGCACGCGCTGTCGACCTGACGTCAGGAAGGCCGCCGAACCGACATCGGGAGACCCATTGTCGAACGGCTGGCGGCGAACCCGGCCGGCCGGTCAGCCCTCGATGCGGATGGCGGCGGTGGGGCAGAAGTCGGCCGCCTCCTCCACCTCGGCGCGCAGTTCCTCCGGCGGCTCTTCCTGCAGCACGACGAGCTGGTCGTGGCGGATCTCGAACACCGTGGGCGCCGCCCGCGTGCAGCTCCCGCTGTTGATGCAGCGGTCGTAGTCGACCACGACCCGCACGGCGATCAGCGCTTGGCCTGGCGCAGCCCGTCCGCCTCGGCCGAGGCCGGATCGGGATAGCAGCGGTCGGGCTTGGTGCGGTCGTAGTGCATCATCCCGGGGAGGTGGAACACGCCGCTGGAAAGCTTGGCCTTCACCGGGTGCGATGCCGGGCAGGTGTCGTCCTCGGGGTCGACCCAGGTGGTGGGGGGCGTCTCGACCATCGCCGCGTCGTCGTCGCTCACCGGTCGGGTGGCGCCGTTGCTGGCGACGGTCGACGGAAGCTCGTCGGTCACGGGAAGAGGAGGCCACGCAGGCGCACCGGCGGTGGGGGGCGCCGAGGAGCGGCGCTGCACCAGCTTGTACGCCAACGTCGCCACGACGCCGAGCAGGCCCAGCTTGCTCAGCGCCCGCAGGAGTCGTCGCATCTGCGCACCCTACCGCCGGAGGACATCACGAAGTGGGTTGACGAAGGCGATCGATCCTGGTTCCCTTGGACGTGATGTTGCGCCAGCTCCGCACCTGGACCCTCCTGCTTACCTGAGGCGGGCACCCCGACGGTGCTCGCCACGACCTCCTGTCCCCCGGGCCAGGAGGTTTTCTTTTCCCCCAACTCCATCCGAAAGGGAATCCGTCATGGCCGACCGGGTCACGATCTTCGACACCACGCTGCGCGACGGCGAGCAGTCGCCGGGCATCTCGCTCGATGCCGCCGAGAAGCTCGAGATCGCCGAGCAGCTCGCCCGCCTGGGCGTCGACGTGCTCGAGGCCGGTTTCCCGGTGGCCAGCCAGGGCGACTTCGAGGCGGTCCAGGCCATCGCCCGCTCAGTGGAGGGACCGGTGATCTGCGGGCTCTCGCGCACTCACCTGGCTGACGTCGACCGGTGCTGGGACGCCGTGCGCGAGGCCCAGCGCGCACGTATCCACGTGTTCATCTCCACCAGCCCGAGCCACATGGAGCACATGCTGAAGATGACCGAGGCCCAGGTGATCGCCGAGACCCGAGCCGGCGTGGCCAGGGCACGCGAGCACACCGACGACGTGGAGTTCAGCCCCCAGGACGCCACCCGGACCCCGCTCGACTTCATGCTCGAGGTGCTCCAGGCCGCGGTCGACGCCGGCGCCACCACCCTCAACATCCCCGACACCGTCGGCTACGGCATCCCGTGGGACTTCGGCGCCCTCATCCAGTACGTACGTCGAGAGGTCAAGGGCGACTACGTCACGTCCACCCACTGCCACAACGACCTGGGGTTG
>JAHWJH010000170.1 GCA_019348555.1 Actinomycetota bacterium
GCCGCTCCCCCGATCGAGGGGTGCGGCCCGTCTCCTCGGGTCTGGCGGATCTTCTGCTTGGCGAAGTTCCAGATCGTGTCGGTGGTCTGCTCCACGTTGTGCTTCTCGCGCACGTGGTTGGAGACCTTCGACTTGAGCTCGTCTTCAGAGCCAGCTTTGCCTGCCCACCGGCAGGCGTGACCAGCGTCCCTTCACCTGAACTCGTACGCCATGTGTGTCTCCCCTTGTTGAGTTGTATGAAAGTCGACGCCTTCCGACCCTCCCCGAGAGTACGGAATCAGCGGCGGCCTCGGATGCGTCCGCTTCGGGCGCCGCCGGTGGTCAGTGCCTGACGACCGCCGCCGCCGAGCTGACCCCGAGACAGCAGACCCTTGAGGGCGCTGTCCATGGCGACCACGTCGCCCACGATGTCGTTGACCACCCCGCGAAGCGGTGCGGTCTGGTTGGCGATGGCCTGCACCCCGATGAGCACGGTGCCGACGGTGAAGCTGACGTCCTTGAGGATGAGCGCGATCGAGATGAGGTAGGCCGCCAAGGCCCCCGCCACCACGAAGACGGCGATCAAGGTCACGACTGTTGCTGCTCCCATTTCCCCCCTACCTCTCCCAGTTCTCGGCGAATGTCATGGACTTACGACGCATTACAGAAGGCGCTCGAGTGCGGCGCCGTACCTGGAGACGTTCTGCCGGGCGGCTGCGGTCAGCTCCCGCGTCTTCCCGAGCCTCGGGACGGCGTCGAGCGTCCCGGTGAGCTTCACGCCGTGGTCGAGCACGTCGTGGGCGTACTCCTTGATCTCCTTCGCCGGCCGAAGAACCCGGTTCAACAGCAGGATGACCACGGGAGCGACGACGAACAGCAGCAATAGGTTTCCGATCCACCACCAGATCATGCAGTTTCCCCCCTCGCTGACCAGCGGCCGGCCGTTGATCGGCCGATGACCGGTGGTCTCAATGTGTAGGTGGGCGGGAGTATAGACATCGGCCATGGGCGTGACCATGCCCCGGGCCGGGCCCGCTGGGTGGCGCACGGCAGCGTCGATCGGTGGCCTCACCCAGCCCGAGGAGCGTCTGCGTTTGACGTGCTCGCGGCCAGCCGACCACGCTCCGCGACGGTCCTACCCGTCTCGCAGGGACCCGACGTTGCCACGCTGCGTGGGATTCTCTGCCGTCAGGCCTCGGCGGGGTCGCCCCTGCGTTGGTCCATGCGGTCGGCTGGCGCCTGGCCGGAGTCGGCTTCGCCGACGTTCCAGTCGGCCTGCTTGTCGAAGTGGCCCTCGTCGAGCACCGCCCGTCCGTCCCTCAGGTCGACGATGGGCGCGATGAGCTCGACCTCGGCGGACGCCACGCCGCCTGCCACGTGGGCCGCCACCTGGTCGGCGAACAGGCGAAGGATGCTTTCGACCACCAGCTGATGCTGGTTGGCCAGGTAGCACCGGGCCCCGACGATGACGCTGGTCAGCCGGTCCTCGACCTCGGCCAGGTCATGCTCGTCGGCCTCGGATTGCCGGATCCGGTCGAGTCGCTCGGCGATCGTGCGGCCATCCTGTTTGCAGGGGGTGCACTGGCCACAGGACTCCACGGCCAGGAAGCGGGAGACCCCGTGGGCGACGGCCACCAGGTCGGTGGCGTCATCGAAGACGATGAAGCCGGCCGAGCCGAGCCCCGACCCGGCATCCTGCATGGCCTCGTAGGTAACCGGGGTGTCGAGCAGGGAGGCCGGCAGGAGCGGGTTGGCGACCCCCGACATGACCGCCACGACCCGTTCACCGGGATCGGTGCCGCCACCGACCTCTTCGATGACCTGGCGCAGCGGGGTGCCCATGGCGAACTCGGCCACCCCGTGGCGACGGGTCCGGCCGGTGACGGTGCAGACGATCGTGCCCGGCGACTCGGGGGTTCCGAGGCTCCGGTACCAGTCCGGCCCCTCGGCGAGGATGCCGGGGACGTTGGCCAGCGTCTCGACGTTGTTGACCAGGGTGGGAGGTGCCGCCGTCGGGTTGGCGGGACCGGCCATGGTGACCTCGGCCACGGTGGAGATGTCGCCGACGACGTCGACCCCTTGGCGGAAGGGGGGGGCGATGCGGGGGAACGGCTGCCGACCGGCCACGACCTCGAGGAGGGCCGTCTCCTCCCCGTAGAGGTAGTGACTCGGGCCCTCCACGACGGCCAGGTCGATACCGTCGGTCCAGCCAGCGGCTCGCACCTCGAGGATGGCGTCGCGCACCCGGGCCAGCTCGGTGGTGAACGACGCCTTGAGGGCGAGGACCACCCGGTCGGCTCCGACAGCGGTGGCGGCCACCAGTGCCCCCTCGAGGACCTGGTAGGGGTTGGCCCGCAGGATGGCGCGGTCTTTGAACGTGCCTGGCTCGCCCTCGGCGGCGTTGACCACCACCGTGGGCGGGACGACCGCCGACAGGTTCTCGCCGACCGTGCGCCACTTGCGACCCGTGGGAAAGCCGGCTCCACCCCGGCCCCGAAGCCCGGCGGCCTCCACATGGTCGATGATCCCGAGTGGGCCCAGCTTGCGGGCGGCGTCGAGGCCGCGACCGCCACCGGCGGCCAGGTGATCCCCGAGGCTGGCCAGGGGGCTCGGCGCGAGAACGCGCTGCTCAGTCATCGCCCTCCCACTGACGGTCCTGCTCCCGCCAGGCCTCGTTGCGCTCGTCGACCTGCTCGCGCCAGTGCAGCGCCTGCTCCCGGCTGGGGTACGGGCCCAGCCGGTCGACGGCGGCGCACTGCTGGCCCTCGGGCTCGGGTCGACCGTGGCGCAGGCACCAGTACCACGGGGTTGACTCGACGGCTCCGGTCATCGGCTGCTCCTGGTTCTCCATCGTTCGGGCTTCGGCCATCCTGCCCGCCCTCGGCCAGGCCTCAACCGGCCAGCTCGAGTCGACGCAGTTGCGCCTCCACCGACGGCGGCACCCGTCGACGCTGCCGCCTGACCCAGCCCCATCCGCCGGCGGCGTCGACCAGTGCTGCGGCCAGGGCGGGATCGCCGCAGGCGCCGGCCATGGTCCGCAGCGTCGCTCGGACCGCGACTGCGGGCGAGCGCCACAACCATGCCGTCCACAAGGCGTTGCGGGCCTGGGCCCGCCGACGCCGAGCCGGGTCGCGTCCCGTGGCCGGATGGTGGTGGACGACCACGTCGGGCAGGTAGTGCAGAGCCCAGCCGGCGTCCAGCAGGTCGATGGCCAGCAGCGCCTCCTCCCCTCCGATCTGGAAGGCGCGCTGGAACCCTCCGACGTCGAGGAACGCCTCCCGGCGCACGACCAAGGCGCAGGCGAGGAAGCCACCGACGGGGACGCCAGGAAGGCCGGACACGGGGGGCAAGGGGCCGTTGGCCATGGCCACCGAGGTCGGGTCATCCCGCTCGTCGGGCCCGACGAGCACCCTGGCCGCCACCAGGGCCACGGTGGGATGGGCGTCGAGGTGGGCCACGGCCCGCTCCAGGCCACCCGGCGACCACCACGAGTCGTCGTCGGCGAAGGCGACGTAGGGGGTGGCCGCCAGACGGGCGCCGATCTGGCGCGCCGCCGCCGCCCGGTTGACGGGAAGAGCGACGACCGTGGCCTCGGGGTACCGGTCACGCACCATCTCCGGCGACCCGTCCACGGAGCCGTTGTCGACCACGATGACCGGCGGGCGCTCGGGCAGCGCGCCGAGGTGGCCGAGGGTGGTCGCCAGCAGCTCGGCTCGATCCCGGGTGATGACGACCACCGACACGTCCGGGCGCATGCACCGGCACTACCCCGTCGTGGCCGCGAATTCTCTTCCTGTTGTTTGAGGACTGCCTCCCG
>JAHWJH010000171.1 GCA_019348555.1 Actinomycetota bacterium
CGAAGATCTTCCGGACCTCTTCCCGGACGATTTCCAGTCGCTCCCCGGTGGCCTTGACCTCCGACGCTGCCTGCTCGGAGGTCTTGCCCAGATCGGCGACGATGGCACCAGTGAAGGGGGCGGCGTGCACTACGAGGATCGACTCGGCACGAGCGCAGATCTCCAGGCGGGCGGCGGCCGGCGTGGCACGGAAGGCCCCGCGGGCCTGCCGGGCGGCGGCGATCGCCTCCTCGACGTCGTCGGCCGACGCTTTGGCGGCCCGGGCGATCACGCTCCCGTCGATGGGGGAGCGGACGTCGAACCGGTCGGCCTTGGCTGCCGTTCGCCACCTGCCGCCGACGAGCAGCTGCAGCTCGGGGACGTCGTCGCCGGGCACGATCGCCGGTCGGAAGAACTCGGGAAGGTCGACGCGGACTGCGCCTTGGACCTGGATCTTCATGGCCTCACCTCACGAGTACACCGGGAACACTCGCCTTCGATGGCGCTTTGGCTGAGAGTAGCGCCGGTTGGACGATCGGTGAAGATCGCGGTTCTGATGCACAGCCGGTCGGACTTCGACCGGCGCTGACAACCGACCAGGGCTAGAGGCGGCGCCGGGAATCGAACCCGGGTACAGGGCTTTGCAGTACCACTGAGGACCCGGGGAAGTCCCTGGTCAGGGGCTGTTTCTAGCACACCGGGGAGCAGAAAGGGAGCGGCTGGGGAGCGGAATGGCGGTCGCTGAGGGACTGTCATGGTCCCTGCGGCGTGGTGTCGTCGACCGCGACGGCATTGGCATCCCGGCGCGCACGTGCCGCTCGTCGCCACCCACTCGCCTCGCCGTGGAAGCCGGTGCTCCCAAATTCGAACATCAATCACTCCTTGAGCTGGCGCTCACGGGAGCATCCCGGCGGTCCTGGCGAGTCTTAGGCGGGCCAAGATCGATTCCGGTGCGTAGACCATGGCTCCGGGTATACCGCCTCCATAGTCGCAACTGCCGTTGCCCATATCATGTACAAACGTGACTATCGACGCCTGCTGGCGTCCGTTCAGGCGTTGCTGCCCGGCGAGCAAGTTGAGGATGTCGCAGTAGCGCATCCCTGGTCATCTTTATGGCCGAGTCTTGCTGGCGGCGCCGTGCTTCTTACCGGCGGGATTTACGCGTTCGACGAACGGATGGTCCTCCTGGTGACGACCCTCGTGTTGGGCTTCGCCTTGCTGATCTTGGGCTGGCTCGCATCCCGTGCCACCCTCATCGTCACGACCGCTGATGAGGTGGTCCTTGTGGACGGACGAAGGCGCACGTACCAGCCTGCCGCGGTGCAGGAACGGCTTCCACGCTCGTCGAGCCTCATACGCGAAGAATTACGAGAGCGGCGACTGTTCGTGCCGACCGCATGGAGGAAGCACCTTCCAGTGACGTAAAGCCTCCTGTCCGCCAGCCCCTGAGCCCCAGAGGCTGCGGCGGACATGGACGGCGAGGACCACAGAAGGCCGAACCGTCGTGGGCGTGCACCAGATTGAGAGGGACGAGGTGGCGTGGGAGTAGAGAGCAATGACTTGCCTACCGGAGGTCCGGACGCCCACCTGCTGAGAGGTCTTGGATCTCAACCCCTGCCAGCCACGGCCGTCGGACGGTGGGCCCCCCTTTGGCTGGCGCGTCCCGCCCACCGGCCCTTTGCCGACACGGACGATGCCAGCCGCTTCCGCTCCAGCCCATTGAGCTCGGGGCACATCGTGTCCCGCCAGCGCTGGGGCGCCGGACCCGTAGGCACCGAAATGTCGTTGCCTCGGCCTAAGCCATGCGGGACTACGCCGTCCGCCGGGAACTCTCGGCCGGGCGCCGGCAATGCTCAAGCCAGCTGGCGATCTCGCTCTCGTCGAAGAACACGAAGTGGCCCACCTTCAGCGACGGGATGCGCCGCTCCTGCACCAGACGGCGCAGGTGGCGCTCGCTGACGCCAAGGCTGCGGGCGAGCTCGTCGATGCGCAACAGATGCGGCAGGCGGCCTCGCTCGCCCCCGGGCTCCGGGTCCTTCTTCTGAGACATGGGGCTCCCTCCTGGTCCTGGTTCGTCGGTCTGCTCGACGAGTCCTGGTGACCATCAGCCGCGGTCATCGCCCTCGGCGCACCGGAAGAACCCGTCTCACCACTACTGGTGGGCGGAGGGCCGACGCAGTGACACGGACCACAAAAAGCGTCCGCCGGGCTGGCGGCGTCCGCGCATGCGTGGTCGGCTCCGCCCGTGCTCGGCCTCTCCGCAGCGGCCGAGGGTGTGACTCCGCATGGGTCCCTGTCGACGACGTCCTCGTCATCCCCAGGCACTCCCACTGGACTTTACTTCAGTAACCACCACCGTCCACCTGACCATGACACCACCAAGAAACGCCCAATAGACTCAGTCATTAACCGTCAATACCCCTCATCATCCGACCACCAGAAACTCCTTTACGAACCCATCGTTTCTCGTTAAGAAGGACAACGACGAAGAACACGATTGCAACCGTGAGGTTGCTCGGGAGGTTGCACGACGGTGGCGTGGATGCGGATGATGGGCGCGGACTCCGTCGCCTACCACCGGGCCACGGTGCTGGCCCGGGGAGACGACCATCCCGGCCAGGCGCTGGCCTACTACGCCTCCCGCGGCGAGACGCCCCTGGTGTGGGGCGGTCGGGGTGCGGAGGCCCTGGGGCTTTCTGGCGCCGTGTCCGAAAACCAGTACGCGGCGCTGTTCGGCCCCGGGGGAGCCTGTGACCCCACCACCGGGGAGCGCCTGGTGCGCACCACCCGCCCGGGCCTGGAGCTGGTCATCTCGGCCCACAAGTCGGTGGCCGAGCTCGGCGTCATTGGCCGGGCCGAGGACATGCACGTCATCATGGACGCCGAGCGCGACGCCACCTTGGCCTACCTCGACGAGCTCACCGCTCACAGAGGAGGACGACGGGGACGAGCGGCGGTACGCACGCCGACCGAGGGTCTGGCCTACGCCGTCACCCGCCACGCCACCTCCCGGGCCGGCGACCCCTGTCCGCATGACCACGTGCTGGTGTCCAACCTGGTGCGCATGGACGACGCCCGGGGCGGGTGGAAGGCAGCCGACACCGCCTTGTGGCGAGAGCACCTGCATGCCGCCACCATGGTCGGCCGTGTCGCCTCTGCCCGCCGGGCGGTGGAGCTGGGCTATGGCATCGCTGCCGACCCCGGCCCCTCGGGGCGCCTCGGGCACTGGGCCATTGCCGGGGTGCCCGAGGTGGTCATGGAAGCCCACTCCAAGCGGGCGGCGGAGATCCAAGCCGAACTCGAGCGCACCGGGCACTCCTCCTACCGGGCTCGCAACGTCGCCGCCCGCACCACTCGGGCGATCAAGCGCCAAACCCCGGTGGGTGAGCTGTTGCCCCGCTGGCACGCCGAGGTGGAGGCCACCGGCTGGAGTATCGAGGGCATGGCCGCCGAGGTGGACCGGGAGGCGGCCCGTCACCCCCGCCCGGCACCGACGCTGAGCGCCGCCGAGATCCGCCGGGTGGTGGGAGATGCCCTGGGCCCCGAGGGACCGCTGGCGGCCACCAAGGTGTTCGCTCGCCGGGACGTGATCGTGGCGCTGGCTCCCGCCCTCTACGGCGCCGAGTCCTCCGAACTGTCCCGCGTGGTGGACCGAACTCTGGCCGATCCCGAGGCGGTGCCGTTGCTAGGCGTGGCCGGGGCCTCGGAGCGGGCTTATGCCACCGCGGCCACCATCGCCCGTGAACAGGCCATCGCCGCCTCGGTCGAGGCCCAGGCTGGCCGTCGCCAC
>JAHWJH010000172.1 GCA_019348555.1 Actinomycetota bacterium
CAGGAAGGTCTCGATGAGACTGCCTGCGCCCACGCTCACAGCCAGCGGCCAGGCCGTGACCGGGCGCAGGGAGGAGGAGGGGAAGGCGTCGAGTATCCACCCCAGCGTGATGCAGAACAGGCCCAGGGAGAGTCCGAAGACAGCGGGCTTGCGCCACGACACCGGCCCGGCCCACGCACCGCCGTCGACCAGGAACACCCCGAGGTGGACCAGGCCGGAGACGATCAGCACGGCACCGACCACCAGGAGGAGGCGCTTGGCACCCTCGGACCGGGTCCCCGAGCTCCCGAGGTGGGCAGCCCGGGGGGCGAGATCGGCGCGACGTGGGTTCGGGCTGATGGTGGCCGTGGTCATGCTCATGGCTGGATGGTGCGCCTCGGCCGGTTCGCAGTCATCACCCCCGGAGGCGATCCTCGGTCTCGTCCCCAGGGATGATGTCGATCGCCCCTGGGGGTGACGTCGGCGGCGACGGGTGGGGTTAGCGTCGGCGGTGTGGGACGACTGCGTTCCTGGCGCCCGACCGGGCGGTGGCCTCCTGGGTCGACCTGGCCCTGGCGGTGGGCCTGACCGGCTTCACGCTGGTCGAGGTGGTGGCTGCGGGGAGCCCGGGCGGAGCGGCGGGTGTCGCTCTGGCCGTCCTGCAGACGGCGCCCCTCGCGCTGCGCCGGCGAGCCCCCTTCGGCGTCTACCTCGTGGTGGGCATGGCCATCTCGGCCTATGCCGGCCTGGGCTGGGAGGTGTCGGTCGGCCCGGTGGCCACGTTCGTGGCTATCTACAGCGTGGCCGCCGAGGGAACACGGCGTCAGTCGCTGGCGGCCTTGGCCCTCCAGGCCGGGGGCGTCGGCTGGTTCTTTCTCTCCGTCGGGAGCTTCCTGGCCGGTGACGTGGCCGAGGCGGTGGTGCTGTCGGTCCTGGCCTGGACGGCCGGGGAGCACGTACGCACCCGGCGGCTCTACGTCACCGAGGTGGAGGCCAGGGCGGAGGCACAGCAGCAGGCTCGTGACCAACAAGCCCGCCAGGGCCGTCGCCGCCGAACGCACGAGGGTGGCCCGGGAGCTGCACGACGTCGTCGGCCACGGGGTCACCTTGATGGTGGTGCAGGCCGGCGCCGGCCGGCGGGTCGTCAGCGGCGACCCGGAGCGGGCGGCGGCGTCGTTCTGCGCCATAGAGGAGACCGGACGCCGGGCGCTGGGCGAGCTCGACCAGCTCCTCGGCATCCTGCGCCCCCACCGGGAAGGAGGCGGCCCGATCGCCCCAACCTGGGCTCGACCAGCTCGGCGTCCTGGCACTCGGCTTCATCGACGCCGGCCTGCCCGTCGAGGTTCGGGTCGAGGGCCAGGCCACCGCCCTGCCCCGGATGCTCGAGGTCGCCGCCTACCGCGTCGCCCAAGAGGCGCTCACCAACACCTTGCGCCACGCCGGCCCGGCCACGGCCACCGTCACGCTGCGCTACGCACCGGGGTGCGTGGAGCTCGAGGTGGCCGATCACGGCGCCGGCCCCACCAACGCCGGCGCAGGGCCCGGCGGTGGGCGGGGAGTGGCCGGCATACGTGAGCGGGTGTCGCTGTTCGGGGGGGAGATCGACGCCGGCCCGGGCGTCGATCGCGGGTTCGTGGTCCGCTGCCGCATCCCGGTGGGACCACCGTGAGCATCGACGTGCTCGTCGTCGACGACGACGACCTCATGCGGGCCGGGCTCCGCATGATCCTCGAGACCGCCGACGACATCGAGGTGGTGGGCGAGGCGGCCGACGGCGAGCAAGCCGTGGAGGTGGCCACGAGCTGTCGTCCCCACGTGGTGCTCATGGACATCCGGATGCCGGGTGTCGACGGGATCCAGGCCACCCGGCGAATCACCGGACTGGGCGACGAGGCCCCCCGGGTGCTGGTGCTCACCACGTTCGAGCTCGACGAGTACGTCTTCGAGGCCCTGGGTTCGGGGGCGAGCGGGTTCCTCCTCAAGCGCACCCCGCCCGAGGAGCTCGTGGCCGGGATCCGCGTCGTGGCCGGCGGCGACAGCTTGCTGTCGCCGTCGGCGACCCGGCGCCTGGTCGACGAGTTCGCCCGTCGACCTCCACTCGACACTGCCGCTGCCGGTGCGCTGGAGGCGTTGACCGAGCGCGAGCGGCAGGTGCTGGGGCTGGTGGCCTGGGGCCTGGCCAACCCCGAGTTGGCCCAACGCCTGTACCTCAGCGAGGCGACGGTGAAGACCCACGTCAAGCACATCTTGATGAAGCTGGGCGTCCGGTCCCGGGTCCAGGCCGTCGTCCTGGCCTACGAGCTCGGCCTGGTACGCCCCGGCGGGTAGCTCTGCCGAGGTCCACGTGGACCACGTCACCCGAGATCACGTCACCCGAGATCACCATCCACCCCGCCAGGCACACTTCGGATGGACCAGCAGGAATCGCGCCCTCCGGTGATGGGCCTCGATGGTCCGTTCACTCCGACGCCGAGCTACCGGAGGGCATGTGAGGGCCCTGGCGGATCTCAACATCCGCATCGAATGGCAGTCCGGAGATCGGGCGGTGCGATCGCCCGAGTTGCGTGAGACGTTCGCTCGCCTGGAAATCTCGGTCGGAGACGAGTGTGTGACCCTTGTCCAGGATTTGGCGACCGGCAGTGTCCGACGCTCTGTCGCCGTCTCGGTGTACCCGCTCGCCGAGTGGATCGCCTTCAGCTGGTGGCTTCTTCAGTACGACGGCCGGCCCTACCTTGACGGTCCTCGCCGAGACCTCGCGGCCCACAGCACGTCGTTCGCCGGCGACGGGTTCTGTTGGCCTGACCTTCGCATCGTGCCCGAGGGAGACCTCGTGCGGCTGCGATGGCAGCGACAGACCACCCATGCCGGGTGGCCGCTGAGGATGCTTTCCGGGGGCGGTGCCCTGACCGGTCGCAACCAGGCAGTCGCCGCTCTTGAAGGCTGCGTCGAAGCGGTGCTCGAGCGCCTTGCCGAAGCTGGTATCACCGACACCGCCCTCAGCGAGGAGTGGTTCAACCTTCGCTCGCTCAGTGCCGAGGAGGCTGATCTTTGTCGTGCGATCGCTCGCCTCGGCCTGGATCCCTTCGCGGAAGGTGCTGATCTCGTCTCGGAGATCGAGGCAATCTGGCAGATCGGAGGAGAGCAGCTGGCGGTCGAGCTTCTGGACGGGACTGGACCTGGAGAAGTTCCGCTCGGTCGCAACGTCAGGTCCGCACTCGGCTTTGCCGTGGGAGACCGGGTGGGCGGCGGCGAGGGAGGCGCGCGTCACTCTAAACCTCGATCCCATGAAGCCGTTCCCTGAGGACCTCAGCTTCGGGGGGATCACACGTGAGTTCGACGATCGAGGCCTCGTCGCCGCCGGTGTCGATGGGTCGATGGTGCTGACGAGACCGATGCACCAGAGGTCCCGCCGATTCGTCGAAGCCCGCGCCCTGTGGCACGCATCCTCGGTCGCGTCGGCTCAGCCCTACCTGCTCACACGGTCGGCATCGACTACGCAAGCGATCGGTCGCGCCTGAGCTCCTGGTGCCTGCCGAGGGGCTCGTGGAGCTCACGGGTGCGAACGCGAGGGAGGAGGAGGTCGCCCGTGCGGCAGACCACTATCTGGCGTCGGAACAGGTCGTCGAGCACCAGATCCGGAACCAGCTTCGCGCCCGAGAGGAGTACTGACCTCGCTCCTTCGTCCGTCGTCGTGGAGGTGGCGGGAATCGAACCCGCGTCCTTCAGCTTCTCGACCAGGCTTCTCCGAGCGCA
>JAHWJH010000173.1 GCA_019348555.1 Actinomycetota bacterium
CGAGGTTGTCCGCCACCTCGAGATCACCGAGTCGACCTACCACTGGTGGCGCAACCAGTTCGGTGGCATGAAGACCGACGACGCCAAGCGACTTCGCGAGCTGGAGCGGGAGAACACCCGCCTCAGCGCATCGTGGCCGACAAGGAGCTGGAGATCGATGCGCTCCGAGAGATCAGCCGGGGAAATTGGTAGGCCCGTCGAGGCGACGCCGAGCCGTGGAGATGCTCCAAGAGCGGCTCGGGATCTCGCAGCGGCGGGCCTGTCGCATCGTCGGCCAGCACCGCTCCACCCAGCGCCACGACCCAGGGGAGGTCGACCCTGACCGGGACCTGCGCACGAGGCTGCGGTGCTTCGCCAGGGACCACCCTCGGTGGGGCTATCGCCGCGCCCATGCCGTGCTGGTGCGGGAGGGCTACTGCCTCAACCGCAAGAAGGTCCAGCGTCTGTGGCGTGAAGAGGGCCTGCGGGTCCCTCCCAGGCACCGCAAGCGAGCACGCCTCGGCACCTCCACCACGCCCGCCGACCGCCTGGCCGCCACCTCTCCCGACCACGTGTGGGCGCTCGACTACCAGTTCGACGTCACCGCCACCGGGCGGGTGATCAAGATCCTCCACGTCGTCGACGAGTTCACCCGGGAGTCGCTCTCGGATCTGGTCGACCACTCCATCGACGCCGACGCCACCGTGGCGGCCCTCGACAAGATCGCCGGAGCCCGAGGCACCCATCCCCGCTTCATCCGCTGCGATAACGGCCCCGAGCTCACCGCCAACGCCTTGAGGGACTGGTGTCGCTTCGGCGGCGCCGGCACCAGCTACATCGACCCGGGCTCGCCCTGGCAGAACCCCTGGGTCGAGTCCTACGGCAGCCGCATGCGCGACGAGCTGCTGGCCATCGAACAGTTCGACACGATGCTGGAGGCCCAGGTCCTCGTCGCCGATTGGCGAGCCGAGTACAACGACTACCGTCCTCACTCCGCCCTCGGGATGCTCACCCCGGCCGAGTTCGCTCGGCAGTGGCGGACCAACCAGCCCCAGCTCTCATAGCGGGTGGACCGACGATCGGGGTCCGGTCACGGGTGGCGCAACTGGAAGCGCAGCTCCCTTGCACGGAGAAGGGTGTGGGTTCGAGTCCCACGCGGTCCACGCACATCACGCTGACGTAGCCCAACTGGGAGAGGCACGGCGCTCAGACCGCCGTCAGTGTCGGTTCGAATCCGACCGTCAGTACCACCTGGACGTGGCGCAACGGGAGCGCACCGGCTTCGGGAGCCGGGGGTTGGAGGTTCGAGCCCTCCCGTCCAGACGCAATGCGAGGTGGTGGAACTGGTACCACGCCTGGCTCTGAACCAGGAGGTCCGCGTTCGAACCGTGGCCTCGCAGCCATCGATGTCTCTGCGGTTGTCGCGCACCTTGACATCTCGATCGGCCTGCTGCGCAAGCGGGGGTTCCTTCTTAATCCTGAGGTTGCGGGTTCGAGTCCCGCCGTCGCCTGCGACGTAGCTCAACAGGCAGAGCACCGGAACAGCGTCCTTCGCCGCCTTGGTTCCCAGGCCGATCACCATCAGTCGGCCTGCGGCGCAGGTAGGGGTTCCTTTGGGGCATGTGACCGCAAGGTCCGCGGGTTCGAATCCCGCCCCGGCGAGAGCCGGGCGCTCGCTCAGCTTGGACGAGAGCGCATGATGCGTCCTCTGCCGCCCTTCCCAGGCCGATCTGATCACGGTCCGCTGCGCGGGCGGGGCTCCTTCTTGGAACGAAGACACACCTCGCCCGCTCGCGTTCACGGGGCGGACCTTCCCCGGTCAGCTGCGAAGGACGGGCTTCCTTCTGGTGAGGGCGTGCGGGTCACACCGTCGCCGCCGTTCGACTCGGCACCGCTCGTTCGCTCGGTTCCCTGACCGGACCGACCACAACAACCACAACCAACAGACACGAGAGAGGAGGGCGTTATGCCGAAGTTCTCGGGCACCAAGCGGCGCCCGCTGCGTACCACCCTGACCGCACCGGTCGCGACCACGATCGAGCGCATCCGCACCCATGAGGGCGGCGAGGCGTTCGCGCGCGACCCGGAGTCGGAGCTGTTCCTCCTCGCCGTGACCAACATGGTGGGCGAGGACACCTTCTACGAGGGCGCCGACAAGCGCGACGCCCGCTTCGCCGAGCTCGTGCACACGGTGACGTCGGCGAACCCGGCGTTCATCGCTGGCGCCGACGTCGAGGCCGGCAAGGTCGGCCTCGCCCAGTACCTGCGCGAGACGATGCTCATGCGGTCGGCCGCGGTGGTGATGGCGGCCGAGTACGTCGCAGTAGGCGGCGAGCGCGGCCGCTCGGTGGTGGCGCGGGCCCTCCAGCGCGCCGATGAGCCGGCCGAGTTGCTCGGCTACTGGCTGGGCCGTCACGGTCGCAGCGTCCCCATGCCGGTCAAGCGCGGCATCGCCGACGCCGCGCGCCGCCTCTACACCGAGCGCGCTGCGCTGCGCTACGACGGCCTGTCGCGTCAGGTGCGCATGGCCGACGTCATCGAGATGACCCATCCGTTGCCGCGTGACGACCGCCAGTCGGCGCTGTTCAAGTACCTGCTGGACCGTCGCCACCACGACGACGCCCGTGCCGACGCCGACGTACTGCCGATCCTGGCAGCCGCAGCTGAGCTCGAAGCCGTTCCGGCCGAGGAGCGCCGTGCGGTGCTGCGCGCCCGCGGTTCGGCCGCGCTCGCGGAGGCGGGCTTCTCGTGGGAGCGGCTGTCGGGCTGGCTGCCGGGCGGCATGGACGCGGAGGCGTGGGAGGCGGTCATCCCGGCGATGGGCGTGATGGCGCTCCTGCGCAACCTGCGCAACTTCGACCAGGCCGGCATCTCGGAGTCGGCGATCGAGGCGGTGATCGCCAAGATCACCGACGCCGACGAGGTGGCCAAGGCGCGGCTGTTCCCGTACCAGGTGTGGGCGGCGTACAAGAACGCGCCGTCGGACAGCTGGAAGCGGGCCCTCGGCCGGACGCTCGAGCTCACCGTCGGCAACGTCCCGGCGCTCGACGGCACCCTCGTGGTAATCGACACGTCCGGTTCGATGCAGGCAGCGGTGTCGGGTCGCTCGACCATCCAGCGCGTCGAGGTCGCCGCCGTCATGGCCATGGCCACGGCCAAGCGGGCCTCGAACGTCGATGTGGTGATCTACGGCCAGACCAACGAGCTCGTGAAGCGCCTCGAGGGCATGTCGGTGCTCGGCGGCGTGGACAAGGTGGTGCACTCGGTCGGGTCGGTCGGTCACGCCACCTACGGCCACACCGCCATCGCCCGGTGGTTCGACCCCAAGCGCCATCAGCGCGCGGTCATCTTCACCGACGACCAGCAGCACGACTCGGGCCACGTCCGACTCGACCACGTGCCGCTCATCTACACCTTCAACCTGGCCGGCTACCGGCCCTCCGCGCTGCCGTCGGGCGAGCGGGGCCGGTACACGCTCGGTGGTTTCGCCGACGCCACCTTCACCGCCATGAAGGTTCTTGAGAACGGCCACGACGCCACGTGGCCGTTCTAAACATGAGTGACGGGGCTCCGGCACATCGACCACCGGTCGGTGTGCTGGAGATCCCGCCGCTACCACCATTGTCGACGATCTTGCTAATCGATGACGATGTTTCCAAACGAAATGTTGCACTTCGATCACTGGCAGGCACTCCCCCGGGGCGGTCTGTTCGCCACGCTCCGCTGTCG
>JAHWJH010000174.1 GCA_019348555.1 Actinomycetota bacterium
GCAAGGGTGAGGCGGACGACGGTGGTCGCCCGCTCGCCGGCGGCCCTGGGTCTCGCCGGTGCCGGCGCCGGCATCGGACTGCTGGCCAGCCTGCCCCTCGCCGCCATCGCCGGGGTGGCGCTGGGCGGCTACGCCGCCGGGGTGGCGGTCTCGCTCCTGCGCCGGCGTCGCCGGCCCCGGCCCGTACGCATCGACCCGTTCACCGTCGGGGAGACGTGGCGGATCCCGGTCAAGTCGGCGATGCAGGCCTCGGCGCGGTACTCCCAGCTTCTCGGCTCGCTGCGCCCGGGCCCGCTGCGTGAGCGCCTGGCCGAGATCGGACGCAGCGTCGACCGTGGGGTCGAAGAGTGCTGGCGGGTGGCGCGCCGGGGCGACGAGCTGACCTCGGCGCTCGCCGCTCTCGACGTCGCCACCACCCGTGCTCGGTTGGCCCGAGCAGACGCTGCCTCCACCGGCGACGTGATGCGCTCGCTGGAGGCGCAGGTGGCGTCGGCGGAACGCCTGGAGTCGGTGGCCGACGAAGCCCGCCTGCGGCTGCTGGCGCTGGAGGCCCGCCTGCACGAGGCGGTGGCGACCGCCGTGGAGCTCTCGCAGCGGGCCGAGCACGATGCCGACGCCGACCGCTTGGGCTCCGACGTCGACGACGTGGTCGACCAGCTGTCGGCGCTGCGCTCGGCCCTGGACGAGACCGCGGAGATCGGCCAATAGGCTCACGGGATGCTGCGACTCCTGAAGCGGGCCTGGCGCTATGCCACTGCGGCCCTCACCGGCAAGTTCGACGCCGTGGCCGACCCCAAGGTGCAGCTCGAGCAGGCCATCGCCGAGAGCCAAGATCAACACCGCCGGCTCAAGGAGCAGGCGGCGAACGTGATCGCCAACCAGAAGCAGACCGAGATGCGGCTCAACCGCACCATGGACGAGCTCGAGAAGGTCAACCGCTCGGCCCGGCAGGCGGTGGTCATGGCCGCCGAGGCCGAGAAGGCGGGCGACACCAAGAAACTCGAGGAGTACACCGCCGCCGCCGAGTCCTTCGCCAACCGCCTCATCGCCCTCGAGGCCGACGTGGAGAGCCTGAAGGCCCTCCACCTGCAGGCGGCCCAGGCTGCCGTGCAGGCCAAGGCAGCCGTGGCGCAGAGCTCGTCGGTCCTGCAGAAGAAGCTGTCGGAGCGCCAGAAGCTGCTCTCCCAGCTCGACCAGGCGAAGATGCAAGAGCAGGTCAACGTGGCCATGGCGTCGCTCAGCGAGACCGTGGGCTCCGATGTGCCGTCCCTGTCGGAGGTGCGCGACAAGATCGAGTCCCGCTACGCCAAGGCCCGCGGCATGGCCGAGTTGGGGTCGGAGTCGGTCGAGAGCCGCATGCTCGAGGTGGAGCAGGCGGCCATGCACAGCGAGGCGCAGGCCCGTCTCGGCCAGATCCGGGCCCAGCTCGGCATCGAGTCCGGCGAGCCCTCGGGCGAGGTCGGCCCGGCCGACGCCATCACTGACGCCGCCGCGCAAGCCGAGGGCAACCCGAGCTGACGCCACGGTCTCGCTGACAGGGGGCTCAGGGCAGGACGACGAGGTCGTCGCGGTGGACCACCTCATGCGGGACCCCTTCGGGCAGCTCGGCGGTCCGGCGCCCGGCCAGTCTGGCCAGCATCCCGGCGTCGGCTCGCACCAGGCCCTTGGCGAACACCCGACCGTCGGGGCCGGCCAGCTCCACGGCGTCGTCGGCGGCAAAGACGCCTCTGACCTCGCGCACCCCGGCGGGCAGCAGCGACACGCCCCGTTCGCGAAGCGCCTGGCGCGCTCCCTCGTCGACCACCACCGTGCCCGAGGCCCCCACGGCGAAGGCGATCCACAACTTGCGCGCCGAAAGCCGCTTGGCCCGAGGGCGGACCACGGTGCCGACCCCGGCAGCTCCGGCCACGGCGTCGGCCAGCACGCCGGGGCGATCGGCCCCGGCGATCACCGCCCGCACCCCGGACCAGGCGGCGATCCGGGCCGCCGCCAGCTTCGACGCCATCCCTCCGCTCCCCGCCGTCGTGCCCGCTCCGCCGGCGACAGCCTCGAGCTCGGCGTCGACCTCGACGATCTCCTCGATGAGGTTGGCCGAGCCGTCGAGCCGGGGGTCAGCGGTGAAGAGGCCAGGAGCGTCGGTCAGCAGCACCAGCACGTCGGCGGTCACCAGGTGCGCCACCAGAGCGGCGATGCGATCGTTGTCGCCGAAGCGGATCTCGTCGTCGGCGATCACGTCGTTCTCGTTGACCACGGGGACCACGCCGAGGGCCAGGAGACGCTCGAGGGTGGTGCGGGCGTGGAGGTACTGCTGGCGCACCATGAAGTCGAGCGGCGACAGCAGCACCTGGCCGCCGAGCAGCCCGTGGCCGGCGAGCACGTCGTCGTAGACCCGCATGAGCCGGCTCTGGCCCACGGCCGACGCGGCTTGGAGCGTCACCACGTCGCGCACGCCGGGGCGGGCGATGCCCAGCGCCGGCAGCCCGGCGGCGATGGCGCCGCTGGTCACCATGACCACCCGATGCCCCTCGGCGCGCAGCCCGGCCACCTCGGCGCAGAACTTTGCGATGGCCCCGACGTCGACCCCATCGATCCCCGTGATCGACGACGAGCCGATCTTGGCCACGACCGTCGCCATCCCGGCGTCAGTCCTGGTAGTCGAAGGTCATGCCGCCCACCCGGACGGTGTCGCCGGGCTGGGCCCCGGCACGGGCCAGAGCCCGGTCGACCCCGAGGCGGCGCAGCCGCTCCTGGACGTACAGGAGCGCCTCGCGGTTGGTGAGGTCGTTCACCGCCACCGCTCGCTCGGCCTGGCGCCCGACGACGACGAAGGCGTCGTCGTGGCGCTCGACGCGGAACCCCTCGCCCCCGGGACGGTGGACCACGAAGGCCTCGGGCTCGGGGTCGCCGGCCCTGGCCTCGCCGACCAGGCGCACGAGCTGGCCGAGCAACCAACGCAATCCCTCACCCGTCACCGCCGAGATGCGTGGGCCGTCCCAATCGACCGGTTCCTGCAGCGAGGCGGCCACGTCAGCCTTGGTCCCCACGGTGATGCGGGGCCGCTCGACAAGGTCGGCCCGGTAGCGCTCCAGCTCGGTGAGGAGGATCTCCTCCTGGCGGGCGGGGGACAGCCCGTCGACGGGGGCCAGGTCGACGAGCACCACCAGGGCCCGGGCCCGCTCGAGATGGCGCAGGAACCGGTGGCCGAGGCCCCGCCCTTCGCTGGCGCCTTGGATCAGGCCGGGGATGTCGGCCACCACCATCTCGACGTCGTCGAAGCGCACGACGCCGAGGTGGGGCTCGAGCGTGGTGAAGGGGTAGTCGGCGATCTTGGGCTTCGCTGCCGAGATCGCCGAGATCAGCGTGCTCTTCCCGGCGTTTGGCAATCCGACGAGGGCGACGTCGGCCATGAGCTTGAGCTCCAGGCGCAGCCAGCGCTCGACGCCCACCTCGCCCTGCTCGGCGAACGACGGGGCCCGGCGGCGGTTGGAGAGGAACGAGGCGTTGCCGCGCCCCCCACGCCCCCCCTCCGCCGCCAGCCAGCGGTCGCCCTCGTTCACCAGGTCGGCGAGCACCGTGCCCGACTGGTCGCGAGCCACCGTGCCGACGGGAACGGGAACGATCAGGTCGGCGCCATTGCGTCCGTGCGCACGCTTCGAAGAGCCGTGCGTGCCGTTGGTCGCCCGGCGGTGCGGGTGGTCCCG
>JAHWJH010000175.1 GCA_019348555.1 Actinomycetota bacterium
AACGGCGTCGAGTGCATCGAAGCAGCTCGCCCGGCCTGAGCATCTACCGCCCTTCTCCGATCCGCCCCACCCTCTCGGCCGGACCAGAAGTCCCCGCGTGAGCGCCGGGCGTCTGGGTCGAGGTGCCCTTGTGGGTGGCCGGCTCGCCACGGTGCTCGACCCGAGAACCCGTCTCCTCGACGCCGGCCCTGCCGATGCTCGGGCCGCGTCGCCCGATCACCCGGAGTGAGGACCCGAGGATGTGGTCCTCCCCAAACACGAAGGAACACCGGCCGGGCTTGTCCCCTTGATTTCACGTGCCCTGAGGAACACGCTCCCGGGATGGATCCGACGCCGGAGCGATTCGTCGCCCTGGCGAGGTCCTCGCCGTGGCGGTGGCGCACGCTGCGACTCCGCGTCCTTCGTGGTTGGGGCAGCCCGCCGTTCCGGGCTCTGGTCCGCCGTCCCGACGGGCTACGAGTGGAGGCGCTCGACGGGACGCTGCTGAACGCGGAGCGTCAAGAGCCCAGCCGGTCGAGGCTGTTCACGTCGACAGGCAGAGGCGGCGATCTGGTGCGCCCCTGGTCGTTCGAGACGACGCCGATCTTCGCTGAGGACGGACTGGTGCGACGACGACCGAGCGAGCACGAGGCCCAGTACGACGACCCGATGCTGCGGGACTACCGGTGGGTGGCCATGCTCGACCCCGTCGAGCTGGCCGACGGGCACGGGCGCTGGCTCGCCGAGCCGCAGCCTGACCCCGTCGACGTGGACGGAATCAGTGCCATCGACCACCACGGGCGTGAGGCGTGGGAGGCGCTGGTGCGTCCCGGGCCGTCGTACGACCCCCGCTGCCCCTGCTGCGCCCTGCTGTTCTCGGTCGAGAGCCGCGCCCGCGAATCCGCCGACGGCGGACCGACGGCAGCCGACAGTGTTGCCGGCGACCAGTACGCCGACGCTCATCGAGTCACCCTCGACGTCGGCACCGGCGTGTGCGTCCGAAGCGAGGAGATCGGCGGCTCACGGCCGGGCTGGGGCCATGAGGTGGCCATCGAAGCCGTCGACGAGGCAATGCCCGACGAGCTCTTCGCCAAGCGGGGTCACCCTCTCCTCGAGTGGATCCGGCGCTGACCCCAGACATCCGCGGAGGCTGAGCAGGTACAGCCACAGCAGACGATGAGCACGCCGCCGACCACGCCGAGCACCTGGTTCCCCCCCGGCGATTTCGGAGATGGAGGCCCAGGCCGCCGGAGAGATGCAGCAAGAGCCAAGGCCATCGCCTCCCGACATGCCCGTGGGGCTGGTCGTGCCCGACTGCCCCACTGCCCACGAGGGCATCGCCCAGGGCGGCCGGAAGCGCTGGCCGGGAGCTCGAGGTGTCCCACCCTTGCTGGGCGTCGTTGCCGCCGGCCTCGTGGGCTCCATGGCCGGGGCACCTGCGGGCGGTGGCACGAGCGCACCGCTCCGGCGCCACCCAGCGATTCCTCGTGACCTACGTCGACTGCGGGTTCCAAGGAGTCGCCAGCTGGAAGTAGTTGCCGTCGGGGTCGGCGAAGGTGCACATCAACATCCCGCCGCCCCCGCCAGGTTCGTAAGGCTCGGCGACGACGTCGGCACCGACGGCTTTGATGCGCTCGAACTCGCCGTTCACGTCGGGCGTCGAGAAGTTGAGCATGACCCGGCCCGGCTGTCGGTTCTTGCCACGCACATCGCTGTGGGGTCCGATGGCCAGGCTGCCATCGCCCGCTTGGAAACCGAACCAGCCGTTGGCTTCGTCGCTCCAGTCGGGATTCGGGGCGCCCAGAACCTTGCTGTAGAAGTCAGCCAGCTTCTTGGGGTCCTCCGAACCCAGCATGATGTTGTTCAAGTTCATGGCCATTGCTTCTCCTTTCGTTTGTCGTCTCACGAGTGCTACACAACGTTCAGGAACTGTCGCGACGAAACTGGTCTCAGTGGGACGCTCGGCTCGTTCAAGAGCCCGCTGGCGTTTCCACGTTGACCATCCAGGCGGTTCCGAAGCGATCGGTGCACATGCCGAACATCGGGGACCAGAACGTCTCCGCCATGGGCATCGTCACCTCGCCGCCGTCGGCCAGGGCCTGGAACACCCGGATGGCCTCGGGAACGTCGGGCACCGTGCAGTTGACGGCCACCCCGCGCATCGGCCCGCCATCACCGGTGGGGTCATCCGATCCCATCAGGAGGTGGCCCTCGAAGCTCAAGGCGGCGTGCATGACGAGGTCTGCGTGCTCGGCCGGCATCGGGTCCTCGGAGGGCATGTCCGACATCGGCAGCAGGACGAGCTCGCCGCCGAAGATCTCCTGGTACCGGGTGAACGCTTGGCGGCAGGTGCCACTGAGGAACAGGTAGGGGTGAAACGCCATCGGGTCCTCCAATGCTCGAGGCTGTCGAACTCATCTGACGTCGCATGCCCCGCGAACTCATCGGTCACCTCGGAGTGCGGACGAGGAGCGCACTTCTCCGGGACGACGCGTTGGCGTCATCATCCCACTGCGGTGACTGGTGAACCGGGAGGTGCCACTCCCCCCACCCCACGCTGGCGTGTGACCATGAGCTGCAGTTTTCCTCCGCCCCTACTCGATGCCGTGCTCCAAGGCGTAACGCACCAGTTCATGGCGACGGCTGAGGTGGAGCTTGGCCAGGATGTTGCGAACGTGGTTCTCCACCGTCTTCTCGGCGATGAACAGACGCTCGCCGATGGACCTGTAGCTGTGACCCCGGGCCACGAGCTGGAGCACCTCCCGCTCCCGCGGCGACAGGGGCTGGCTGCCCGAGGCCTTCGACAGGCGCCGGAACTCCCCCAGCAGGAGGGCTGCCAGCGTGCTCGAGAACACGGGTTCCCCCGCTGCGGCCCGAAGCAGGGCGGAGCGCAGCTCGGGACCGGGGGTGGACTTCACGAGGTAGCCGATGGCTCCCGCGGCCACGGCGTCGAGGAGGTCGCGCTCGGCCTCCGACACGGTCAGCATGACGATGCGGGTCTCGGTCCCACAGGTGCGGGCGACCTTGATGCCGCCCCCTCCCGGCATGGACAGGTCGCACACCACCAGGTCAGGCCGGTGCGACCGGATGGCGGCCACGGCCTCGTCGGCGCTGCCCGCCTCGGCCACGACCCGGAACTCAGGACCGAGATCGGCCCGCACCCCGTCGCGCCAGATGGGATGGTCATCGGCCAGCACGACGGTCACGGCAGCCACAGGTTCACCTCCGCTCCCTCCCCGGGTGAGGCCCGCACCTCCACCCGCCCTCCGGCCTCCTCCACCCGTCCCCGGATGCTCCGGCTGAGCCCCACGCCCTCGACGACGACGGCGGGGTCGAAGCCGACCCCATCGTCCTTCACGGAGCAGAACACGCCGCCCGCCTCGTCGGGCTCGACGTAGACGGTGACCTTGCCGGCCCCGCCATGCTTGCCCGCGTTGACCAGCGCCTCGCCGGCGGCGCCGGTGAGGGCGGCGACCGAACGGACGGCGAGCGCGGGCACGTCGTCGGCCACCAGTACCTGGACCCGCCCCCCGAAGGACTCCTCGTAACGGGCGGCGGCGGCCCGCAGGGCGGATCCGAGGTCTCCTCCCCCGGCCGTGCGCCCACCGAAGAGGTACTCCCGCAGCTCTCGTTCCTGCTCCCGGGCCAGCCGGGCCAGGGCAGGGTCGTCGGCGCGCCGCTCGACCACGGCCAGCGTCTGAAGCACGCCGT
>JAHWJH010000176.1 GCA_019348555.1 Actinomycetota bacterium
AGAAGCTGGTCACCGTCGACCAGCTGGCCGCGGTGGTCGACGGCGAGCACCCGGTCGGCGTCGCCGTCGAGGGCCAGCCCGAGGTCGGCGTTGCGATCGACGACCGCACGCTGCAGCGCCTGGGGGTGGGTGGAGCCGCAGCCGTCGTTGATGTTGACGCCGTCGGGCTCGGCATGGATCACCGCCACATCGGCGCCGGCGGCGGCGAAGGTGGAGCCGGCGAGCGGCGAGGCGGCGCCGTGGCCGGGATCGACCACGACGGCCAGGCCGTCGAGGCACCTGCCCTCCAGAGCGGCGGCGAGCAGGTGCTGGCGGTAGTCCTCGACGGCGGCCGGCCGGTCGACCACGGTGCCCATCGCCGTGCCGCCCACCCGCACGCCGCCACGAGCGCCCAGGGCCAGGGCGTCGAGGCGCTCCTCCAGGCGGGCCTCGGCGGCGTCCGAGAGCTTGTGGCCGCCGGGGGCGAACAGCTTGATCCCGTTGTCGGAGAACACGTTGTGCGACGCCGAGATCATGGCCCCGGCCACCTGCTCGCTGGCCGACACGTAGGCCACCCCGGGCGTCGGGATCACGCCCAGGCGCTCCACGAGGAGGCCCTCGGCCACCAACCCGGCGGCCAGCGCCGACTCCAGCATGGGCCCCGACCGTCGGGTGTCGCGGCCCACCACCACGCGGTCGCCGGCTCCGAGGCCGAGACCGGCGGCCACGGCGCGCCCCAACGCCACCACCAGCTCGGGCGTGAGCTCGCTCTCGCGCCCCCGGATCCCGTCAGTCCCGAACCGAAGCGTCAAACCCGCCCACTCACCGCACCGCCGAGCACGCCGCCGATCGAGCCGCCAAAGGCGGCGAGAGGTCGCCGGCCACGCCCGCCGCCGGAGACGGCTTCGCCCTGGCTGGCGACCCGGCGAGCGCAGCGAGCCAACGAGGTGCTCAGCGCGGAGGACGCCGGCTCCGCCGGCGTCCGAAGCACCATCAACTCGACCGAACGGAGTGAGCGAAGCGAACGAGTGAGGTCGAAAGGATCAACGCTTGGAGTACTGCGGCGCCTTCCGGGCCTTCTTCAGCCCGTACTTCTTGCTCTCCTTCTCACGAGCGTCACGCATCAAGAAGCCGGCCCGCTTGAGCGCCGGGCGAAGGTCGGGGTCGAGGCTGATGAGCGCACGGGAGATGCCGAGGCGCAGCGCCCCGGCCTGGCCGGTGGTGCCCCCTCCGTCCATGGTGACGTCGATGTCGTAGAGCTCGGTGGTGGTGGTGAGGCGCAGCGGCTCGGTGACGATCATCCGGTGGGTCTCGGAAGGGAAGTAGTCGTCCAGGCCCCGCTTGTTCACGGTGATCTCCCCGGTGCCGGGACGGAGGCGGACCCGGGCCACCGCCTGCTTGCGACGACCGGTGGTCTGGATGAGCGGCGTGTCGGCCATGGACTACCCCTTCTCTCGGGCGGCGGCGGCCGGCTTGCGACGGGCGGACGGCAACTCGAGACGTACCGGCTGCTGCGCGGCGTGGGGGTGGGTGGGACCGGCGTGGATCTTGAGCTTGCGGAGCATGGACCGGCCCAGCGGGCCCTTCGGGAGCATGCCACGCACGGCTCGACGCACGACCTGCTCGGGCCGTCGGGCCAACAGGTCGGAGGTGCGCTCGCTGCGCAGCCCTCCCGGGTAGCCGCTGTGGCGGTGAACCAGCTTCTTGTCGGCCTTGTCGGCGGTGAGCACCACCTTGGCGGCGTTGACCACGATCACGTGATCACCGGTGTCGAGGTGGGGGGCGAAGATCGGCTTGTGCTTGCCCCGCAGGATGCGGGCCACCTCGCTGGCCAGGCGGCCGAGGACGAGGTCTTCGGCGTCGACCACGTGCCAGGCGCGGGTGATGTCGTCGTTGGTGGGAGAGAACGTGCGCACGAGACCCTCTTCGGATCGACAGCTCGGTGAACCGGGGCAGCCTACTGCCGATGCTGGGACCTTCCCCAATCCGGAGCCTGCGCCGGCGGCGGCGATGGCGGCGGACCCGCCGGGAAACCACCGGCCCGTGGCGGCGGCACGGAAGGTGCCGGCATCGACGGTGGCGGGGCCGACGACGTGGCGGCGGCACGGGGCGTGCGCTGCAACTCCCGCCACGCCCAGCCCGTCCCTGTGCTGGCCACCACGAGCGAGGCCAGGTTGACCAGGAGCGCCGCCAGCTTCGGCCTCGGGTCGAGAACCAGCTCCTGGGCCCCGAGGTCGGCCAGCATCCGCAGCACCACGAGCACGATCAACGCCGACCCGACCGACGTGGCGCCGGCGAGCACGGCCCGGGCCGCAGCCACCGGCGAGCGGGCGGCACCGGGCTCGACCAGTCGCGCCAGCAGGACCGCCAGCGGCAACGTCAGCAACACGGGAAGATCGGCCAGGCGCGTGCCCAGACGGATGCGGTCGAGCAGGCCCACGCCGGCCGCCGCACCCAGATCGGGCGAGGAGATCGTGGCGATGGTCACCACCTCGGCGAGCACCACGAGACCGGCGGCACCCACCAGCGCCAGGGCCACCAGCAACCGGGGGGGGATGGCGTCGTCGTCCACTCCCTCAGCCTTCCACGGAGCCATCGGTGTCGTAGACCACTGCCCACAGGCACAGCCCGTGTGCCGGCGCCAACTGGTCGGCCCGGGCCCGGTCGCCCGAGGCGACGATGCCACGCATCTCCCCCGGGCGCTTGCGACCCGCCCCCATCGCCACCAGGGTGCCCACCACGCTGCGCACCATCTGGTGGCAGAACGACCGGGCCTCGATGTCGAAGCGCAGGAGCCCGTCGCCCAGGTCCAGCCATCGTGCGTCGAGCACCCGGCGCACGAGTGAGGGAGCCGGGTGCCCGGTCCTGACCTTCGGTAGCCGGCAGAACGCCGAGAAGTCGTGCTCCCCGATCAGCGGGTCGCAGGCCAGGCGCATGGCCGCCACGTCGAGCGGTGCCTCGACGTGCCAGGTGGTCGCTGCCAGGAAGGGGTCGGCCACCGCTCGGTTGAGCACGGTGTAGCGGTAACGCCGGGACAGCGCCGAGCGACGGGCATCGAAGCCGGCAGGAGCCGCAGCCGCCTCCCGCACCACGATCCGCGGTCCGCACTGGCGGTTGATCGAGCGCTGCACGGCGGCCAGATCGAGGTCGTCGCCGGGCGTGTCGAACGACACCACCTGCCCCCAGGCGTGCACGCCGGCGTCGGTGCGACCGGCACAGGTCAGCTCCACGGTGTGCCCCAGCACCCGCTCCAACGCCTGGGCCAAGGTTCCCCCGACGGTCTCCACCCCGGCGTTGGGAGCGAACCCCGAGAACCCCCTCCCGTCGTAGGCAACGGTCATCCGGATCCTCACAGCGTCACACGATCAGCCTGCACCGGCCGCCGGCCGAGCACGCCGCCGAAGGCGGCCGCTCATGGCTGGAGGCCCGGCGAGCGCAGCGAGCCAGTGAGGTGGTCAGCGCGGAGGATGCCGGCTCCGCCGGCGTCCGGAGCACCATCCTCCTCGTCCTCGAACCTCTGGTTCGAGGACGATCAGACCAACTCGATGCGGGCCATGGGGGCGTTGTCACCATGGCGGGGACCAAGCTTGAGGATGCGGGTGTAGCCGCCGTTGCGCTCGGCGTAGCGGGGGCCGATCTCGGCGAACAGCTAGATCGGAAGAG
>JAHWJH010000177.1 GCA_019348555.1 Actinomycetota bacterium
GCAAGTCCCGGGCCATGGGCGCGGCCGCCGAGGCCTGGTCCGACAGCGGCATCGCCGTGCGGGGACTGGCCGTCTCGGCCGCGGCTGCCGGCGTGCTGGAGACCGAGGCCGGCATTCCTTGCGAGACCATCGCCAAGCTCCTTTTCGAGCATGACCGCCCCGGCGGTGCCGAGGGACGGTGGCGACTGGGTCGAAACGAAGTGGTGGTCATCGACGAAGCGGCCATGGCCTCCACCGACGACCTCGACGCCCTGGTGGGCCTGGTGCAGCGCCATGGCTGGCGTCTGGTGTGCGTGGGCGACCCGGCCCAGCTGCCGGCCGTGGGGCGGGGCGGGATGTTCGCCCTGTGGTGCGAGCGCCTCCCCGCCCACCACCTCGAGGAGGTCCACCGCTTCGCCGACGACTGGCAGGGCCACGCCAGCCTGGCTCTGCGCCGAGGAGACGCAGCGGGCCCGGCCGCCTACGCCGCTCACCACCGGCTGCGGACCGTCCATCCCGCCCTGGTGGCCGACCGGGTGGCCCGCCAGTTCGAGCGCCTGGCCGCCCGGGGCGCCAGTGTGGCCGTCACCTGCGCCTCGGCCGGCACGGCCCGGGCCATCAACGTGGAGATCCAGCGCCGGCGCAACCCCCGCCAGGTCGGGGCTTCGGTTGCCCTGGCCGACGGAAGCCGGGCCTTCGTCGGCGACCGGGTGGCCACTCGGCGCAACGCTGCCTTCGTCACCGACACCGGTTCCCCGGTGCGCAACCGCCAGAGCTGGACGGTCACCGAAGTAGGCCACGACGGCTCGGTAGTCGTGGCCGAGCCGGACCGGGGCTCGGTGCGACTTCCCGGCGCCTACGTGGCCCGCCAGGTGGAGCTGGGCTGGGCGGTGACCGGCTACGGCACACAAGGGATGACCACCGACCACGCCATCGCCGTGGTGGAGCCGTCGAGCACCCGGGCCGGCGTCTACGTGGCTCTGACCCGAGGCCGGAACCGCAACCTGGCCTGGATCGTGGACCGCACCGGACTGGCCGACGCCGAGGAGGCGCTGGCCGCGGCCATCGCCCGGCCGCCGAACGCGCTGGCCGCCCACGCCATGGCCGCCCGGCTCAGTGGGACGCCGCCCGAGCCAGCGCTGGAGGAGGACGCGGCCCGGCGAATGGCCCGGCGGCTCGACCAGCTCGCCGTGGCTCGGCCGGGCCCCACCTGTCGCGGTGACGAGAATCGTCAGCCGGGCGCGAGATCCGGCGGCCCCCAGCGGCTTTGTTGGGTGACAGCCGACTAAGGAGGACACCGCCATGCCAACCAGGACATCTCCCGTCACGCAGCCGCTGCTTGACCTTCCCGCCGTGGCCGAGCGCCTGGGCGTCAACCAGCGCCATGTCCGCCGGCTGGTGGCCGAGCGACGGATCCCTACCTCAAGTGGGGCCACCTGCTGCGCTTCGATCCGGCCGAGCTCGAGGCCTGGCTCGACCGGGCTCGGCGGAGCTGAAGCGGTGGTGGGCTCGACTATCGAGGACCTGGACGACCACGACGGACTACGGCGAGCGCTCCGACCACGGTGGGAACCGGTGTCGCCGCCGGGAAGGCGTCGAGGACGACGTCCGACGCTTCGTGCGGATCGACGACCTGATCGATCTCTGGGACGAGCTGGTCCTGCCCCACCACGTGCGGGCGGCGTGGGAGCGCTGGCT
The DNA here is from genome assembly GCA_019348555.1 of Actinomycetota bacterium. Classification (GTDB taxonomy): domain Bacteria; phylum Actinomycetota; class Acidimicrobiia; order Acidimicrobiales; family CADCSY01; genus JADDRA01. Next base: position 1,678 of record JAHWJH010000177.1, read on the forward strand.
GAACGAGCACGGCCGGCCGATCGGATGCTGAGCGAGCTCCAGCGAGGAGTCGCCCGCACGGTCGCGGAGCTTCCGGAGGCTCGCGGCTTCGCGCTGGCCGGTGGCGCGGCCCTCGTCGTCCACGGCCTGACTGATCGGGTCACCAATGATCTCGACTACTTCACGACCACTCCTGGCGACATCCCCGCCCTGCATGCGGCCCTCCACGCTGCTCTCGTTGGGGCCGGCCTGGGAGTCAACGTCCTGCGCTCAACTGAGACCTTCGTCCGACTGATGGTGAGCGACGGCAAGAACGAGACGCTGATCGACCTGGGCCTGGGACCCCCGTCTTCGTCCTGCGGTGACCACCGACCTCGGCGTGGTGCTCGACAAGGAGGAGCTGGCCGCCGACAAGGTCTTGGCACTGTTCGGGTGGGGCGAGCCGCGGGACTTCCTCGACGTCTACGCTCTGTCACAGCGCCTGGGCTTGGACCGACTCATCGGCCTCGCACAGCAGAAGGATGCTGGATTCAACCCAGAGTGCCTCGCCGAATCGCTCGGCCGCATCGACCGCCTCGACCGATCCGACTTCGGGCTGGACGCCATCTCCTATCGCAGGCTTCGAGCCTGGGTCTCCCAGACCCGAGCCAGCCTTGAAGGTCGCCCACCACCGAAGCGCTCCGTTCGTGGCCTGTAGCCGGGAGACCGACGATGGCGTCCATCGACAAGACCAACAACCAGCGGTGGCGAGCCCGCTACCGCGACCCATCGGGCCGCAGCCGAAGCCAGACCTTTACCACCAAGGGAGAAGCGCGGCGCTCCCTCAACGGTGTGGGCGCCGACATGCAGCGCGGCCAGTGGGTCGACCCCGCTCTCGGGAACACGAAGCTGTCGGTGTGGGTGGAGGAGTTCCTCAGGACCGCTCACGACATCGACGAGAGCACGAGAGCGACCTACGAGCGCGACCTGCGCCGGTACGTGCTTCCACGCTTCGGCGAGGTGCCCATGTGCCGGATCCGCAAGATCGACATCCGGAGCTGGATCAACGACGAGTTGGCCGCCGGCCTGGCCTCCAGCTCCGTCCACCGGCACTTTCGCACGCTGCGGCGCGTGCTCAACGTGGCCGTCGAACACGAGCTCCTGGCCCGCTCACCCTGCGCCGGCCTGAGCGGACCGAAGGTGGAGGCGGCCGAGATGCGCTTCTTGACCGCCGAGGAGGTCCAGCGCTTGCCCGCAATTCCGGACGCTCGTCTACACCGCCGCCTACACCGGGATGCGCCGGGGGGAACTGATCGGCCTCCGCCGAGGCTGCGTCGACCTTGCGGCGCCGGTCATCACCGTCGTCGACCAGCTCGTGATCGTGTGCAGCCGCTGGGTGGGCAAGACGCCGAAGACGTCCGCCGGCCGCCGGCGCATCACGGTGCCGGGCTTCCTGGTCGATCTCCTCCGCGCTCAGCTGGAGGAACGAGCCGGGCCGGTGCCCGACGGGCTCGTCTTCCCCAACGGTGCGGGCCAGCCCATCCACCCGTCGAGCTTCAACGGGAACCACTGGAAGCCGGCCAAAGAACGAGCGGGCGTCACGGGCGTCCGCTTCCAGGACCTCCGGCACACCGCCGTGGCCATGGCCATCGCCGAGGGCGCCCACCCCAAGACCATCCAGGCCCGGATGGGACACGCCAGCGTGCAGATCACGCTCCACCGCTACGGGCACCTGTTCCCTGAGTTGGACGAACAGGTGGCGGAGGGGCTCGACCGCAGGTTCCGCGCGGCTCTCCGGGTGATCGACGGGGGCGGCAGCGAGCACCCCCGTGACACGCCCAGGACACAAAAGACACGCCCAGGACACAAATCGGGGTCATTGGCGGCCCCGAGCGGTCACTGCCGGACACCCCGGAAACCGGCTCTGACCTGCGGAACAGCTGGAGGCGGCGCCGGGAATCGAACCCGGGTACAGGGCTTTGCAGTACCACTGAGGACC
>JAHWJH010000178.1 GCA_019348555.1 Actinomycetota bacterium
ACCAAAGGGATGGTGCGGGTGGCGTAGCGCTTGCGACCAGTGAGCTCGTCCCTGCCCCGGAACGCCCGCAGCTCGATCGCGCTCCCCCGTTGACGCCAGTGACCGGCCACCGCATTCCTCCGTCCAGCCGAGCCTGTTGTGGCCTCCACGGTAGTGACCGCATGCCGGAAGGAGTAGCACCCGGAGTAGCAGCGAGGGCTGGACGCGAAAGAGGGGCCCTCGCGGACCCCTCCTGACCTGCACTTTCTTGGAGCGGACGACGGGATTCGAACCCGCGACCCTCACCTTGGCAAGGTGATGCTCTACCACTGAGCCACGTCCGCGTGGAGCCGCGATCCTAGCAACCGGTCAGCTGGGCGGCGACGGTGCCTCGGGGGGCCGGAGGTCGATGCGCAGCACCAGGACACCGTCCTCCAGGCTGGCGGTGGCGTCGCCGATCATGGCGAAGTCCTGGAAGTCGAGCTGGGCCTGGGCGATGAACCGCTGACGCTCGGGGCCGGCGATGGGCGGCAACGTCCGCTTCTTCACCGCTTTGGCACGCTCCTGGAAGCGTCGGACCATCCCTTCGACGTCAAGATCGCCGGCCACGCCCGCACCTTACCGATCCGCCGCCCGCCGTCGACACCAAGACCTCAGCCGGCCGGAAAGCCATCTCCCGGGCGGGTGGCGCGCCAGTACCACACGGTCAGCAGCGTCAGCCCCGCCGCCACGGCCAGAAGCCCCCCGACGATCACGGCGACGAGGTTGCCCGGGCTGAGCCCCGACGTGCTCGCCGCCTGTTCGACCGACAGCACCGGTGGTGAGCTGGTGGTGGTGAGCGAGCCGTCGGCGAAGCGCTCGATCGACGTGGTGGTCAGCATTGCCGGAGACCTCGAGGTGGTGGTGGTGACCCGGCCGGCGGATGCACCGGCGCTGCGGCGGCGGTCGACCGTGGTGCTCGACGACGTCCTGGCGCGCTGGGCGGACGACGTCGGCGTCGAGGCGTCGACCTGCTGGGAGGTGCTCGTCGGCGCCACCGTCGTCGTGGTGTTGTCGAGCGTGGTCGTGCCCTTCAGGTTGTCCTTGCCGCCGCCCTTCTTCGTGGTCGACGTCAACTCGGGCAGTGACGTCGAGGTCGACGGCATGGAGCCGCTGGGCATGTCGATCGCCTGGGCGGGAGCGACAGGTACCGAGACGCTGGTCAGGCCGACGACGAACACCACCACGCCGGTGATCCCGACCACCCACCTCGCCCGCCGAGTGCTGCCCTGGGGCTGCTCCTCGCCCGCGCCGCGTCGCCCACCCACGCTGGTGCATCGTAGGAGGTGCGAGGTGCCGACCCCCTACACCTGGTGCAGCGGGCACGACCATGTCGTCCGCCCGCCGATGGTGCGGCGCACCAACGGCGTGCCGTCACGAGGGCAACGCCCTCCGGTCATCCGGTGGGGCTGGAGGACGCCGGTGTGCGAACCGCCGCCGGCGATCAGGCCGGCAAGCGTCCCGACGAGGTGGCGGTGCAGGCGCCGAACCTCGGCTCGGCCGAGCGAGCCCGCAGGGCGACGTGGGTCCAGCCCGGCCCGGAAGAGCACCTCGTCAGCGGCCAGATTGCCGACTCCGGCCAGACGGGTCTGGTCGAGCAGTCGAGCCTTGAGCGGGGCAGCGCTGCCGGCGAGCGCCCGGTGCAACTCCGAGAACGACACCGACGCGGCGTCGACACCCAGACGCGACTCGTCGGGATCGAGGAACACCCCGCCGAGACGGCGGGGGTCCGCTATCCGCAGCTCGCCTCCGTCGGCGAACCCGAGCCTGAGGCGGTCCCAAGCCGGCTCCTCGCGCACGCTGGCGTAGACGAGGTCGTCGACCCCCGCCGACCCGTCGACCAGCAGCCGCCCGGTCATGCCGAAGCGCAAGCCGAGCGTGGGACCGTCGGCCACATCGAGGAGGAGCAGCTTGCCGATGCGCCGGGCGGCAGCGAAGGACCGACCGGTGAGCACCGCCGCCAGGTCCGACGACGTCAGCCCTGCCTTGAGGTACCACCCATCGGGAGACGACACCTCGGTGACCTGCCGTCCGAGGGCGCCGGTCGCCAGCCGCCGGTAGAGCTCGACCTCGGCCAGCTCGGGCAGTGTCGACCCGCGACGCCAGCGACCGCCGCGGCCTCAGGGCCGGGGATCGCGCTCGACCGGGGCGGTCGTAGCCCCGACGGCCGCCAAGGCGGCGGTGAGGTCGGCCACGATGTCGTCGGGGTGCTCGAGGCCGATGGAGAGCCGGATCAGCCCGTCGTCGATCCCCATCGCCGCCCGCTCTTCGGCTGTGAGGTTGGCTGCGGTCGTCGACGCCGGGTGGGTGACCAACGTCTCGGGTCCACCGAGCGACGGCGCCAGATGGGCGAGGGTCACCGACTCGGCGAAGCGCCGGCCCGCCTCCCAGCCGCCGATCAGCTCGAAGCTCACCATGCCGCCACCGTTGGCCATCTGGCGCTTGGCCACGGCCCGCTGGGGATGGGAGTCGAGCCCGGGATAGAACACCCGCTCCACGACGGGATGGCGCTCCAGGAACTCGGCCACGCGCTGGGCCGACTCACTCTGCTGGCGGGCCCGTACGGGAAGGGTGCGGATCCCCCGCAGCGCGTTGTGCGCGTCGTAGGGCGACGCCGTGGCCCCGTGGATGGTGGAGTAGCTCCAGATCCACTGGATGAGGTCCTCGGCTCCCGCCAGCACCCCGAGCGTGGCGTCGTTGTGCCCGGCGAGGCCCTTGGTGGCCGAGTGCATGACCACGTCGCAGCCGTGTTCGAGCGGCCGCTGCACCATGGGCCCGGCGAAGGTGGAGTCGACGACGCGCAACGGCCCGCGCAACTCCGCCAGGGCGTCGAGGTCGACCAGCTGGAGGACGGGGTTGGCCGGTGTCTCCACGAAGACCACGACGGTGCGACCCGGGATGACCGCGGCGGCGAGCGCTCCGGGCTCGGTGCCGTCGACCAGCGTCACCTCGATGCCGAAGCGGGGGCACACGCCCTGGAACAGCAGGGCGGTGGAGGAGAACAGCTGGCGCTGGGCGACGATGTGGTCACCGCTCGAGCACAGGGCCAGGATCAACGAAGAGATCGCGCCCATCCCCGAGGCGAAGGCCTGGGCCGATTCGGCGCCCTCCAGGTCGGCCACCGCGTCCTCGAACGACCGCACCGTGGGGTTGCCGTAGCGGCTGTAGAAGTTCTTGGGACGCGGCGAGGTGGCCAGTCGCAGGCTCTCCTCGACCGTCGGGCTCTCGAAGGTGCTCGTCGCCCACAGAGGGGCCGCCAGCGATCGACCGTTCTCGGATCGTCCGGCGAGGATCGCCCTGGTCTCGAGGTGCGTCGGCGCCGGACGCGCCCGGTGAGGGCCCTCCGCGCTCACCGGTGCTCCGCCTTGTCCACGCTGGCGAGGAACGGTGACAGCGCCGCCCCGACCTGGTCGAGCTCGAGGAGGAACCCGTCGTGGCCGTGGCGACTGCCGATCTCCACGTACTCGCTGGCGCAGCCGCCCTCGGAGAGCAGCTCGCACAGCTGGCGCTGTTGGTAGGTGGGGTACAAGGTGTCCGAGGAGATGCCCATGATCAGGGTGGGCACGGAGATCCGGTCGAGCGCCTCTCGCAGCCCGCCCCGCC
>JAHWJH010000179.1 GCA_019348555.1 Actinomycetota bacterium
TGGTGGTCGAGGTGGCGCTCATCCGCCCCGGGCCCATCCAGGGCGACTCGGTGCACCCCTACCTGCGGCGCCGCAACGGCACCGAGGCGGTCACCTACCTGCACCCCCTGTTGGAGCGGTCGCTGGCCAAGACGCTCGGCGTGCCGCTGTTCCAGGAGCAGCTCATGCAGATGGCCATCGACGTGGCCGGCTTCTCGCCCGCCGAGGCCGACCAGCTGCGCCAGGCCATGGGGTCGAAGCGCTCCGGTGAGCGCATGGCCCGGCTGCGCGACCGCCTGTTCGCCGGCATGGCCGAGCGGGGGATCACCGGCGAGGTGGCCCAGGTCATCTACGACAAGCTGGCCGCCTTCGCCAACTTCGGCTTCCCCGAGAGCCACTCGGTGAGCTTCGCCTACCTGGTCTACGCCAGCGCCTGGCTCAAGCACCACCACCCGGCGGCGTTCTGCGCCGGGCTGCTCAACGCCCAGCCCATGGGGTTCTGGTCGCCCCACACCCTGGTGCGCGACGCCCGCCGCCACGGGGTGGTGGTGCGCCGTCCCGACGTCAACGCCTCCTCGGCGACCTCTACGCTCGAGGCCTGCGAGGCCAGCGCCGGGGGGATGGCGCTGCGCCTCGGCCTCGACCAGGTACGCAGCGTGGGCGACGACCTGGCCGGGCGCATCGCCGCCGGAGCGCCCTACGCGTCCATCGACGATCTGGTGGGCCGCACCGGGGCGGGCCTCGCCGCCGTGGAGGCGCTGGCCACCGCCGGCGCCTTCGCCTGCCTGGGCCTCGATCGGCGCGCCGCGCTGTGGGCGGCCGGCGCCTGCGCCCAGGCCCGCCCCGGTCGCCTGCCCGGGGTGGTCACGGGAGCCGAGGCGCCGCCGTTGCCGGCGCTGGCCCCGGCCGAAGAGACCACCGCCGACCTGTGGGCCACCGGCATCAGCGCCGAGGTCCACCCCACCGAGCACGTACGGGCCTCCCTCGACACCTTGGGGGTGCTGCCCGCCGAAGCCCTGGCCGGGGCCGAGCCGGGGTCCCGCGTGCTCGTGGGCGGGGTGGTGACCCACCGCCAGCGCCCGGCCACGGCGTCGGGCACGGTCTTCGTCAACCTCGAGGACGAGACCGGCCTGGTCAACGTGATCTGCTCGGCCGGGCTCTGGGAGCGCTACCGCACCGTCGCCCGCACCGCCCCCGCCCTGCTGGTGCGGGGAACCCTGGAACGGGCCGACGGGGTGGTCAACGTGGTGGCCGACCGCCTCGAGCTCCTGCCCCTCGGCGGGCCCGCCCCCAGCCGCTCCCGCGATTTCCGCTGACTCGCATTTCCGGACGATCGAAGCGGCTCAGCCACTCCGATCGTCCACAAATCCCTGTCAGTGCCCGGCCAGGCGGACGACGGCGGCGACCAGGTGGTCGATCTCCTCGGCGGTGTTGTAGCCGTGGGGGGCGATGCGGATCCCGCCACCCCGCGCCGACGACACGATGCCGGCGTCGAGCAGGTGCTGGCGCACCACCTCGGGGTCGTGGCCGTCGAGGGCGAAGGTGACGATGGCCGAGCGGCCCGCCTCGGAGCGGTCGGACAGCACGGTGGCGCGGGCGTCGGCCAGGCCGGCGCAGGCCCGCTCGCACAGGGCGTCGACGTGGCGCCACACCTCCTCCACCCCGGCGCCGGCCAACAGGTCGAGGGAGGCGCCCAGGGCGCAGATGCCGGCGAAGTTGTGGCTGCCACCCTCGAGACGGCGGGCGCCCTCGTCCCAGACCAGCTCCAGGTTGTCCCACTGCTCCCGGTGGGCCACCGAGTTCCACCCCGGCTCCAGCGGCCGCAGCCGGTCGAGGCAGCTGCCCCGCACGTAGAGGACCCCGATCCCTTCCGGGCCCAGCAGCCACTTGTGGGCGTCGGCCATGGCGAAGTCGACGCCCCACGCCTCCAGCTCGGCGGGGACCACGCCGAGGCCCTGGATGACGTCGGCACACAGCAGGGCGCCGGCGTCGTGGCAGGTCCGGGCCAGGGCGGCGAGGTCGCACCGCCAGCCCCGCCCGAACTGGACCCAGCTCGTGGCCACCACCTTGGGAGCGACGCCGGCGGCCATGGTGGCGGCGAAGGCGCTCACCGGGATGCAGCGCCCGGGGCCCTCGGTGGGGACGACGTCGACCACCACGCCGAGGTCGCGCAGCCCCAGCCACGGGTACAGCGTCGAGGGGAACTCGAGCTCGGGGACCACCACCCGGTCGCCGGGCTCCCAGGCCAGGCCGTTGGCCACGAAGCCGAGCCCCTCGGTGGTGTTCTTCACGAAGGCCACGTCGCCGGTGGGCACCCCGAGAAGCCGGGCGGCGCCAGCACGTACCTCTTCGGCGCGGGTGGCCCGGGCGTCACCGGTCATCGAGCCGCCGGCGGCTGCACCCCTGGCGTAGCCGTCGAGGGCCTCGACGGCGGCGATGGGCAGTGGCGACACCCCGGCGTGGTTCAGGTAGGTCCAGCGCTCGGTGACCGGGAACTGCTGGCGGGGCAGGGGTGGCGTCTCGACCGGCCCGATCCTACGGGCCACTGCTAGCGTGACCCGCTCCGGGGCCGTTAGCTCAGTTGGCAGAGCACTTGCATGACGCGCAAGGGGTCGGGGGTTCGAATCCCTCACGGCCCACCCGGAAGTGCAGGTCAGAGGCTCTTTTTATCGGTGAGGAACCTCCCGAGAATGATCACTGAGCGTCAGTGATCACAGAATGATCACACCCTGTCGCTGCCGGGCACTAGCCTGATCACCGATGCGGGGGCGCGTCTTCCAGCGGGCCAAGGGTCGGGGCAAGCCCTGGTCGTACGCCATCGACCTCCCCCGGGGGGCCGACGGCAACCGCCGCCAGCGGCTCAAGGGCGGTTTCCGGACGCGGGCCGACGCCGAGCGGGCCCTGGCGGAACTGGTGGTCGAGCTCGACCGGGGCACTGCGGTCGATCCGAGCCGCCAGACGCTGGGGGAGTACCTCGACGACTGGCTGGCCGCCGTGGCGCCGTCGCTCCGTCCGACCACCGCGGGCCTCTACCGCAGCGCGGTCGAGAACTGGATCCGACCGCGGGTAGGTCACCTGCCCCTCCAGGACGTGACCCCCAAGCACCTCCAGGACCTCTACGCCGAGCTGCTGGCCTCGGGGCGGGTCAACGGCTCGGGCCCCCTGTCGGCACGTTCGGTCCGCCTGGCCCACCAGGTGCTCCGCCTCGCCCTGGAGCGCGCCGCTGACTGGCGACTCATCGCCCGCAACCCGGCGGCGGCCAAGCTTGATCTCCCCCGGATGCAGCACCAGCCGATGCAGACGTGGACGGCGGAGGAGGCCCGCCACTTCCTGGCAGCCACCGCCGACCAGCGCCTGGGCGCGCTGTGGGCGCTGATGCTGTCCACCGGTTTGCGCCGCGGCGAGGCGCTGGGGCTGCGATGGGCCGATGTCGACCTCGATGCCGGTCGCCTGTCGGTGGTCCAGACGGTGGTGGTCGCCTCCAACCAGGTCTACCTCTCCGAGCCCAAGACCTCGGCGGGCAGGCGGTCGGTGTCGCTGTATCCCGACGTTGTCGCGGCGCTGCGCCGCCACCAGGTGCGCCAGGACC
>JAHWJH010000017.1 GCA_019348555.1 Actinomycetota bacterium
CAGCAGGATCTCCGAGGCGAACTCCTTGGTCCGGTCTTCGGGGAACGAGCGGCTCGACAGCATGGCGGCGTAGGCCTTGATGGGGGTGAGCGGGGTCTTCCACTCATGGCTGATGTTGGCCAGGAACTCGGTCTTCATGCGCTCGACCTCACGCTCGGGGCGCAGGTCGCGAAGCACCACCACGGCACCCACGATCTCCCCCGCCCCGCCTCGCACGGCACCACAGGAGACCGCCACCGGCACCTTCGTACCGTCGTCGCGCTGGACGAGGGCGGTCGTGCTCCACGGGTCCCGTCGGGGCGAGGCGATGCGACCGGTCAGGTCGTCGCCCTGCGCCCCCCACAGCGACAGCTTGGCCACCGAGCCGCCGCACACCTCCGTGGCCGGCAGGCCGAACAGGTCCTCGGCGGCGGCGTTGAAGTCGGTGACCGAGCCGTTGGCGTCGACGGCCATCAGCGCCTCGCCCATGCCCGCCACCACCGCCTCCAGGCGGCTGCGCAGACGGGCCTCGTCGACCGCGGCGTCGCGCAGCTCACCGGTCATGGTGCCGAGCGAGGCCGCCATCGAGTCGAAGGCGGCGCCGAGCGCGCCGAGCTCGTCATCGTGGTCGAGGCCGGCGCGAGCGTCGAGGCGCCCGGCGCGGATCTCCTCGGCGGTGGTGGTGAGCCGGCGCAGGCCGGCACCGATGCGTTCGCCGACCACCGCCGCCAGCACCAGCGCCACCAGGGCGGCACCGAGGGCCACCAGGAACAAGGTCCGGAACAGCGACTGGCGGGTCTGCGCGACCAGCGTGGTCGGCGCCGACACCACCACGGCGAACACCGGCTCACCGGCGGCGCTCACCGGATGGGCGGCGACGAACAGGTCCTCGATCACCCGACGGGTGGGATCGGCGCCGTCGAGCACCTCGGTGGCCGCCTCCAGGAGGGTGGCACGGGGCGGTGGCGGCCCGGCCCGCGCCAGCAGCCCGTCGCGGCTGACCAGGGCGAGGCTCAGGTTGGGGTCGGCGTCCTTGCGTTGGATGAGGTAGCTGGCGTCGAAGCGCTCGGCGGCGAAGATCACGCCGACGAAGATCGACTGTCCTCTGGCCGTCACCGTCACCGGCGAGGCGGCCGTGGCCAACGCCTCGCCGGCCAGCACCGCCGGGGCGCCACGGTCGCCCTGCTGGTCGGCCAGGGTCTCGCGCATCACCCGGGTGCTGGAGATGTCGACCCGAAGGGTCGGACGGTCGACGCCGGCGTCGCCCACGACGACGCCGTCGGCGTTGACGTAGGCGAGGATGTCGCCCTGGAACACCAGGTTCTCGGCGATGGTCGCGAGCTGGCTCCGCAGCTCGTTGGCGGCGATGGCGCCCCGCGGGGAGTCGGGATCCTCGGCCAGGACGAGGAGGCGGGCGATGTCCTCGTTCTGGCGGGAGGAGCTGAACACCAGGGCGGCGAGCTTGGCGCTGACCACGGCATCGGCGGCGGCTCGCTCCATGGCGGCGGCCTCGGCCTGCGCGCTGGCCCCGATGCGGCGAAGGGCCTCGTCCTCCACGTTGGCGACCACCACCGCCGACAGCGCCACCGACACCGCCAGCACCACCAGCAGGATGGTGCCGGTGGCGCTGGCCGCCACCCGGGCGGAGATGGAGCGCTGGCTCAAGGCGAAGAGGGCGGCGCCCACGCCGAGGGCACCGAGCGCGCGAGCGGCGTCGGCGAGGGAGCCGGGCTGGGTGAAGGGGCTGGAGATGGTGATGGCCTCGGCGATGGCGAGCAGGCCGAGCCCCAGCCACAGCTGGCGCCGGGGCGCGATGTCGTTGGCTCGCAGCGAGCCGGCGAGCACCAGCACCAGGCCGGCCACGCGGGGCACCACCACCAGCGCGCTGGCCCCGTCGGGCTCGAGCAGCGACCCGTGGAGGAACGACGCCAGACCCAGACCGCTGAACCCCAACCCCAGCAGGGTCTGGCCCTGGCGCTCCCGGGTCAGGAGCCGGGCGCGGACCACCACCCCCACGCCGGCCACGGCGGCGAGGAACAGCACGAACTCGGCGGCGAACGCCAGGGACGCCGACGAGGTGCTCACCTCGTCGTCCTCATCGGCGATCCCGCGTTCGGTCCATCCCTCATCTCATCGGCACACGTCGCCAGGACCTGAAGGGAAACCTTCACCATCGTCGGGGTGGCGTCACCCCTCCTCCTTCGGCCAGGACGCGCAGGGCGTCGCCGAGGTCGTCGACCGGCTCCACCCGTACTCCCGGTCCGGCCAGCGCCTTCGCCCGATCGAGCTCCGGCTCGGGCACGAGGAGCACGTCGATGGGATGGTGCTCGAGGGCCGCCACCTTCTGCGTCACGCCACCGACCTCGCCCACGGAGCCGTCGAGCTCGATGGTACCGGTCGCCGCCACCCGGCGCCCTCCCGTCAGGTCGCCCTCGGTCAGGGCGTCGAGCGCTTCCAGGGTGAAGGCGAGGCCGGCCGAGGACCCGCCGATGCGCTCGGTGTGGATGTCGACGTCGACCGGGAAGTCGAACCTGGGCCGACGGGTACGCAGGATGGCCCCGAGCTGCGCACGCTCGGGCGCCTCGCGGTCGTGGGCGAGGACGACCTCGACGGTGCGTGGCCCGGGGCCGTCGGCGGGGTCGATGTCGAGCTGGACCCGCCGACCGGGACGCTGCTCGGCCAGCAGTCGCAGCACGTCGTGGTGCGAGGTCACCGCCGTGCCGGCCAGCCCGACGATGAGGTCACCCGGCCGCAGCACCTGGCTGGCGGGGCCCTCCGGGCTGAGGTCGACCACCTCGGCGCCATCGCCGCTGACGGCGTCGTAGCCCAGCGCCTCGAAGGCGACGCCCAGCGCCTGGCGCTTGGAGGCGCTCATCTGGTCGAGGTTGAGCTGGCGCAGCCCGTCGGCATCGACTCCGGCGGGCATGACCACATCCCGCCCGACCACGTCGACCTCGGGACGGATCCAGGCCTGCACCGCCCCCAAAACGGTGACCGGGCTCAACCTCACCGTGGTCAGGTAGAACCGGCCGTTCCCGTCGACCACCTCGGGATGCTCCACGCTGACCAGACCGGCCACGTCGACGACCGAACCCGGCGAGATCGCCAGCAACGGCAGCGGGACGACGGCGGCCCCGACGCCGACCGAGGCCGCCACCGCCACTCCGGCAGGCACCGGCCACCACCGCCGCCGGCGCAGCGGGGCCCGGGGCGGCGTCGACCGGGGCGGCTCACGCCGGACCGGTACGCTCGTCTCCACGGTGTTCACGCTGGTCATCTGCCTCGTGGTGGTGGGCCTGTCGGGCGCCGCGGTGGTGCACATCCTCTTTTCCGATGCCCCCAGCGTGCCACGCTGGGCAGGTCCCCCGGCCGCGCCGGCCGGCACCGCCCACTGGCGCCGTCGGCCGACGGTCGCCGAACGCGACCGGCGATGGCCTTGATCGGCGACCACGCGGGGCTCGGCGACACCCGGGTGCGCTCGCTCGTCCTGCTCGTCCTCCTGTCGGTCACGATGGGCGCGGGGCTGGCCGGGCTGGTGGCGATGGTGCTCGTGGCGGCCGCCAGGGCCCTGCAGGGCGCGCTCGCATGAGCGAGGGGTCAGGGGTGTTCCGGCGCACGGCCGCCATCGCCGGGCACACCGGTGACCACCGCGGTGCCGTGAAGCTCCTCGACCACGCCGAGCCGTCCACCCGCGCCACCGCCCTCGGCGCCCTGGCCCGCATGGGGGCGCTGGCGGAGTCCACCGTGCGGTCGGCGTTGGAGGACCCGTCGCCGGTGGTGCGCCGTCGAGCCGCCGCCCTCGCCATCGGCTATCCGAACGTGTCGCTCCTCGCGGTCCTGGCCGACGCCGACGAGGAGGTGGCCGAGCAGGCGGCGTGGGCGTGCGGCGAGCGGGAGGTGGCGGAACCGGCGGTGGTGGAGACGCTCTCGCGCCTGGCCCGCACCCACCCCAGCCCACGGTGCCGGGAGGCGGCCGTGGCCGCCCTCGGTGCCATCGGCAGCGAGAGCGGCCTGGCCGCCATCCTCGACGCCACCGCCGACCGGGCCACGGTCCGCCGACGGGCGGTGATCGCCCTCGCTCCCTTCTCGGGGCCGGAGGTCGACGCCGCTCTGGCTCGGGCGGTGGGCGACCGTGACTGGCAGGTGCGCCAGGCCGCCGAGGATCAGCTGGGGGCGTCGGACGTCACATGAACATGGTCTTGAGGGAGTCGTAGGCCTCGATGCAGCGACCGGCGCCCAGCACCACGCACTCGAGGGGGGCGTCGACCAGAACGACCGGGACATTGGTCTCCTCGGCGATGCGCTGGTCGAGGCCGCGCAACATGCCGCCGCCGCCCACCAGGTGGATCCCGTGGTTGATGAGGTCCTGGGCCAGCTCGGGCTGCGCCTGACCGAGGCACGACACCACCGAGTCGCAGATGGCGCCAATGTGGTCGTCGATCGACGACCGCACCTCGCCGGGCGACAGGATGACCGTCTTCGGGAGACCGCTCATGAGGTCGCGGCCGCGGACCTCTGCCTTCACCTCGTCCTTGGTGGGCCACGCCGAGCCGATGGCGACCTTGATGTCCTCGGCCGTGCGCTCGCCCACGGCGATGCCGTACTCCCGCTTGACGTAGGCCTGGATGGCGTAGTCGAGGTCGAACGAGCCGAGGCGGATGGCCCGCAGGGCGACGATGCCCCCGAGGGAGATGACCGCGGTCTCCGACGTGCCGCCCCCGATGTCGACCACCATGTTGCCGAACGGCTCGTTGACCGGCAGGCCGGCGCCGATGGCCGCGGCCATGGGCTGGCCGATGAGCTGCGCGTCGGCGGCTCCCGCCCGGCGTGCCGCCTCGGTGACGGCCCGGCGTTCGACCTCGGTGATGGCCGAGGGCACGCAGATGACCACCCGGGGGCGGTTGAACCGGCTGACGCCCGCCCGGTTGAGCAGGAGCCGGATCATGCGCTGGGTGACGTCGAAGTCGGTGATGGCGCCCTTGCGCAGCGGGCGGACGGCCTGGATGTAGCCGGGCGTGCGCCCGATCATCTGCCATGCCTCGTGGCCCATGGCCAGCACGTCGCCGGTCTTGACGTTGAGGGCGATGACCGACGGCTCGTTCAGCACGATCCCCTGGCCTTTGGCGTAGACGAGGGTGTTCGCCGTGCCCAGGTCGATGGCGAGGTCCCGGGCCATCGGCGCCTACCAGTGCCGATCTTCGGGACGTCGAGGGTGCTCCGGCGACAGCGCCTGCATCTCGCGGCTGAAGTCGTCGATGCCCTGTTCCATGGAGGTGGGCTGGCGGTGGCGCAGCCACAGCACCAGCGACCCGACGACGCTCAGCGCCAGCGCGGCCAGGAGGAAGACCAGGCCGCTCATCGACCGGTGCTCGCCGAGCTCAGCGGCTCCCCGGGGAGCTCGGTGGCGCACGACGACCACGCCTCACCGCCGTCCCAGGTCTCCTTCTTCCAGATGGGGGTGGTGGCTTTCAGCGTGTCGATGCAGTGGCGGGCGGCGTCGAAGGCCTCGCCCCGGTGGGGTGCCGAGACGGCCACCACGACCGACGCCTCCTCGACGCCCAGCCGTCCGACGCGGTGCAACAGGGCGATGCGCCCGAGGTCGGGCCAGCGCCCACGGGCGTCGTCGGCGATGGCCGCCAGCCGTGGCTCGACCTGGCCGGCGTAGGCCTCGTACTCGAGCGCCGACACGCCGGGCCGGGCCTCGGCGTGGTCGCGCACGGTCCCGGTGAAGACGACCGACGCCCCGCAGCGGGGCACGACCACCCAGGCCGAGATGTCTCCCAGCGGCAGCGGCTCCTCCCACAACGCCACCCAGGTGTCGAGCGACGGGCCCGTCGAGGCGCCCTTGCCTGCAGCACCGGAGGAGGCACGCGCCATCCGGCCATGCTATTCCGACCCACGCTCGCATCGGGTCTTGTGTCCGGTACCGGGCGGGTAGCGCCCAACCATGCCTCGTCCTCCTGAGCACCCGTCGCTCGCCGCTTCGCTCGTGCCCGACGACCCCACCCTCGATGACCTGGTGGCCGCTGCCGCCGGCTGCCGGGCCTGTGACCTGTGGAGCCGGGCCACCCAGACGGTGTTCGGAGCCGGCCCCGAGGGGGCCGATCTCATGCTGGTGGGAGAGCAGCCGGGTGAGCGAGAGGACGTGGAGGGCGCTCCCTTCGTCGGGCCCGCCGGCAAGGTGCTCGATCGCGCCCTAGCTGCCGCCGGCATCGCCAGGGAGCGGGCCTACGCTACGAACGTGGTCAAGCACTTCAAGTGGACGCCACGGGGAAAGCGCCGGCTGCACCAGACGCCCAACGTCGCCGAGCAGGCGGCGTGCCGCCCCTGGCTCGAGGCCGAGCTCGCCGTGGTACGACCCAAGGTGCTGGTGGCTCTCGGCGCCACCGCGGCCACGTCGTTGCTCGGACGTGGCTTCCGGGTCACCCGCGACCGGGGCCGCTTCGTCGAGTCGCCGTTGGCGCCCTACGTGCTCGCCACCGTCCACCCCTCGTCGATCCTGCGCGCCCGGGACGACGACGAGCGCCACCTGGCCATGGAAGGTTTCGTGGCCGACCTCGCCGTGGCGGCCTCGGTGCTCGACGGCGGTGACCGGGCGTCGGCGGGGGGGGAGCCCGAGCCGTGAGGGTGACCACCACCATCGACGCCCGGCCCCAGGCGGTCTGGCCCCACCTCGCCGCGCTCGACACCCACGTCGAGTGGATGGCCGACGCCGACGCCATCCGCTTCACCTCGGCGCAGCGCAGCGGCGTGGGGACGAGCTTCGAGTGCGACACCCGGGTGGGTCCGTTCCGCCTCACCGACCGCATGGAGGTCACCGAGTGGGAGGAGGGACGCCTCATCGGCGTCCGCCACCGGGGGGTGGTCTCGGGCACCGGGCGCTTCACCATCGAGCGCCTCGACCGCGGTGAGCGCACCCGGTTCATCTGGGAGGAGCGCCTCGCCTTCCCCTGGCGCCTCGCCACGCCCGTCCTCGGCGCCATCTGGCGCCGCAATCTCACCCGCCTGAAGGACCGGGTGGAGTCCGCCTGAGCGGATTTGCGGACGATCGAGGTGGCTGAGCCGCTCCGATCGTCCACGAATCAGGCGGAGCGGCGCTGTCGAAGGGCCAGCGCTTCGGCCGTGCGCTCGACGATGTGAGCCGGCGACGAGTTGGAGGTGAAGTGCAGCATGATCCATCCGGCTACGGCGAGGTCGTTGCCCCTCCGTCGATCGTCGTCGAACGTGGAGCGGATCAACCCGTGCTCGGCGAACCCGTCCCACTCGATCCCCACCATCTCGCACGGATAGGCGTAGTCGAGCAGGCGGCGGCGACCACCCACCACGACCTCGTGCTGCTGCGCCGGCACCGGGAGGCCACCACGCACGAGGACGCCGAGGAGATCGAGCTCCCGGCGGCTGCCGCCGGGGTGGGAGCCAGGGAGCCGATCGGCCAGCACGCTCCTGAGCCGCACCAGGTGCCGGCCACCGCCGTGGTCGAGCCGACCGGCGCAGGCCGCCAGCTCGGCGATGCCGAGCCGGCCCTGGCGTCGAGCGTCGTCGACGGCCATGGCCAGCCGGCGTCCGGGGAGGTGGGGGATGCAGTCGACGAGGGTGCGGGCGACGCTGGTGGTGGGCACGAGTCCGCACCACGTCAGGTCGGCGAGGTGAAGTGCGCTCGATCGGTGGTTCGTCACCCCCTCGAGGCGGACCCGCTGGGCCGGCAGGGTGAGGACCTCGATCGCCGTGGGCGCAGGCACCTCCAACCCCCACAGCTGGGCTGCGGTCCGGTGCGAGGCCCAGCACACGTCACCAGCGGCGAGGCACACAGCCAGCGCCGCCTGGTGGACCGAAGGCTGGACGCCGGCAATGGCGTACACCGACCGGCGGAGGAGCAACCAGTCGCCCCGTGCCAGACGGGTCCGGATGCCCGAAGGCGACAGGCCCGAGTCGAGCGCCTGGCGGCGGCTGAGCAGCCCGTGCTGCTGGCGGGCGATCCTGGCGAGCTGCTCGTCCACGGTCATCACCGTCGATTCTGACGATCGGGTGAGACAGGCAACGCTGGAGCGGCATTCGTGGACGATCCAGGCGGCTCAGCCGCTCGGATCGTCCAGAAATTCGGGGGTTCAGACCACCGGGGCGAGCCAGACCACCCCGAGGGGCGGGAGGGTGAGGACGACCGAGTGGTCCTCGCCGTGCCAGGAGCGCTCTTCGGCCTCCAACACCGGGCCGACGTCGATGCCGCTGCCGGCGAAGCAGGTGGCGTCGGTGTTGAGCAGGACCTCCCACGGCCCACCCCGGGGCAGCCCGACGCGGTAGCCGTAGCGGGGCACCGGCGTCAGGTTGGCCATGCACGCCACCGGCCGTCCGCCCACGCCTTCGCCCACCGGGAGGCGCAGGAACGAGTAGCAGCTCTGGTCGGCGTCGTTGGCGTCGATCCACTCGAAGCCGGCGGCGTCGAAGTCGCCGCTCCACAGCGCAGGTTCGCTGCGGTGGAGCCGGTTGAGCTCGCGCACCAGGGCCTGCACACCGGCGTTGCCCGGCTCAGCGAGCAGGTGCCAGTCGACGCTGCTCTCGGAGGCCCATTCCCTCGCCTGGGCCAACTCGCCTCCCATGAACAGGAGCTGCTTGCCGGGGTGCGCCCACATCCAGCTCAACAGCGCGCGCAGGTTGGCCAGCTTCTGCCAGGCGTCGCCGGGCATCTTGCCGAGCAGGGAGCCCTTGCCGTGCACGACCTCGTCGTGGGAGAGGGGCAGCACGAAGTTCTCGCTGAAGGCGTAGAGCAGCCCGAAGGTGAGCAGGTGGTGGTGGAAGCGGCGGTGGATGGGGTCCTTGGAGAAGTAGTCGAGGGTGTCGTGCATCCAGCCCATGTTCCACTTGTGGCCGAAGCCGAGCCCGCCCACGTAGACCGGTCGGCTCACCCCGGGCCAGGAGGTCGACTCCTCGGCGACGGTGAGCACTCCGGGGTGGCGGCCGTGCATCAGGGCGTTGAACTCCTGGAGGAACGACACGGCCTCGAGGTTCTCCCGCCCGCCGTGGCGGTTGGGCACCCACTCGCCCTCCTTGCGGGAGTAGTCGAGGTACAGCATCGAGGCCACCGCGTCGACCCGCAGACCGTCGACATGGAGCTCCTCGACCCAGTAGCGCCCGCTGGCCATGAGGAAGTTGCGCACCTCGTTGCGCCCGAAGTTGAACACCAGCGTGCCCCAGTCGGGGTGCTCGCCCTGCCGGGGGTCCTCGTGCTCGTAGAGGGCGGTGCCGTCGAAGCGGGCCAGCGCCCAGTCGTCCTTCGGGAAGTGCGCCGGCACCCAGTCGACCAGGACGCCGATGCCCCGGGCGTGGAAGGCGTCGACTAGGGCCCGGAAGTCGTCGGGCGAGCCGAAGCGGGCGGTGGGGGCGAAATAGCTCGACACCTGATAGCCCCACGACGGGGCGTAGGGGTGCTCGGCCACCGGCAGCAGCTCCACGTGGGTGAAGCCCTGCTCGGCCACGTAGTCGACCAGCTGGGTGGCCAGCTCACGGTAGGTGAGGGATCGGTCCCCCTCCTCGGGCACCCGCCGCCACGATTCGAGGTGGACCTCGTAGACCGACAGCGGACGCTGCAGAGGGTCGGTCGAGCGCCGCTCCTCCAGCCAGTCGCCGTCGCCCCAGACGTACTGTGACTCCTCCACCACGCTGGACGTTCCCGGCAGCGGCTCGGCGGCGAAGGCCATCGGGTCTGCCTTGAGCCTGAGGTGGCCGGCGGGGGTCAGGATCTCGAACTTGTAGCGGCTCCCCGCCTCCACTCCGGGCAGGAAGAGCTCCCACACGCCACTCGACCCCAGCGAGCGCATGGGGTGCAGCCGCCCGTCCCAGTCGTTGAAGTCGCCGACCACCCGAACGGCGCGCGCCGACGGCGCCCACACCGAGAACGACGTGCCCGCCACCCCCTCGGTGGTACGGACATGGGCGCCGAGCATGCGCCACAGCTGCTCGTGGCGGCCCTCGCCGAACAGGTGCAGGTCGAGATCGCCGACGGTGGGCCAGAACCGGTAGGGGTCGTCGAGCAGGAACGACTGACCGTCGGCGTAGCCCACCTGGAACCGGTAGGCGCCGAGCTCGGCGACCGGCAGCTCGACGGAGAAGACACCGGCGTCGTGCACCCGGACCATGGGGTGGGTGGAGCCGTCCTCGAGCACCAGCGACATCTCGGTGGCGTCGGGGCGCCACCCCCGCACGAAGGTCGTCGGGCGCTCGCCCTGGCGGCGGTGGGGGCCCAGCAGCTGGTGGGGGTCGCCGTGCTCGCCGGCGACCAGCCGTTCGACCTCCGGCTGGACGGCGTCGGTTGCGGGAACCTTCATCGGGCCTCCTCCAGGATGCGATGGACGGCGGCGAGGGGGATGTCAACCCACTCCGGTCGATGGGACCGCTCGTAGCCGACCTCGTAGACCGCCTTGTCGAGCTCGAAGGCGGCCTGCACCAGCCGGCGGTCGGCGTCGACCGCCGGCAGCACGGCGCCCACGCCCTCGGTCGACAGGTAGCCGGCGACAAAGGCGTTGGCGTTGCGATGCTCCCAGGCGTCGGCGAGCTCCAGCAGCTCGGGCTCCGGCTCGAGCCCCCAGTCGGCCAGTGCCACCTTGGGGGCGTAGTCGAACGACCGCACCAGCCCGGCGACGTCGCGCAGCGGCGACGACGGGCGGCGACGCTCCTCGAGGGGCCGGTCGGGCTCGCCCTCGAAGTCGAGCACGTGCCACCCGGCATCGGTGCGCATGACCTGGCCGAGGTGGTAGTCGCCGTGCACCCGGATGGCGGGCCCCGGATCGGCAAGGCGGCGGAGCCGGTCGTAGACCCGCCGGCACCTTGCGCCCAGGTCGGCGTCGAGGCGCACGCGGTCGAGCTGGCGCTCCATGTCGTCGGCCCAGGCGGCGGCGTCGCCCTCGGTGGCGCCAAACGCTCGGGCCAGCGCCAGGTGCATCTCCGCGGTCATCGTGCCCAGACGGCAGGCGTCGAATGCGAAGTCACCGCCGGCGTCGCCCGGGCGGCAGCGCCGGTCGTAGAGGTCCCGCAACGAGATCAGCGCCAGCTGGAAGCCGTCGCTGCCGCCCACCAGGAACTGGTTGACCACGGCGAAGTCGCCGGCCTCCCCGCGCCACTCGGCCACGGGTTCGGCGACGTGGGAGAAGCCGGCGTCCACCAGCGCCCGGGTCACCTCGGCATCGGGGTTGGGGCCGTCGGCCAGGCGACGGAACAACTTCAGGATGAGGCGCTCGTCGAAGACCACCGAGGTGTTCGACTGGTCGGCGCCGAGGTAGCGCGCCCGCTCCACCTCTTCGCCTGGTGCCATGTGGTGCAGCAGGGCGATCGCCAGCTCGGGATCGACGGCGGCGTCGTAGGCCAGCGCCGGACCGAGCTCGCTGTCGAGCTCGGCGATGGTGGCCTCGGGCTTGCCCTCGAGGAACTGCTCCTGGCAGCCGGCGGGACGCAGGCCGATGACGAGCTGGTAGGTGGCAATCTCGCCGCCGACGAGTCGGGCGTCGACCAGGGCCTGGACCAGTCCCGGCCACTCCGCCGGGCCGAGCGGTGTCACCGACGCCACCCGGACGTCGGCGACGTCGTCGGCCGACCCGGCGAACCACCGTTGGCGCGGGAGGTACTCGGCCAAGGCCCCGGCCAGCGTCTCGGGGGAGATCACGACCCCGGCACCAGCTGGAACCAGTAGAAGCCGTAGGGGGCCAACGTGACGAAGTAGGGCAGCTCGCCGATGGGCGGGAACGGGACCCGGCCCAACAGCTCGTGGGGCACCCAGCCCTCGTAGTGGGCGAGGTGGAGCTCGACCGGTTGGGCGAAGCGGCTGAGGTTGTTGACGCACATCACGACGTCGCGCTCGCCGGTGGCCGGGTCGGTGCCCTCCCGAACAAAGGCGAGGGCCGAGGGGTTCTCCGAGGACAGGACCTCGAAGGTGCCGGTGCCGAAGATGGGGTGCTGCTTGCGCACCTCGAGCATGCGCTTGGTCCAGTAGAGGAGCGAGCTCGGGTCGCGGGTGTGGCCCTCGACGTTGACCGCCTGGTACCCGTAGACCGGGTCCATCAGTGGCGGGAGGTACAAGGCGGCGAAGTCGGCCCGGGAGAAGCCGGCGTTGCGGTCGGGCGACCACTGCATGGGCGTGCGCACGCTGTCTCGATCGCCCAGGTAGATGTTGTCGCCCATGCCGATCTCGTCGCCGTAGTACAGGATCGGCGAGCCCGGCAGGCTGAACAACAGGGCGTGGAGCAGCTCGGTGATCCGGCGGTCGTTGTCGATCAGCGGGGCCAGCCGGCGCCGGATCCCCACGTTGCGCTTCATGCGGGGATCCTTGGCGTACTCGGAGTACATGTAGTCGCGCTCTTCGTCGGTGACCATCTCGAGGGTGAGCTCGTCGTGGTTGCGCAGGAAGATGCCCCACTGGCAGCCGTCGGGGATGGGCGGGGTCTGGGCCAGGATCTCGGTGATGGGATAGCGCTGCTCCCGGCGCAGGGCCATGAACATGCGGGGCATGAGCGGGAAGTGGAAGCACATGTGGCACTCGTCGCCGTCGCCGAAGTAGTCGACGACGTCGCTTGGCCATTGGTTGGCCTCGGCCAGCAGCACCCGGCCGGGGTACAGCGAGTCGACCTCCTTGCGCAGGCGCCGCAGGTACTCGTGGGTCTCGGGCAGGTTCTCCCCGTTGGTGCCGTCGCGCTCGAAGAGGTAGGGGACGGCGTCGAGGCGGAACCCGTCGAGCCCGATGTCGAGCCAGTAGCGGACGACGTCGATCATGGCGTCGCCCACCTCGGGGTTGTCGTAGTTGAGGTCGGGCTGGTGGTGGAAGAAGCGGTGCCAGTAGAACTGGCCCCGCTGCGCGTCGTAGGTCCAGTTCGACGGCTCGGTGTCGACGAAGATGACCCGGGCCTCGGGCCAGCGCTGGTCGTCGTCGTTCCACACGTACCAGTCGGCCCTCGGGTTGGTGCGGTCCTGGCGCGACTCATGGAACCACGGATGGGCGTCGCTGGTGTGGTTCATGACCAGGTCGGCGATGACCCGGATGCCGCGGCGGTGGGCCTCTTCGATGAACGCCACGGCGTCGCCGAGGTCGCCGTACTCGGCGTGGAGGCTGAAGAAGTCGCTGATGTCGTAGCCGCCGTCGCGCATGGGCGAGCGGTAGAACGGCAGCAACCACACGCAGTCGACACCGAGCCATTGCAGGTAGTCGAGCTTCTGGGTGAGGCCCTTGAGATCACCGATCCCGTCGTTGTTGGCGTCGTTGAACCCCTGGACCAGGACCTCGTAGAACACCGCCGACTGGTACCACCTGAGGTCGGTGCTGAGGCCGGCGCTGCCGGAGGGGACCCCGCTGATACCGCCGAACCCGCCGAGCCCGTGAACGGGAATGGGCCCGCTGCCGTGGTCGGTGGCGGTCATCCGCCCGCCCGCAGGTGCAGCAGGTGGCCCGGCGCCTCGGCCGGATCGAGGCGCACGTAGGGATGGGCGCCCTGCCACGTGTAGGTGGCGCCGGTCAGCTCGTCGTGGGCATGGAACGGTTCGGCCCAGGGCATGCCCATCGCCCCCAGGTCGAGGGTCAAGACGTCCTCTTGGACGTGGTGGGGGTCGAGGTTGACCACGCACAGCACGACGTCGTCCCCGTCGTCGCTCACCCGCGAGTAGGCGAGGACGGCCGGGTTGGCGCCGGTGTGGAACTGCAGGCCGCGCAGCCGCTGCAGGGCGGGATGGCGGCGCCGGCTCTGGTTGATCGAGCGCAGCAGCGGCGCCAGCGGCGCCTCCTCGTCCCAGCTGCGGTCCTTGAGCTCGTACTTCTCGGAGTGGCGGTACTCTTCGTTGGTGTCGCTCTGGGGCTGGTTCTCGCCCCATTCGTAGCCGCGGTAGATCCCGTAGCTGGGCACCATGGTGGCGGCGAGCAGCAGGCGAAGGGCGAAGGCCGCCAACGGCCCGTCGCGCAGCGGGCCGGAGAGGATGTCGGGCGTGTTGGGCCAGAAGTTGGGACGCATGTAGTCGGCGCTGCGCCCCGAGGTCACCTCGGTGCCGTAGGCCACCAACTCGACCTTGGCGGTCCGCCAGGTGAAGTAGGTGTAGCTCTGGGTGAAGCCCACCTCGGCCAGCTTGGCCATGACCTTGGGCCGGGTGAACGCCTCGGCGAGGAACACCACGTCGGGGTGCTCGCCCTGGATCTCGGGGATGACCCATGCCCAGAAGGCCATGGGCTTGGTGTGGGGGTTGTCGACGCGAAAGATGCGCACGCCGTGGCCGATCCAGAACCGCAGGATGTCGCGGCACTCCTCCCACAACGCCACGCGCTCCGACTCCTCGGCCGGCCAGAAGTTGATCGGGTAGATGTCCTCGTACTTCTTCGGGGGGTTCTCGGCGTAGCGAATGGTGCCGTCGGGCCGGCGATGGAACCACTCGGGGTGCTCGCGCACCCAGGGGTGGTCCGGCGAGCACTGCAGGGCGTAGTCGAGGGCGATCTCCATGCCGTGCTGGAGGGCCTCGGCCACCATGGAGTCGAAGTCGTCGAAGCTCCCCAGCTCGGGGTGCAGGGCGGTGTGGCCGCCTTCCTCGCCACCGATGGCCCAGGGGCTGCCCGGGTCGTCGGGGCCGGCGTCGAGGGTGTTGTCGGCGCCCTTGCGGTGGCTGCGCCCGATGGGGTGGACCGGTGGGAGGTAGACGACGTCGAAGCCGAGGTCGGCGATGGCCGGCAGGCGCTTGACGACCCCGGCAAAGCCGCCCTCGGAGCGGGGGAACAGCTCGTACCAGGCGCCGAACAGACCACGGGGCCGGTCGACCCAGATGGTCACGGTGGCGGTGGAGGTCACCTCGCCGGGCGGGACCACCCCGGCCACGGCGGCGGCCACGGCGTCATCGAGCGCGGCGTTGAGGCGGACCTCGACGCTGCACGCCTGCCGAGCCAGCGAATCGGCAGCATCGGACACCAGAGATCGACGGCTCTGGTCGACCAGCGGTGCCAGCGACGCCAGCAGCTGGGCGCCTTCGACCAACTCGGTGGTCAGGTCCTGGCCGGCCCCTGCCTTGACCATGGTGTCGCGCCGCCAGGTCGCGTAGCGGTCGGTCCAGGCCTCGATCACCACCTCGTGGGCTCCGCTGTCCTCGAAGCGCAGGGTGGCCTCCCACCGGTCGTTGCCGATGTGCGCCAGCGGCACCGGGTCCCGCCCGTGCTCGCCACCGGCCTTGCCGGAACGAGCCGAGGCGGCCAGGAGGTTGTGGCCGTCGGTGAAGATGTCGGCCGACACGGTCACCGCCTCGCCCACCGCCGCCTTGGCCGGGAATGCCCCGGAGGGGGTGCGCGGGCGAAGATCGTCGAGCACGATGCGGGGCAACACCCCTACAGCCCTAGCAGGTCGCGGGCCTCCAGGAAACCCAGAGTCGGCAGTAGGCGGTCGCCGGCGTGCGCCAACTACCTTCCACGGGATGAAGGCGCTGCGCAGCTTCACCGTCCGCCCCCGGCTGCCCGATGCCCTGGCCGGGCTCGAGGACATCGCCATGAACCTGCGGTGGGCGTGGGACGAACGCACCCGGGACCTGTTCCGCTGGGTCGACCCCGACGCGTGGGAGCGCGGTCGCCACGACCCGGTGCGCCTGCTCGGCTCCGTGGGCAGGGAGCGGCTGGCCCAGCTCGAGGCCGACCCCGGCTTCCGGTCGTTCCTCGGCGAGGTGCACGAGGCACTGGTCCGCTACCGGGAGCGCCCCCGGTGGTTCCAGGGCCGCAGCGACAGCCCTCTGCGCTCCGTGGCGTACTTCTCGCCGGAGTTCGGCCTCGCCGAGGCCCTCCCGCAGTACTCCGGCGGCTTGGGGGTGCTCGCCGGCGACCACCTCAAGGCGGCCAGCGATCTCGGCGTCCCCCTCGTCGGCGTCGGCCTGTTCTACCGTCACGGTTACTTCCGCCAGTCGCTCAACAGCGACGGGTGGCAGCAGGAGCGCTATCCGAGCCTCGACCCCTTCGCCATGGCCGTGCGTCCGGTGAACGGGGCCAGGGTGAGCGTCGACCTGGCCGGTACCCCGCTCGTGGCACGCATCTGGCGGGCCGACGTCGGCCGGGTGCGCCTGTACCTGCTGGACGCCGACGTGGAGGAGAACGACGCCGCCGGCCGGGGTGTCACCGACCGCCTCTACGGCGGAGACACCGAGCACCGGTTGCGCCAGGAGATCCTGCTCGGCATCGGCGGCGTCCGGGCGCTCGAGGTGGTGGGCGAGACCACCCAGGTGTTCCACACCAACGAGGGCCACGCCGGCTTCCTCGGCCTCGAGCGCATCCGGCGCTACGTCGGCGAGGGTGGGTTGAGCTTCGCCGAGGCGCTCGAAGCCACCCGGGCGGCGAGCATCTTCACCACCCACACACCCGTGCCCGCCGGGATCGACCGCTTCCCGCGGACGCTGATCGCCCGCTACTTCGACGCCTGGACCGCCGAGTGCGGGGTGAGCCTCGACATGCTCATGGCGCTCGGCCACCAGCCCGACGAGCCCCCCGACGCTCCGTTCAACATGGCAGTCATGGGCATGCGCCTGGCCGGGCGCTCCAACGCGGTGTCGAAGCTGCACGGCGCGGTCAGCCGATCGATGTTCGCCCCGCTGTGGCCGGGGGTCCCGGTCGAGGAGGTGCCCATCGGCTCGGTCACCAACGGGGTCCACGCCCACACCTGGGTGTCGCCGGAGATGGACGACCTGCTGAGGCGCCACGTGCTGCCGGCGTGGCCCGAGGCCGACGCCGCTCGCTGGGCGACGGTGGGCAACGTCGGCGACGAGGAGCTGTGGCGGGTGCGCGACCAGGGCCGCGAGCGCCTCGTGGCCTTCGTGCGGGGGCGTCTGCGGGCGTCGCTGGTGGCCCGGGGCCTCAGTGGGTCCGACACCTCGTGGGCCGACGGGGTGCTCGACCCCAAGGCCCTCACCGTGTGCTTCGCCCGCCGCTTCGCCACCTACAAGCGGGCCAACCTGCTGCTGGCCCAGCCCGAGCGCCTGCTGGCGCTGCTGGCCTCACCCGAGCGCCCGGTGCAGTTCGTCTTCGCCGGCAAGGCTCATCCCGCCGACGACCTGGGCAAGGAGATGATCCGCCAGATCGTGTCGTTCTCGTCGCAGCCCGACGTTCGCCACCACATCGTGTTCGTCCCCGACTACGACATCGCCGTGGCCCGCACGCTCTACCAGGGGGCGGACGTGTGGCTCAACAACCCCCGCCGCCCGCTGGAGGCGTGCGGGACCAGTGGGGAGAAGGCGGCGCTCAACGGATCGCTCAACTGCTCGGTGCTCGACGGTTGGTGGGACGAGATGTTCGACGGCGAGAACGGCTGGGCGATCTCCTCGGCGGAGGGTGTGGCGGATCTCGCCAAGCGCGACCAGCTGGAGGCCGACAGCCTGTTCGCCCTCCTCGAGGACCAGATCGTGCCGCTGTTCTACGAGCGCACCCAGGGGCCGGTGCCCCGTCGCTGGGTACGGCGGATCAAGTCGTCGCTGGCGTCGCTCGGCCCGCAGGTCTCGGCCAGCCGGATGGTCCGCGACTACGTCACCGACCTCTACGAGCCCACCGCCGCCCGAGCCGAGGTCCTCACCGGCAACGCTGGGGCCCGGGCGCGTCACCTGGCGGCGTGGAAGGAGCGCGTGGCGGCGATGTGGAAGGGCGTCCACATCGATGCCGTCGAATCCGACGGCGCTGCTCCCGACCTCGGCAGCGAACGTGAGGTCGAGGCAGTGCTGGCGCTGGGCGACCTCGGTCCCGACGATGTCGAGGTGCAGCTCCTGCACGGCCCGGTTGGCCGCAACGACGAGCTGGAGTCCACCTCCGTGGTCTCGATGGCCCTGGTGGGCCCCGCCGACGACGGGCACCTCCGCTTCCGGGGGAGCTTCGCCTGCGAGCACACCGGCCGCTACGGCTTCACCGTGCGGGTGGTGCCCTGCCACCCCGACCTGGTCACCCCGCTCGAGATGGGCCGGGTCGTCTGGGCGTAGGGACCAGGAGGGAGGC
Source organism: Actinomycetota bacterium (assembly GCA_019348555.1). Taxonomy (GTDB): domain Bacteria; phylum Actinomycetota; class Acidimicrobiia; order Acidimicrobiales; family CADCSY01; genus JADDRA01. The sequence continues at coordinate 17,939 of JAHWJH010000017.1, forward strand.
GGCGGCCGTCGCCCCCGCCGGCCCCGTGCGATCAGACGGCGATGACCTCGGTGACGCCCTCGACCCGGTCACGCAGGATGCGCTCGATGCCGGCCTTCATGGTGAGCGTCGAGGCCGGGCACGTACCGCAGGCGCCGACCAGCTCGACGGTGACGACGCCGGTCTCCTCGTCGACCTCCTTGACGATGATGTCGCCGCCGTCGGCCTGGAGCGCAGGACGGATGACGTCGATGGTCTTGAGGAGCTGCTCGCGCACGTCCCCGAGTGTGGCTCGCCATCGTGCCGGTCACAACCACCGGGTTGGCGACCCGGCCCGAAACGTGATCGCGTGGCGTCGATGACCGGTGGCGCGGCGCTGCTGATGGCCCACCAGGGCGGCTGGGACGAAGCCGTCTTCGTCGCCGTCCCCTTGGTCATCCTGGCCGTGCTGCTGTCGCTGGCCCGGCGCCGGGCCGAGCGGGAGGACCACGCCGACGCCGCGCCCGGCGCCGAGCCGGGGCCTGCTGATCAGTAGCGGCCGCCACACTCGCTGATGGCCCGCGTGGTCACCCGGGTCGTCGGGCCGGCGCACGAGGTCGAGGGGTGGCTGCGACCCCGTCGCGACCTGGTCGACGAACGGCGGCTGGAGCACGCCGACGCCGCCTTCGAGGCGGTCGACGGACCGTTCCGCTCCTACCGGCGCACGGTGGTCAGCCAGCCTGCCGCTGACGGACACCTCGCTGTGGTGTCGACCACCGAGTTCCGCCTCGCCGTGCCCTACTTCGCCTGGCTCCTGGCCCTGCCCACCCGCTTGGCGCTGCGGCGCCTGGGCCCGCCGGGCCGCCAGCCCTGGTGGGCGCCGCCGGAGCGCCTCGACGCCCGGGCGGCCTCGGTGCTCGGGGTGCTGGCCGGTGCCTCGATGGTGGCGGGCTACCTCGGCACCCTGCTCACCCAGACCATCACCTTCGCCGCCGAGGAGCTGGGCGGGGGAGGCACCCGGACCCAGGGCGAGGTGCTCGCCACCGTGCGCATCGGCGTCGTGGTGGCTCTGGCGCTGGTGGCGGCCGCCGACCGCCTCGGCCGTCGGCCGGTGCTGTTGACCTGCGCCGCCGGCGGTTGCGTGGCCGCCGCCGCGGGAGCACTCGCACCCACCCTGGGCTGGCTGGCAGGCACGCAGGTGCTCGCCCGGGCCTTCGCTGCGGGTCTCGCCGTGCTCATCACGATCATCGCCGCCGAAGAGATGCCTCGAGGCGCCCGGGCCTACGCCGTCAGCGTGCTCGGCATGGCCGGAGGTCTCGGCGCCGGCCTGTGCCTGTGGGCTCTGCCTCTGGCCGACCTCGGGCCGGGAGGCTGGCGGCTGATCTACCTGCTGGCGCTCGTGGGGCTCCCGATCGTGCGCAGCATCGCCACGCACCTCGACGAGAGCCGGCGCTTCGCCACGCCCCACGCCGCCGTCGCCATGGCCGGGCACGGCCGGCGCCTGGCGCTGCTGGCCGCCTCGGCCCTGTTGCTGACCGTGTTCACCGCGCCGGCCTCGCAGCTGCAGAACGAGTTCCTGCGGGCCGAGCGAGGTTTCTCCGCCAGCCGCATCGCCCTGTTCAGCCTGCTCACCAACGCCCCTGCGGGGATCGGCGTCGTCGCCGGGGGACGCCTGGCCGACGTGCGGGGACGGCGGATCGTGGGAGCGGTGGGGCTCGTCGGTGGCGTGGCGGCCACCGTGGCCGTCTACACCAGCACCGGGTGGCCGCAGTGGATGTGGTCGGTGGTCGGCGCCGTGGTGGGCGGCGCCACCCTGCCCGCCCTCGGCGTGTACGGACCCGAGCTGTTCCCCACAGCACTGCGGGGCCGGGCCAATGGGCTGGTCGCCGTGCTGGGGGTGGCCGGAAGCGTCGTCGGGCTGCTCGCCGCCGGTGTGCTCGCCGAGCGGCTGGGCGGCCTCGGTCCGGCGCTCGGCGTCCTCGCCCTCGGTCCCGCCGTGCTCGTGGTCCTGGTGCTGCTCGCGTACCCGGAGACGGCGCAGCGCGAGCTGGAGGAGCTCAACCCCGAGGACCGAGCGCTCGCACCCACGTCACCACCGTCGAGGCGACCTGGCGGTCGGATCCCTTGAGGGTGTGGCCACCTCCCTCCACCCACACGTGGGTCACCGGGCCGGGGACGGAGGCGGTGGCCTCCTCCAGCTCGCCGGGGGTGGCGAAGGGGTCGCGGGTCCCCGACACGAACAGGCACGGCGTCGCCAGCGCCGGCAGGTGGGCGGTGCGGAGCCGGTCCGGCCGCCCGGGAGGATGCAACGGGTACCCGATCAACACCAGGCCTGCCGCGGGCAGTCCCTCGGCCACCGCCATCGAGCAGATGCGCCCGCCCATGGAGCGTCCGCCCAGCACCAGGGCGTCGGGGGGCGCACCGATGCGCTCGGCCAGGGCGGTGGCCGCCTCCACGACCGCCGCCACCAGCTTCGGCGCCCGGTCAGGGGCTCGGCGGCCCTCTCGCCGATAGGGGAAGTCGACCCGCTCCACGGGCATGGGGGCGGCGGCCGCCTCGATGGCCACCAGCGCCGGATGGCTGCGGTCGCTGCCGGCTCCCGGGGTCAGCAACATCGCCGCCACCCCGGCCCGCCCGTGGCTCGGCGTGGCGTCCGGGCCGGGAACGGTCACAGCCCGAGCCGGTGACTACGGGGGATCAGGCCGGCAGCTCGGATGCTTCGGCCAGCAGGATGCGGCGGGCCTCGGCCAGCTCGGAGATCCGCTGCGCCGCCGAGTCGCTGGCCCCACCGTGGTCGGGGTGCGCCGAGCGCAGACGGCTGCGGAACCGGCGCTGCACCTCGCCACGCCCGGGGTCGAAGCCGTCGTCGAAGCCCAGCACGCCCAGCGCCCAGCGGCGGGGATGGGCCAGCGCCGCCGCCGACCGGCTGTGGGCGGCATCGCCTCCGGAGAGGTAGCTGATCAGCGACGGACCCACGGCGCCCCGCCAGCGCATCGCCCGGCGCAGCGTCTCCATGACCACCTGGCGATGGAGGTGGTCGACGGCCCCGGCGGCGTAGACGGCACCGAGGATCTGGGCGGCGGCGCTGCCCTGGCCCTCCAGCTCCAGGTCGATGTCGTCGCCGGAGGCGACGAGACGGTGGGAGCTACGGGCGAGACCGATGCGGTCGACCTGGAAGCGGTGGCGCAGGCGCGGCTGCGGCACCCGTCGTCCGGCTCCGAGATCGAGGATCAGGCGTTCCAGCTCCCCGGTGAGATCGGGATCGAGCTCCTCGATGGAGGCGGCCACGATGCCGCCGAGGAGCAACCCGCCGTAGCCGGGAGCCGGGTCGGTGGGCAGGAGCTGGTGGCCGAGCGCCACCCGCCGGGTGGGGGCGATGGGGCGGCTGTGCCAGATCTCGAGCTCGGCCAGCAGCACTCGCCCACGGTAGTCAGCGACCGGTCGAGTGGCTCATCGTCTCACAACAGCTCGAAGGAGGTCACCAGCGCCTCGAAGGCGGCGGCGTCGGGCCGGGGAGCGGCCAGCTGCAGCAGGTAGAGCCGGTTGGCCACGAGGATCGCCCGGGCCTGCAGCCAGCCCTCGTCACCGTCGATGACGTAGTCCACCGCAGGTGACCCCTCGGCGGTGAGCGGGGTCTGGCGGGCCAGCGTTCCCGACGCACGCTCGACGGCGCCGGTCACCGCACCGGTCAGGACCAGGCGGGGATCGATCTCGGTGATCCCCGGGGGATAGTCGGCGTAGCTCACGTCGAGGGTCGTGACGTCGTCGAGCTGGGTGGTGAACGAGACCAGCCGCGACTCCAATGCCTCCTCGCCGAGCGCCTGCTCGCGACGGGCCGGCTCACCGGGCAGCGCCACCCGGAAGCGACCCTCCTGCGACTGGAACACCGACCACGACCGGTCGGCCTGCGAGCTTCCGCCGCCACAGCCGGCGACCGCGACCATCATCACCGCCAGCACCGCCAGACCGAGGCCCCACCGCTGGAGCGCTTCCTTCGTCGAGGTCATACCAGTGGTCGCACCACCTCGCGCAGGGCCCCGGCGGCGGCCACCACCCGATCGGCGTCACCGACGTCGTCGACGAGCGCGGCAGCCAGCGCCGCCGCTCGCCTGCGCACCTCTCCCCAGGTGGCGTCGTCCAGCCCGTAGGGCGCCACGGCGGTTGCCGCCGCCGTGGCCGCACGCCGGGCGTCGATGCCGGCGGCGGCGTTGGCAGGGGCGCCGAGCAGCACGTCGCTGGCGACGTAGAGCTCGGAGAGGATCTCCGCACCACCCTCGTCGTCCGCCTCGTCGACCTCCAGGGCATCGGGGTGGTCCATCTCGTCGATCAACTCCTCCGCCAGATCGGCGAAGGCCTCGTCGACCAGGAGCTGGCCGGCCACCGACGCAGGCGCCGGCGTCTCTGCGGATTCCCAACGGTGGGGGAGGCCTTCGCCCGTCAGCAACCGGTCGAGGGCCGCGCGTTGCTCGCTCGTCCAGTCGCTCAGGTCGTAGACGACCGGCCAGCCCACGGCGTCGTTCTCGCCGCCGCCGGCGGAGCGTCCGTCGCTCACGATGTGCGCCAGCGTAGGACGTGGCGACGCAGGAACGACTCGGTCCGCTCGAGCTCGTCGATCATCGTCTCCGGCCGCTTCCAGCCGTGGCCCTCGCCGTCGTAGACGTGGTGCTCGACGGTGCCGCCATTGGCCCGGATCCGATCGACGAGGGCCTGGCTCTGGCTCGCCCGTACGACCTCGTCGTCGCTGCCCTGCAAGACGAGTAGCGGGGCGACGACCGCATCGACGCGCTGCAGCGGCGATCGGTGCCGATAGCGGTCGGCGCACTCGGGCAGCGGACCCACGAGGGAGTGAAGGTAGTGACCTTCGAATCGGTGCGTGGTCTCGTCGAGCTCGAAGAGGTCCGTCACGCCGTAGAGATCGACGCCTGCGGCGCACAGCTGCGGGTGGGCAGCGAGCAGGTGCAGGACGGTGAAGCCCCCGGCCGAGGCCCCCATGGCCACCAGTCGACGAGGATGGCCCCACCCGCAGTCCACGGCGGCGCGCAGACCGGCGGCGGTGTCCTCCACGTCGAGCTCGCCCCAGCGACCGGCCAGCGCCTGGGTGAAGGCCCGTCCGTGGCCGGTGGATCCGCGGTGGTCGGGCACGAGCACGGCCCAGCCCCGGTCGACCCAGTAGGCGATGCGGGCGTTGAAGCTCACCTCCATCTGGCCGGTGGGGCCGCCGTGGATCCACACGATGAGCGGAGGGGGGTCACCGACCTCGGCGGACGGCGGCCGGTAGAGGCGCCCCGGCACCTCCGACCCGTCGTCTCCCGCCCACCGCACCACCTCGGGCTCGGCCAGATCGGCGGACGACAGGCCGGCAAGGGCGCCGTGGGCGAGGACGGTGCGCCGACCGAGGGTGGCGCCGCCGTAGCCCACCACCACGGTGGGGGTGCGGGCGCCGCTCCGCAGGGCGGCCACGGTGCTGCTGCGCCAGGAGAGAGATCCGTGCACGCCGCGTGCCACTTCGGCGGTGCGCGCCTCGCCACGGTCGAACACCCGGAGGGAACCGAAGCCGTCGTCGTTGCGGCAGTAGGCGACGGCGGCGCCGTCGGGTGACCAGGCGTAGGAACGCTGGCCGTGGCCCCACGTGGGCCCGGCGAGCTCGTGGGGCTCGTCGATCACCGGCCGCCGGTCGTCGAGCGAGGGCCCCACGGCCCACAGGTTGCACCACCCCGACTCGTCGCTCAGGTAGCCCAGCAGCCCGTCGGGCGAGAAGCGTGGCTGTTGCACGGCGACACCCTCGCCGCCGGCGACGACCACGACCTCGCCGTCGTCGGGGTCGGCCGCCCGCAGGGCGATGCGGCTGGCATCCCAGGGCATGGCGGGCGCGTCCCACTCGTGCCAGGCCACGCGGGACCCGTCCGGCGACCACGTGGGGTCGACGCAGAAGTCCGCCGATCCCGACAGCCGTACCGGCCAGCGCGCCTCGTCGTCGACACTCGCTACGGCGACGTGGCGGGTGTCGACCACGTAGGCCACCTTCGAGCCGTCGGGTGACACCGCCGGTGCCGCGCTCGGCCCGTGCTCGACGAGCCGACGGGGCGGGGCGCCGGTGATCGGCTGGAGCCACAGGCCGCCGTCGGCGGCGGCGTAGACCACGCCGCTGCCGTCGGGGAGCCAGTCGAACACCCCCCCGCTGAAGGCCCGGGCGCCACGGGGGGGCGGGTCGGAGGTGACCACGACCTCCGGGCCCGGTGCCTCGCCGAGGGTGAGGACGACCAGCTGGCTGCGTCCTCCTGCCGTGGCCACGAAGCCCAGACGATCGCCGGAGGGCGAGAGCACCGGTTCGGCGACGCTGCGGCCGCGGGCGCACAGGGCGGGAGTGATCCGCGACGTCGGCTTGGGGGTTGCCACCGGGGGATCTTGGCCGATTCGTGGACACTCGGGTACGACAGCCGACGCCGATCGCCCACAAATCGTCGGCCCAGGCGCTCAAGGTCGGGCGTCCGGCTGCCGATGGACTTGCCATGACACAGACCATGGAACCGAGGAGCACTGACCGCCACGCCACCGCCGAGGTGCGTACGGTCCCCGAACCCGACCGGGCCCCCGCCCGGTCCAAGACCCCCGTGCCGATGTGGCGACGCGTCGTGCCGGCGCTGGCCATCTCGGTGATGGTCATGGCGGCGATCTACGCCACCGTGCCGTTCACCTTCGCCGGGGTCGTCGAGTGCCGCCAGAACGGCCTCTCCGGCGCTACGCCGGCACCTGACACGCCCGCCGGCGCTGTCATCGGTGAGGTCGACAAGCGTTGCGCCGCGACCGGCAACAGCCGCATCACCGTGGCCGCCTTCACCGGCGTGCTGGCCGCCGTCGTGGGGTTGGCCGGCGCCTTCGCCCCCACCAGCGCCGAGGTCCAGAGTCGCCACCCCGTCCGCGCCCGTGGCCGGGACCGGGCGTCGTCGGACGCTCGGCGCCACCCCGCCGGCGCCTCCGCCTGACCGGTCGCCCGGCCCGCAGGGGCCGGGCGACCCGCTGTACGCGCTACTGTCCGGCGTGATGAGCGCCGTACAGCCGCAGTTGGTCCCCGACCGAAACCTCGCCCTCGAGCTGGTGAGGGTCACGGAAGCCGCAGCCCTGGCTGCGTCCCGCTTCATGGGCCGTGGCGACAAGCTCGCCGCCGATGGGGCCGCGGTCGATGCGATGCGGGCGGTGCTCGACTCCGTCGCCATGGACGGGATCGTGGTGATCGGCGAGGGCGAGAAGGACGAGGCGCCGATGCTCTACAACGGGGAGCGCATCGGCGACGGCAGCCCGCCGGCCACCGACATCGCCGTCGACCCGATCGACGGGACGCGGCTGCTGGCACAGGGCCGCCCCGGCTCCATCGCTGTCATCGCGATCAGCCCGCGCGGCACGATGTTCGACCCCGGGCCGTGCGTCTACATGGAGAAGATCGCCGTGGGTCCGGAATGCGCCGGCGTGATCGACATCACCCGCTCGGCCACGGAGAACCTGGAGGCCGTGGCCAAAGCGAAGGGTGACCCGGTCGAGAACCTCACCGTGGTCATCCTCGACCGCCCCCGTCACGCCGCCCTCATCGACGAGGTGCGCGCCGCCGGTGCCCGCATCCGCCTCATCCCCGACGGCGACGTGGCCGGCGCCCTGCAGACGGCGTGGCCGGAGGCCGGCGCCGACATGCTCATCGGCATCGGCGGCACTCCCGAGGGCGTGATCAGCGCCGCCGCCCTCAAGTGCATGGGCGGTGAGCAACAGGGCCGGCTGTGGCCGCGCACCGACGAGGAGCGCCGGGCGGCGCTCGACGCCGGCTACGACCTCGACAAGGTGCTCACCCTCGACGATCTGGTGGCCGGCAACAACTGCTTCTTCGCCGCCACCGGCATCACCGACGGCGAGCTCCTCAAGGGTGTGCACTTCTACGACGGCGGAGCGACCACCCAGTCGCTGGTCACCCGGTCCAGCTCGGGCACGGTGCGCTACGTCGAGGCGCGTCACCGCCTGCGCAAGGTCGAGGGCATCTAAGGGGTCACAGCTCGAGGGTGATCCGGCCCCGCCGTCAAAGGTCTCGGCGGAGCTGCACGACGTCGCGGCCGAGCGTGTAGGTGTCGAACCGGGCCTCGTCCACCCAGCCGAGGCGCCGCCAGAACGCAACGGCGGGGCCGTCGGCCTCGGTGCGGGCCCGGACCAGGCGGCAGCCCCGGCCAGCCGCCTCGGCGAGGAAGCGGGCCACCAGGTGAGAACCGACGCCCTGGTGGCGGAAGGCGGCGCCGACGATCAGGTCGCCGAGGAGGGCACCGGCGCCACTGGTCCAGCCGACCGCTGTGCCCACCACCTGCCCGTCGCGCCGGGCGGTGACGGCCAGGTCGCGGGGCCAGACGTCGCCGTAGCGCTGGTGGTCGACCACCGCCCACTCCCGCTCGGAGAACGCCTTGCCCTCGGGGTCGAGGGCATCGGCGACCGCGAGCTGCAGCTCGAGGCCGCCTCGACCGACCACGACCGGCGGACCGAAGGCGGCGTCGGCGAGCGGGCGCCACACCCGCCGCCCGTCGTGGCGGTGCTCCTGGAGGAGGTGTACGGCCTCGAAGGTGACCTCGGCGCTGTAGCCGGCGAGCGCCCGGGTCGCCGCTTTCAGGTCGCCGGGCTCCCCCCCGTCACGCACGGTGACGTGGGGGTGGAACGGCCAGGTCAGCGACCGCGCCAGTGGCTCGACGAACACCCGGTCGCGCAGCCGCCGGACGGCGTCCACATCGCCACCCAGCTCCAGGTACAGCACCGGGTTGGTCGGCAGGAACGTCGACAGGGGGCCCAGCGTGACGGTGATGGGAGCGGTCGCCGCCGCTGCCGAGCGCAGCACTCCCAGCGCGTCCTCCAGCCGGTCCTCGCGGACGTTGACGGGAGGTACCAGGGTGCAGTGCGGGGCGATGCGCCCGATGGCGTCGTCACCGCACGCTCGGCGCAACACGTCGACCTCGAGCGCCACCGGTCTGGGGACCAGCAGGGCGACGCCGAGCCTCAGACGGGGCACAGACCCGATCTTTGCCGGTTCGAACCCGCCCTAGGTGGTCGAACCGACAGAGAAGGGGATGCGGGCGCTAGCCGTCGGACAGCTCGAGGCGCAGGCGGGCACGACGCAGGGCCACCTCGGCCTCGTCGTCGGCGAGGTCGCGCTCGTTGCGTTCCAGCTCCTCGAGCGCCCGGCGGGCCCGGGTGGCGTCGATGTCGTCCACCAGCTCCGCCGTGTCGGACAGGATCGTCACCGTGTTGTCGGTGACCTCGACGAAGCCCTCGTGCACGGCCGCCTTGACGTCGTCGCCCTCGGCGGTGCGGATGGTGACGGCCCCGACGCCAAGGCTGCCGATGAACGGTGCGTGGCCGGTCATGAAGGCGATCTCGCCGTCGGTGGTGCGGGCGATGACCATGTCGGCCTCGCCGCTGTAGAGGATCTGCTCGGGGGCGACCAGCTCGACCCGCAGCGTCATGCGCCCGCCCGCCTCACTCCTCGAGCTCCTTGGCCTTGGCCTTCGCCGACTCGGCCCCGCCCACGTTGAGGAAGGCCTGCTCGGGGAGGTCGTCGAGGTCGCCGTTGACCAGGGCCTCGAACGAGTCGACGGTCTCCTCCACGGGGGTGGTCACCCCCGGCAGGCCGGTGAAGGTCTCGGCCACGTACATGGGCTGGGACAAGAAGCGCTGCACCTTGCGGGCCCGAGCCACGGTGAGGCGGTCCTCCTCGGCCAGCTCGTCGATGCCGAGGATGGCGATGATGTCCTGGAGCTCCCGATAGCGCTGCAGGGCCTGCACCACCCCGCGGGCCACCCCGTAGTGCTCCTCGCCCACGACGTCGGGCTGGAGGATGTTGGAGGTGGACGCCAGCGGGTCGACGGCCGGGAAGATGCCCTTGGAGAACACGCCGCGGTCGAGGTTGGTGGTGGCGTCGAAGTGGGTGAAGGCGGTGAAGGGGGCGGGGTCGGTGTAGTCGTCGGCGGGCACGTACACCGCCTGGAGCGACGTGATCGACCGGCCCCGGGTGGAGGTGATGCGTTCCTGGAGCTCACCCATCTCGTCGGCCAGGGTGGGCTGGTAGCCCACGGCCGAGGGCATGCGCCCGAGCAGGGTGGACACCTCAGAGCCGGCCTGCACGAAGCGGAAGATGTTGTCGACGAACAGCAGCACGTCGCGCTGCTGCACGTCACGGAAGTACTCGGCCATGGTGAGGGCGGCGAGCGCCACCCGCAGGCGCACGCCCGGTGGCTCGTCCATCTGTCCGAAGACCAGGGCGGCCTTCTCGAGCACGCCCGACTCGCCCATCTCCAGCAGCAGGTCGGTGCCCTCACGGGTGCGCTCGCCCACCCCGGCGAACACCGATACACCCCCGTGCTCCTGGGCCACCCGGCGGATCATCTCGGTGATGAGCACGGTCTTGCCCACCCCGGCGCCACCGAACAGCCCGATCTTGCCGCCCTGCACGTAGGGCGTGAGCAGGTCGATGACCTTGATGCCGGTCTCGAACATCTCCCGCTTGGGCTCGAGGGTGTCGAACCCCGGCGCCGGCCGGTGGATCTCCCAGCGGTCGTCGGCCTCGCCGATGCTCTCGACGTCGAGGGGCTCGCCGAGCACGTTGAACACGTGGCCGAGCACGGCGTCGCCCACCGGCACGGTGATGCCCCGCCCGGTGTTGCGCACCTTCGCCCCCCGGACCAGGCCGTCGGTGGGCTTCATGCAGATGGCCCGCACCTGGTTGTCGCCGATCTGCTGGGCCACCTCGGCGGTGACCTTCACCTCGTTGCCGTCGAGGGTGAGGGTCATCTCGATGGCGTGGTGGATCTCCGGCAGGGCGTCGGGCGGGAACTCCACGTCGACCACGGGCCCGGCGATGGCCACGACCCGGCCGTCCTTGAGCTCCTTGTCGGTCCTGGGTTCTTCGGTCATGGTCATGGTGGCGGCTCCTCTGGGTGAGTGGGGCGGTTCAGCTCTTGGCCATGGCTTCGGCGCCGCCCACGATCTCCATGATCTCGCTGGTGATGGAGTCCTGGCGGGCCCGGTTCATGGCCCGGCTGAGCTTGGTCTCGAGCTCCTCGGCGTTGTCGGTGGCCGACTTCATGGCCCGCTGGCGGGCGGCGTGCTCCGACGCGGCGGCGTCGAGCATGGCGGCGAGGAGCCGGGCCTCGACATAGCGGGGCAGGAGCCGGTCGAAGATCTCCCCGGGCGACGGCTCGTACTCGTAGTCGGCGGTAGGGCCGTCGCTCTCCTCGGCGGCGACGGCCTGCAGGGGCATGAAGCGGCGCACCACCACCCGCTGCGAGGCAGCGGAGAGGAAGCGGGTGTACACGAGACGGACCTGGTCGACGTCGCCCTCGAGAAAGGCGTCGGTGACGACCGCCGCCACCTTCTTGGCGTCATCGAAGTGGGGGGTGTCGCTCATCCCGGTGAACTGCTCGTCGATGCGGTACTTGCGGAAGTTGAAGTAGCCGGCCGCCTTCTTGCCGATGAGAATCAGCGAGTAGTCGGCCCCCTCGGACTGGGCGCCCTGGAGGTCGCGTTCGGCGGCCCGGATGACGGAGGTGTTGTAGGCCCCGGCCAAGCCCCGGTCGGAGGTGATGACGACGAAGGCGACCTTGTCGACCGAGTCGGCCTGGCGCAGGAGCGGGTGTTCCTTGCCGGCGCCGGCGGCCGACAGGTGCTGGATGACCTCGGTGATCTGCTCGGCGTAAGGGCGCGCATCCATGGCGCGGTGCTGGGCCTTCACCACCTTGGTGGCGGCGATGAGCTCCATGGCCCGGGTGATCTTCTTGGTCGACTGGATGCTCTTGACCCGTCGCTTGAGGACTTTCTCCTGACCGCCGGCCACGCGTCTAGCCCTCCCCCCCCTTGTCCTTGTCGCCGTCGCCGTCCTTGTCGCGTTCAATCTCGTCCTCGGGGAGGATGCCCTCGGCGCGGCCACCGGCCTTCTTGGAGCGCTCGTCACCCTGGTCTTCGGGCTCGGGTTCCTCGGCGTCGGCCTCCTCGGAGGTCTGGAACTGCTCGGCGAAGTCCTCGATCCCCTTCTTGAAGGCGTCCTCGTCGGAGATCTTTCCCTCCGAGGCGATGGCCTCGAGCAGGTCGCTGTGGCGGCTGCGGAACCATTCGACGAGCTCGGACTCGAAGCGGCCGACGTCGTCGACGGGCACATTGTCGAGGAACCCCCGGGTACCGGCGTAGAGCGAGACCACCTGCTCCTCGACGGCCATCGGCGAGTTGAGCCCCTGCTTGAGCAGCTCGGTCAGCCGGTAGCCGCGGTCGAGCTGGGCCTGCGACGCCTTGTCGAGGTCCGAGCCGAACTCGGCGAAAGCCTCGAGCTCGCGATACTGCGCCAGGTCAAGACGGAGACGGCCGGCGACCTGCTTCATCGCCTTGATCTGGGCGTTGCCGCCGACCCGGGACACCGAGATGCCCACGTTGATAGCGGGCCGCACACCAGAGAAGAAGAGGTCCGACTCCAGGAAGATCTGGC
>JAHWJH010000180.1 GCA_019348555.1 Actinomycetota bacterium
GGCAAGCTGCCGATCATCGATCGCCCCGGTGCTGTAACGCGCCGGTTTGGCCGGATCTTCATCGTAGCAGCCGTTGAATAGCTGCGCCTCATAGCCATTCATAAAGTCGCCTGGCACGCTGCGGAAGAACACTCCGCCGTTAACGAGCTTCGCGCGCGTACGGACTTCAACCTGAAGCACCATGTCGCCGTAACGGCCGTCCAGCTCCACGGCACCGGGGCCGCCGGCGGCGTCGGCCGCTTCGCCATCCAGTTCGCCTCGCATGAAGGCGCCCAGGTCACGGCCGTCGTCGGCCGCCCGGAGCGCGGCGAGGGCCTCGACGACCTCGGCGCCCACGAGGTGGTGGTCGGCATGCCCCGCGCCACCATCGACGCCGCCTGCGCCGCCGACACCGTGCTGCTGCTCGGGCCGGATCTGAAGGAGGAGCTGCCCGTCCTGTACCTGCGCCTGCGCCAGGCGGTGGTGGAGCAGGGCCTCGACCTGGTCGAGGTCAGCCCGGTGGCGACGGGGATGACCCCCTACGCCGCCGTGTCGCTCCGCTACGGGCCGGGGGAAGCGGCCGAGGTGGTGCGGGCCATGGTGGAGGGCGGGGACGCTCCGGGGCGCGACGACCAGTCGGCCGCCCTGGGCAGGGCCCGGGAGCTGCTGGGACAGGGCTCGCTGGTGTGCGTGCTCGGGCGCCCGTCGGTGGCCGAGTCGGCCGAACCCATCGCCGCCGCCGCCGCCGCTCTCCTCGATGCGCAACCGGCCACGACCTTCCTCTCGGCGCTGCGCCGCGCCAACGTGCACGGCGCCCTCGACATGGGCCTGGCCCCCGGGATCCTTCCCGGAAGGGTGTCGCTCGAGGAGGGCCGGCGCTGGTTCACCGACGCCTGGCCCCAGGTGCCGGCGACCCGTGGCCTCGACGCCTTCGGCATCCTCACCGCCGCCGCCGAGGGCCGGGTGGCCTTGCTCGTCCTCCTCGGCGCCGACCCGCTGGCCGACTTCCCCGACCGTTCGCTCGCCCGCCGGGCACTCGCCGGGGCCGGCTTCGTGCTCGCCGTCGACGGCTTCCTCACCGCGTCTGCCCGCCGCGCCGACGTGGTGCTGCCCGCCGCCGTCTACGGCGAGAAGGGCGGAACCACCACCAATCTGGAAGGCAGGGTCAGCCGCCTGTACCAGAAGATCACCCCGCCGGGCACCGCCCGCAGCGACTGGATGATCGCCGCCGAGCTGGCTTCCCGGCTCGGTGGCGACCTCGGCTTCGCTACCGAGGACGACGTGTGGGACGAGATCGAGCGCCTGGCACCGTCGCACCACGGCCTCAGCCGGGCTCGCCTCGCCTCTGCCGAGGGGTTCGACGGGCTGCTCGCCGGCGGTGTTCCCGAGGTCGGTGATCGCAACGCCCCGCCGACGATGTCGCAGGTGGACTCCCCGGGCATCCAGGGACCTCTGGGCCACACCAAGGGCGACAGCGTGTCGGCGACGGGGCTGGGCCACGCCGCCCATCCCGACCCGCAGTCGGGCTCCGAGCCGGCGGGTGCCCCGCCGGAGGTGGCCCGGGCCGAGGGGATGGCCGGCGCCGGCGGCACGGGGTACGCCGACGGCGACGTCCCCCAGGATGCCCAGGGCGATGCCGGCGCCGTGCGGGAGTCGGTGGCGGCAGAGACGCGCCACGGCGGCCCCGACGCCTTCCGACCCTCGGGTGGTGGTGGTGACCGCGGCACCACGCCGCAGCGACCAGCCCCGCTGCGGTGGCCGGGCGCCGGGGGTGCGACCGGCCAGGCGCTGCCGCCCCTCGACCGCTACTCGTTGCGCCTGGTGTCGGCCCGCAAGCTCTACGACGACGGCACCTTCGTCCAGCGCTCCCCCTCGCTCGCTCCGCTGGCGCCGGGGCCGCACATCCGGCTCAACCCGGCGGAGCTGGCCCCGCTCGGCGTGGGCACGGGCACCAAGCTGCAGGTGCGCAGCAGCCAGGGCCGCGTGGTCCTCGAGGCGGTCGCCGACCCCGCCGTGCCCCAGGGCAGTGCGGTGGTCGCCTTCAACCAGCCCGGGCCCGGTGCCGCCGACCTCATCGACGCCGCGGCTCCGGTCACCGAGGTGCGCATCGAGACGCTCAGCGGGTCCTCGGGAGCACCGGCATGAATGCCACCGGCGATCCGCTGTTCGCCGGGGGCGTCGACTGGGTCGTCGTCGCCTTCGTGGTGGTCAAGGCTCTGATCGGCTTCACCATCGTCATGGTCGGCGTCATCTTCATGATCTGGTTCGAGCGCAAGGTCATCGCCGACATGCAGAACCGCATCGGCCCCAACCGAGCCGGCCGCTGGGGGCTCGCCCAGACCCTGGCCGACGGGATCAAGCTGATCTTCAAGGAGGACCTGCGGCCCGACAAGGCCGACTCGCCGGTGTTCCGCCTCGCCCCGTACCTCTCGGTGGCACCGGCGTTCCTGACCTTCACCATCGTGCCCATCGGCGGCGTGTTCACCGGTGGCAACGACGGTGCGGTGGAGCTGTTCGGGCGCCGGACGTGGCTGCAGGTGGCCGACCCGCCGGTCGGCGTGCTGTTCCTCCTGGCCATGTCGTCGATCGCCGTCTACGGGATCATGCTCGCCGGATGGTCGTCGGGCTCGAAGTACCCGCTGTTGGGATCCGTGCGGGCGTCAGCCCAGATGGTGAGCTACGAGGCGGCGCTGGGCCTGTCGGTGGTGGCCGTCGTGCTCCTCAGTGGCTCGCTGTCGACCCACGACATCGTCGCCGCCCAGGCCGGGAGCATCCTCAACTGGAACGTGATCGCCACCGCCGGCGTGCCCTTCGCCATCTTCTGTGTGGCGGCCACCGCCGAGCTCAACCGCCCGCCGTTCGACATGCCGATCGCCGACTCCGAGATCATCTTCGGTCACATGACCGAGTACACCGGCATCAAGTACGCGTTCTTCATGCTCGCCGAATACGCCGGAATGGTCGTCCTCTCCGCGATCGCGACGGTGCTGTTCCTCGGCGGGTGGTATGCGCTGCCGGGCGTGACCGTGCTCGACGTGGACGCCATCCGCCAGGCGACGGACACGGGTGTCACCGGGGCGGAGGCCGTCAAGGCGCGCGCGCTGGTGGAGGAGGCCGCCGAACGCTTCGCCGCGTGGCGGCGCGCGGTGCGCGTCGACCCGACGATCGCGGCGCTGCGCTCCCGCGCCGAGGCGGTGCGCGCCGCCGACGGCTCCCGCATCCTCTCCAGCCAGCTCGCCGAGCAGGACCCGCCGAACGTCACCGGCATGCTCGATTTCGAAGTCCGCCGCGACGACTGGGCCGCGGTGGAAGCCGCGTTGCGTGAGGCGGGGCAGGTCGTGTCGCGCAACGTCGCCCGCTCCGCCGACACCGAGAACACCGTCGACACCAAGATCGGCGGTGCTCGTGGACGAGGTGACGCTTCAGCCGCGCGATTCGGTGACGATGCACCTGGCGGTCGCCGACGTGCCCGGCCGCCATGCCGCGCTGCTCGAGGCGCTCGCCGCTTCACAGGCGCGGATCCTCCAGTCGCAGCTCAGCGCGCACCACGCGAACGACGACGTCACCGGGACGCTCGTCTT
>JAHWJH010000181.1 GCA_019348555.1 Actinomycetota bacterium
TCGCCGTCGACGACCTGCGGCAGTCGGCGGTGGAGCGCTGGAGCGATCGCGTCGGCGACCGGCACACGTTGGTGTACAGCGCCGCCGACGCCATCCCCGACGTCCAGGGTGATCGTCGCTACCTCGACCAGATGATCGACGAGCTGATCGACAACGCGGTGAAGTACTCCCCCGCCGGCGGCGAGGTGGTCCTCTCGGCCCGCTCGGGGGCCGGCTCGGCGGCCGGCTCGGCGAACGGCTCGTCGCCGTCGGTCGAGCTGTCGGTGAGCGACGGGGGCGTCGGCATCCTGCCCGAGCGGCTCGACACCATCTTCGGCGAGTTCTCGCAGGGCGACGGCTCGGCGACCCGACAGTTCGGCGGCCTCGGCCTGGGCCTCGCGCTGGTCCGCCACATCTCCGAGGCCCATGGCGGAGCCCTGGTCTGCCGATCGCAGCCCGGCGCCGGCTCCACCTTCACCCTGGTGCTCCCCGCCGCTCGCGGCACCCGTCGCCGGCGGCACGACGGGCGCGCCGCCCAGGTGGTCCGATGACGCCGGCCACGCGGTCGCTGGCCACCCGGGTGCTGGCCGTGGTCAACGTGACCGTGTTGGTGTTCGCCGTCAGCATGGCGGGCGCCGGTCACTTCGCCAGTGCCGCGCTGCGCCCGACGGTGGCGGAGATGGTCCTCGAGGGCTCGGCCCGCATCAGCGGCCCCGAGGGCCGCACCATGGTGACCAGCGGCGACCACCGCCTGCACCGGGACGACGTGGTGGACGTGCTCTCCGGCACGGCGGTGCTGGAACTGGTCGATGGCGGTTCGATCGAGCTGCGGGGTGACCGCTCGGGGGATGGTTCGCGCCTCGCCTTGACCGAGGTGCCGAGCCTCCTCGCCGGGGCGGCGCTGGTGATCAGCGGCGACGACCGACCGGTCGCCATCGAGGCCGGTGGCGCACGCCTCACCCTGACCGACGGGGCGGCCCGGGTGTCGCGCTCGACCGGAGCCACCTTCGCCGTCTACACCGGCGATGCCGCCGTGTCGTCCGGTGGACGGACCCTGGCCGGTGGCTTGCCTGCGCTGCGCCAGGTCGTCGTGCCGGCTGCCGGCAAGCTTCCGATGGCTCCCAGCCCCCTGAGCTTCGGGACCGTGCCCGACCCGTGGGACCGACGTTTCCTGGGCGACGCCATCGATCTGCAGTCGACGCTCGACGGGCGCTCGGCCGCCTTCACCGCCTCGGTGCGCAACGACATCCCCGTCGACGTGTTCTTCCTCCAAGGCGTGCTCCCCGGCCTGCTGCTGGAGCCGGCGTTCGACCAGGCGCTGCTCGACGAGGAGCGCCGACCGGTGGGCGAGACCCTGGTGGGGGCGGCGGTGGCGCTGGTCAGCGACGGGCCCGCCTTCGACGACCGGTGGCGGGAGGTGTTCCGTCTGCGGGAGCAAGGAGCGGGCTGGGGCCTGGTGGCGCTCGAGGTCGGAGCCCAACGAGAGCCCCTGTTGCGAGCCCTCGACGAAGCCGTCAACCGCTCGCCGTTGATCCTCGGTGGCCGCTCACCCAGCCCGGTGTTCCAGCCGCGGTTGCCTCCTCCGCGCCCGCCCCGCGCTGCGGTCGCCCCGCCGGCGTCGGTGCCTGCGTCGCGCCGGTCACCGGCATCGACGCCGCCGCCGCCGCCCGTGCCGACCGCCCCCGCGTCGCCGGCGCCGACACCGGCTCCCACGGATGACTCCGAGACGGTGCTGGAACCGGTGGTCGATCCGTTGGTCAACCTGCTCGACGATGTCCTCGAAGAGCTCGACGACCTCACTGGAGGGTTGCTGTAGAGCCCGGAGGGACCGGCCGGCGACGCCGCCGATCCACGGGCGGCCCGCCCGACGCCTCGCGCTCCAGGAGCGGGCATCCGCCACGACGCCGTGGGGCGGACCTACCATCGCCGGCTGTGCAGCATGTGGATCTCGGCGCCGAGGAGGTGGCCAGCAAGGAGTTTCCCGTCAAGTTCCGGGGCTTCGACCAGCACGAGGTGCGAGCCTTCCTCGCCCAGGTTGCGGCCGAGCTGGCTGCGGCACGCGAGCGTGAGCGATTGCAGCGCGAGCGCCTGGAGGCGGCCGAGACCAGGGCGGCGTCGATGGTGCCGACCGACGCCGAGATCGAAGCTGCGCTCGGTCAGGAGGCAGGCCGAGTGCTCCACGCAGCCCGGGAGGCGGCGCAGGAGATTCGCTCCCGGGCGGAGGAGCAGGTGGCACGCCTGGTGCGCGATGCCAGCGGCGAAGGCAGCCGTGCGCAGCAAGAGGCCGAGTCGCTGCTGGCTCGGCGTACCGAAGAAGCCGAGAAGGTGGCGGCCGAGATCACCGCCGAGGCGCATCGCAAGGCGGAAGCCGAGCTGGAGCGAGCCAAGGCCGAAGGGCGCGAGATGGTGGCCGAGGCGCAGGCCATTCGTGAGCGGGTGCTGAAGGACCTGGCCCGGCGGCGTCGAGCTGCCCACCAGCAGCTGGAGCAGTTGCGGGCCGGCCGGGAACGGCTGCTGGAGGCCTACCGGGTGGTGCGCACGACCCTGGACGAGGCGACCAGCGAGCTGTCGGTGGCCGAGGTCGAGGCTCGAGCGGCGGCGGAGACGGCCTCGTTGCGCATGGGCTCGATGCCCGAGACCACCGTCGAGGAGCTCGAGGCCGAGCTCAGCGCCGCTCGGGACCTCGGGATCGCCCCGGCGTCGACCACGCTGGTCCCCCGGGGCAAGGCCCACGCTGCCAACGGGAACGGAGGGCACCTGTCGTCGGGGGTGGCGGTGGCGGTGCCGGCCAGTGACGAGCCGGTCGACGACCCGGCGCCCCCCGATCGCAGGGAACCGCCGGGGCCTGTCGTCGAGGCGGTGCCAGCTCTGCTCGACCCGGCGCCGAGCGACGCCGACGATGACATCGACGACGTTGACGACGTCGTGGCCGAGGCTGCCACCGAGGCCCCGGCGGAAGCGGTGGAGCCGGTCGCCGTTGCCATGGCCGTCGACTCCGAGCCCGACGCCGACGCCGACGGGCCCCTGGCACTGCGCGCCGGGAACCGCCACCTCGGGCCCGGCGGGCTCCTCGCGGTACGGGTGCGCGTTGCGGCTGAGGAGCCCGACGCAGCGCAGCAGCGTCAGCGCCAGCTCGCGCTCGCCCACCAGCTCGTACTCCATCGCGTGGGCCAGCAGGACGGCCACGCCGCCGGCGTCCACGAAGCCCCGCGCGGGGAACGTCGCAAGGGGCAGCTCCCCCCAGCCACCCTCCGGGTGCGCCGTGCGGTCGACGACGGCCTGGTGCACTCCCACCACCCCGCGCTGCTCACCGAGACCGGTGACCGCGCGTACCGGCGGCTCCTCGGCCACCTCACCACCTGAGACCGGCACCCTGAGACCGGCGCCGATCACCCAACCCGGTGGTCGCCCGTCATCCCCCGCGATGTTCTCACTCCTTACTCACTGCGACACATCGCGTGCCTGATCCGCGACTGTCTCAAGCGAGGCGAGCGGCAGAGTCACTGGGCGCGTTTGATGATCATCACCGGCCG
>JAHWJH010000182.1 GCA_019348555.1 Actinomycetota bacterium
AGCTCCTTGTTGTAGCCGAAGCCCAGCGCGCCCGCATAGATGCCGACGGTGCGATGGTCGGCGGCCTCGGCCTGTTGGCGCGCCCAGTCGTGGAGCTGGTCGAGCATGGGCGATTGGTATTGCTCCGTCAGCCCCTCCTCGGCGGCATGCAAATGCGGGTCGCCGGTGCCGCCCCACCAGATGTCGCCGCGCGGGTTTCCGGCCTCGGCGCTGATCTGCGCGAAGGTCTCGCCCGAGCTCTTGCGGGTCATGGCGACGTCGATGCCGGTGGCCTTCTCGAACTCGCGGACCATCAGCTCGCACCACTCGATCTGCGGGCTGCAATAGAGGACGAGATTGCCTTGCGCGCTCGCCACCTGGCCCGCGATCGCCGCGAACGCCGCCGCGACCTTGTGCATGGCGAGGTTGAAGGGTGCGTTGAAAGGGCTGATGGCGGCGACGAGCCCCAACGGCTCGCGTATTACCAGGGCCCAGAGGCCTTCCCCGCCCGGGATCGCGTCCGCGGGCTCCACCTCGCCGGCGAGCGTTTCCGCGGCGGTGGCGGCGGCACGCACCAGCGGCGTGCCCAGGCGATCGTCGCTGTTGACCGCTTCGAAGTCGAAGCGGCCCTTGTCGCACATCCAGCCCCAGTTGACCGGGTCGACGTCGACACCGAGCTTGCGCACCAGGCGGTTGGCCGACGACTGCAGCGCCACCCGGCAGCCGAAGGCGCAGGCGGTGCAGGTGGACTCGACCTGGTCGAGGTCCCATGGGCGGGCCCGGAAGCGGTAGGGGCGGGCGAGCAGTGCCCCCACGGGGCACAGCTGCACGGTGTTGCCGCTGAAGTAGGAGGCGAAGGGGTCGTCGGGGAAGGTGTTGACCTGGGTGTGGTTTCCCCGGTCGAGAAAGGAGATGAGCGGGTCGCCGGCCACCTCCTTGGCGAAGCGGGTGCAGCGGTCGCAGAGGATGCAACGCTCCCGGTCGAGGTAGACGAGATCGCTGATGGGGATGGGCTTCTCGAAGTGGCGCTTCTCCTCGACGAAGCGGGTCTCACCGGGGCCGAAGGCCAGCGTCTGGTCCTGGAGCGGGCATTCCCCGCCCTTGTCGCACACCGGGCAGTCGAGGGGGTGGTTGATGAGCAGGAACTCGAGCACCCCGTCCTGGGCCTTCTTGGTCAGCGCCGAGGTGGTGTCGACCTTCATGCCCTCGGCCACCGGCACCATGCACGACGGCTGCAGGGCCGGGCCCCGGCCGGAGTCGATCTCGACGATGCACATCCGGCACATGCCCACCGGGCGCATCCGGGGGTGGTAGCAGAACCGGGGGATGTAGACGCCGTGGCGCTCGGCGGCGGCGATCACCAGCTCGCCGGGGTTGGCCTCGATCTCCCGCCCGTCGATGGTGACGGTGAGGGTGGTCTTCTGCTCCTCCGCCTGCTCGGTCTGCTCAGCCATGGTGACACCCGCCCTCTTTGATGTGGACGAGATACTCGTCGCGGAAGCGCAGGATCGACGACTGGATGGGCGACACCGTGGACGGCCCGAGCGGGCAGATCGTGGTCTGCTTGAACGGGAACGGCACCCCGGGCTCGCCGTCGAGGGGCGGGCGGGGGAAGGGCCCGGGACTGATGTTGTCGCCCACGTCGAGGAGCAGCTCGATGTCGTCCTCCCGACCGTGGCCGTCGAGGATGCGGCGCAGGATCTTCTCCAACCACGCCCCGCCCTCTCGACAGGGCGTGCACTTGCCGCACGACTCGTGGGCGAAGAACCGCACCAGCCGCCACGCGGCGCGCACGGCACAGGTGGTGTCGTCCATGACCACCACCGCGCCCGAGCCGAGCATCGACCCGGCGGGACCCACCACGCTGGCGTCGAGGGCCAGGTCGAGCTGCTCGGGATAGAACCACGGCGCCGACGCACCACCCGGGATGAAGGCCTTGAGCTGGTTGCCGTGGCGCATCCCACCGCCGTAGACCGGGGCCTCCACCAGGTCACGGAACGTCGTGGTGCCCATCTCCACCTCGTAGACCCCCGGCCGGCGCACGTGGCCGGAAAGGGCGAACAGCCGGGTGCCGGCCGCCTTCTCGGTGCCGAGGTCGGCGAAGGCGGCCCCGCCGTTGAGGATGATCCAGGGGATGTTCGACAGGGTCTCGACGTTGTTGACCACGGTGGGCTGGAGGTAGAGCCCCTTGGCCGCCGGGAAGTACGGCGGCTTGAGACGGGGCATGCCCCGCTGGCCCTCGAGGCTCTCGATGAGCGCCGTCTCCTCGCCGACGATGTAAGCGCCCGCCCCCCAGTGCAGCACGACGTCGATCGACCAGCCCGTGCCCATGATGTCGCGCCCCACGTAGCCGGCGGCGTAGGCCTCGTTGAGGGCGGTGGCCAACCGCTCCTGGGCCAGGGCCATCTCGCCGCGGACGTAGACGAAGGCCTGGGCCGCCCGCACCGCGTAGCAGGAGATCAGCAGGCCCTCGAGGAGCTGGTGGGGGTCCTCCTCCATGAGGGGCCGGTCCTTGCAGGTGCCGGGCTCGCTCTCGTCGCCGTTGACCACGAAGTAGCGGGGGAAGACGTCCTTGGGCAGGAACGACCACTTCGCCCCGGCAGGGAAGCCGGCTCCGCCCCGGCCCTGGAGGTTGGCCGCCTTGACCTCGTTGAGCACGGCGTCGGGGCTCATGGCGAGGGCCTTGCGCAGGGCGGTGTAGCCCCCGGCGGACTCGTAGCCCGCCAGGGTGCGTCCATCGCCGCCCTCGAAGCGGGTGGAGATGATGGGGGCGGCGTTGCTGACCGCCATCAGCGGGCCTGGCCCGGCGGGATGGGGAGACCCTCGGCGCCGTGGCCCCACCACCGATCAGGATCGATGCGCTGTCGCACGCGGGTCAGGGTGCCATGCGCGGGCACCTCCTCGCTCCGGCGGCCGGCCCGCAGGTCGTCGAAGAGGGCATCGGCCTGGTCATGCGTCAGATTGAGGAAGTAGCGGTAGTTCACCTGCAGGCAGGGGGCGTCGGTGCACGCGGCGATGCACTCCACGTCCTCGAGGGTGAACATCCCGTCGGCGGTGGTGGCGCCCGCCTTGATGCCGAGGGTGGCCTCACAGTGCTCGAGCAGCTCCTCGCCGCCGAGCAGCAGGCACGAGATGTTGGTGCACACGCCCACGACGTAGCGACCCACCGGATGGCGCTTGAACATCCCGTAGAAGCTGCAGGTGCCCAGCACCTCGGCGGGCGTGAGGTCGAGCAACTCGGCGATGTGCTCCATCGCCTCGGGGCTGACCCAGCCGTCCTGCTCCTGGGCCACGTGCAGCAGAGGGATGAGGGCGGAGCGGCTCCGGGGGTAGCGCGCGATGATCGACCGGCCCAGCTCCAGGTTGGCAGGGCTGAACCGGCTCACCGGTCAACCCCCTGGCGGCCTTCCTCCGGACCATGCTCCCCCGTCCGGCCGGCGTCGCCGAAGGCGACCAGGCCGGACGCCGGCCGGCGGCCCGAAGGGCTTCGTCG
>JAHWJH010000183.1 GCA_019348555.1 Actinomycetota bacterium
CTCGAGGTCCCACGGGATCTCGCGGAAGAAGGCCACGAGCACGTAGATGGCCAGCGGCAGGCTGAAGGTCAGGTAGGGGATGATGAGCCCCGGATAGTTGTCGTAGATGCCCAGCGCGCGCCACATGTCGAACAGGGGCCCGACGATGCATATGGGCGGGAACATGGCGATGGCCAGCGCGCCTCCCAGCACGGCGAACTTGCCCGGGAAGACCAGGCGCGCGATCGCGTAGGCGGTGAACGAGGCCAGGGTGATGGCGATCAGCGTGGCGATCAGCGCGATCAGGATCGAGTTGATCAGGGGGCGCAGGAACGGGCTGTCGAATCCGCCGGCGAACAGGTTCGTGTAGTTCTCGAAGGTGACGTCGCTGGGGATCAGGCGCTGGTCGGCGATCGTCGCCGGCGCCTTGAGCGACAGGGACAGCAGCCACAGGACCGGGAACAGCGAGAACAGGACCACGATCAGCAGGCCGAGCGACCACAGCGTGTACTCCTTGCTCCCGCGCTGGAGCATCTAGGAATCCTCCTCCTGGCCCGGGACCGCAGTGCCGAAGCCCTTGACGAACAGGACGGCGATGCCCACCACGAACAGGAAGATCAGCACGGAGACCGCGGAGCCCAGGCCGAGGTTGAGCCGGGAGATGAGCTGGGCTCCCGGGTCCCACACGAATGC
Source organism: Actinomycetota bacterium (assembly GCA_019348555.1). Classification (GTDB taxonomy): domain Bacteria; phylum Actinomycetota; class Acidimicrobiia; order Acidimicrobiales; family CADCSY01; genus JADDRA01. The sequence continues at coordinate 673 of JAHWJH010000183.1, forward strand.
CTGGCCGCCGGTCATGCCGGCTCCCAGGTTGTAGCCGACCAGGCCGAGCACCACGATCGTGCCGCCGGTCATGTACTCACAGCAGTGGTCGCCCACTCCTTCGACCACGGCGGTGGCGCCGGAGTTGCGCACCCCGAAGCGCTCGCCCGCCGCTCCGGCGACGAAGAGGTCGCCGCCGGTCGCCCCGTAGAGGCAGGTGTTGCCGGCCAGCACGGCATGGCCGGCGTCGTCGGGCGGCGGGATGATCACGATGCGGCCGCCGCCCATCGACTTGCCCACGTAGTCGTTCGCCTCGCCGATCAGCTCCAGCTCGATCCCGTGGGTCAGGAAGGCGCCGAAGCTCTGCCCCGCCGAACCGGTGAAGTGGACGGTGGCCGTGCCCTTCGGTGGGCGCTCACCGAACTCGAGGGCGATGGCCCCGCCGAGGGCGGCGCCGACAGCCCGGTCGGCGTTGACGATGGGGTAGCGCAGGTCGACGTCGGCACCGTCCCACACCGGCCGGAAGGCGTCGGCCACCAGGGCGTCGCCCAGTGAGGACCGGGGCTTTTGGATCGGGTCGCTGGCCACGAAGCGCCGGGGAGCGCCGGGATCGGCGGGTGCAACGAGCAGAGGCGACAGGTCGGCCGAGTCGATGCGGGCGTCGCCCGTGGGTCGTTGGCGCAAGCACTCCACCCGACCGATGGCTTCGTCGAATGACCGGAAGCCCAGCTCGGCCAACAGTCGGCGGGCCTCGTCGGCGACGTAGAGGAAGTAGGCGGCCACGCCCTCCGGCGTCCCGGTGAAGTTGGCCCGGAGGTTGGGCCGCTGGGTGGCGATACCCGGCTTGCAGGTGTCTCGGTGGCAGGCCCGCAGCATGATGCAGCCCTCGGCGATCATGGCGGCGGTCCCGAAGGAGAACTCGTCGGCTCCGAGCAGTGCGGCGACCACGACGTGTCGGCCGGTGAGGAACCCGCCGTCGACCTGCAGCCGGCACCGGTCGCGCAGGTGGTTCTCGACCAGAGCGGCCTGGGCGTCGGCCAGGCCCAGTTCCCAGGGCATGCCGGCGTGCTTGATCGACGACAGGGGCGAGGCGCCGGTGCCGCCGTTGGCTCCGCTGATGTGGACGGTGTCGGCGAGGGCCTTGACCACCCCGGCGGCGATGGTGCCCACGCCGTCCTCGGCCACGAGCTTCACCGACACCTCGGCGGCGTTGACCTGCTTGAGGTCGTAGATGAGCTGCGCCAGGTCCTCGATCGAATAGATGTCGTGGTGGGGCGGGGGCGAGATGAGGGCCACGCCGGGTTGGGTGTGGCGCAGCCGGGCGATCTCGTCGGACACCTTGTGGCCGGGGAGCTGCCCGCCCTCGCCGGGCTTGGAGCCCTGGGCGATCTTGATCTGGAGCTCGTCGGCGTGGGCCACGTACTCGGGCGTGACACCGAAGCGCCCGGAGGCGATCTGCTTCACCTTGGAGTTCTTGTCGCCCTGGGGAAGGCCCCGGGTCCGGAACCGGGCGGTGTCCTCGCCGCCCTCACCGCAGTTGGAGCGGGCGCCGAGCAGGTTCATGGCCTCGGCCAGCGTCTCGTGGGCCTCCTTCGACAGCGACCCGTGCGACATGGCACCGGTGGAGAAGCGGGTGACGATGGCAGCGGTGGGCTCGACCTCGTCGAGGGGTACGGGGGGGCCGCAGGGCACCACGTCGAGCAGGTCGTGCAACTCGGTGGGAGGCCGCTGGTTGACCAGGGCGGCGAAGCGCTCGTAGAGGTCGTAGCGGTCGCCGCTGATGGCCCGCTGGAGCAGGTGGGCGGCGGCCATCTCCTCGGTGGCCTTCACCAGGGCCAGATCGGTGAGGGCGTCGACCACCTCCTTGCCCTTGCCGTGGTACTCGCCGCCCTTGCGCACCCGGAAGTAGCCGGGCGACTCCAGCTGCACCGGCGTGGCCACCTCGGGCGGCCAGGCGGCGGCGTGACGGGCGAGCACGTCGTCGCCGAGCGCTGCCCATCCGATGCCGCCCACGGTGGAGACGGTGCCGGCGAAGCACAGGTCGACCACCTCGGGGGCGAGGCCGATCACCTCGAAGATCTGGGCGCCCCGGTAGGAGTCGACGGTCGAGATGCCCATCTTGGAGAGGATCTTGAGGGTCCCCTCCTCGATGGCCGACTGGAACCGCTCCTGGGCCTCGGGGCTGATGGCGTCCGCGTCGTCGTCGCTGTCGGCCTCGGCCGCCACCGTCTGCAGGGCGAGACGGGGGCAGATGGCGTCGGCGCCGTAGCCGAGGAGCGCGGCGATCTCATGGGTGTCGCGGGCGCTGTCGCTGACCACGACGATGCTGGTGCACGAGCGCAGCCGGGCGTCGATGAGTCGATGGTGGACCGCTCCGCAGGCCAGCAGCGACGGGATGGGCGCTCGGGTGGCCGAGATGTCGGCGTGGTCGAGGACAAGGATCTCGGCGCCGTCGGCCACGAGGGCCTCGGCCTCGTCGCACAGGCGCTCGATCGCCGCCCGCAGGCCCGACGGGCCCGACGATGCCTCGAAGGTGGCGTCGAGGGGAGCGGTGGCGAAGGGGAACCGCTCACGGTCGTAGAGGGCCAGCACCCCCGACGGGTACAGGAAGAAGGACCGCAGCGTGACCAGACGGGCAGCCGCGGCGGTTTCGGTGAGGATCGGCTGGCGGGGCCCGATGAGGGTCCGCAGGCTCATGACCCGGCGCTCCCGGATGGAGTCGATCGGCGGGTTGGTCACCTGGGCGAAGCGCTGGCGCAGGTAATGGTGGACCGGGCGGGGGCGCCCGGCCAGGTGGGGGAGGGGGGAGTCGTC
>JAHWJH010000184.1 GCA_019348555.1 Actinomycetota bacterium
ACCGCGGTCAACGCTGCCACCAAGCTCGCCGCGCTGGGCCTCGACCGGTGGCTCGATCTGGAGAGCGGCGCCTACGGAAGTGACGATCCCGACCGGCCGGCGCTGGTGCCGGTGGCCCTTCGCCGGGCGGCCGAGCGGCGGGGTTGGACCCTCTCGCCCGAGGACGTGTGGGTGGTGGGTGACACGCCCCGTGACCTCGAGTGCGCCCGGGCCGGGGGCGCCCGCTGCGCGCTGGTGGCCACGGGGCACACCACCCAGGACGACCTGTACGGCTTGGGCGCCGACGCGGTGTTCGACGACCTGTCCGACGTGGAGGCGGTGGTGAAGCTGCTGCGGTCGTGATGACCCGGGTGGCGCCGGGCTCGTAGCGTGTGGGGCATGGGAACCGACGCCGGTGGCGTCCGGGCAGCGCCCTTCGACCAGGTGGCCCCATGAGCGGGTCGATCGGGGACGCCGCCGCCGACCTGCGCCGGATCGCCCGGGATGCCGGCGACGCCTCCGGTTACTTCCCGGCGCTGTACGCCCGGGTCACCGGCCGGCTCGCCGATGCCATTGCCCGCTCGGAGTTCGCCGACGGTCCGGGCATGGACCGGTTCGCCTCCACCTTCGCGTCGTACTACCTCAGGGCGGCCACCGGCGGTGTGGTCCGCCCCCGGTGCTGGCAGGCGTGCTGGGACGTGGCCGGTGCGCCCGGGCTGTTGATCGTCCAGCACCTGCTGCTCGGCATCAACGCCCACGTCAACCACGATCTCGCCCTGGCCGTGGTCGACGTGGCCGACGAGCGTGGCCAGCTGGCGCCGATCCGGGCCGACTTCGATGCGGTGAACGACGTGCTCGCCCAGACCTACGAGGACGTCCTCGGTGACCTGGACCGGGTCTCGCGCTGGGTCAGTGAGGCGGCCACGGTCGGGGGCGGGCGGGCGTTCAACTTCTCGCTCCGCCACGCCCGCCGCCAGGCATGGGGCGCGGCCGAACGCCTGCATCCCCTCGACCGGAGCGGGCGGCAGGCGTACGGCGTAGAGCTCGATCGCCTGGTCTCGGTGCTGGCCTACCTCGTGAGCCGGCCGCCCGTGCCCCTGCGCCCGCTGGCGTGGCTGGCCCGGCGGTTGGAAGAGCGCGATCCGGGAGCGGTGGTCGACGCCCTGCTGGGTGAGCGGTGAGCGGCCCGGGGCGCGTCGTGGTGGTCGGCTCGGTCAACGCCGACGTGGTGGTGTCGGCGTCCGTCCTCCCTCAGCCCGGTGAGACGGTGCCGGGCCGGTCGATCGAGATCCTTCCCGGGGGAAAGGGGCTCAACCAGGCGGTGGCCGCCTCGCGTGCCGGTGCCTCCGCCGTGCTGGTGGCCTGCGTGGGTTCCGACGGGTGGGGAGACGAGGCGGTGTCGTTCCTGGAGGGCACCGCTGTCGACCGCTCGTGGCTGAAGGAGGTCGACACCTCCATGGGGACGGCCGTGGTCACCGTCGACGCCGACGGGACGAACACCATCGTGGTGGTCCCCGGAGCCAACGCCATGCTCACCGGCGAGCACACGGCGGCGGCGGTCGAGGAGGTGGGCGCCGGCGGCGTGGTGGTGGCCCAGCTCGAGGTGCCCCACGATGCCGTCGCCGCGGCCTTCGCCGCCGCCCGCCGGGTCGGGGCGACGTCGGTGCTCAACCCCTCGCCGGTCGGTGACGGGGCGGCGGCCCTGGTCGAGGTGGCCGACGTGGTGGTGGTGAACGAGGTCGAGGCCCGGGCACTCGACATCGGGCCGCGGCCGGGGCGGGCCGTGGTGATCACCCTCGGCGAGCGGGGAGCGGAGGTCCACGCCGACGGCGAGGTGCACACCGTCGCCGCCCGCCGGGCCCGCCCGGTCGACACCACCGGCGCCGGCGACTGCTTCCTCGGCGTGATGGCGGCCGGCCTGGCCACCGGCAGGTCGCTTGCCGACTCGGCCCGGGCCGCCGGCGTGGCCGCTTCCCTGCAGGTCGAGCGAACAGGGGCGGCGTCGGCCATGCCCTTCGAGGACGAGGTCGCCGCCGCTCTGGCGGCGGGGGAGTAGGCGGCCACCCGTGGCCCAGGTCGTCATCATCGACACCGACATCGGCACCGACATCGACGACACCTGGGCCCTCGCCTTCGCCCTCCGGTGCCCGGAGCTCGACGTCCGCCTGGTCACGACCTCGACCGGCGACCCGGTGGATCGAGCCGCCCTCGTCGCCGACCTGCTGGCCGCCGGCGGGTGCCAGGACATCCCCATCGGGGTGGGATCGCCGGGAGGCGGCGACCTCGACCAGCCATTGCGGGGCGTGGCTGGCCGCCAAGCCCTCGATGACCACCCGGGCGGCGTCCACGACGGTGTGGCGGCCATGGTCGAGGCCATCGAGTGGGCGACCACCGAGGTGACGGTCATCGCCCTGGGGCCTCTGACCACCGTGGCCGCCGCCCTCCAGCGACGCCCCGAGATCGCCCACCGGGCTCGGCTGGTGGGCATGCACGGGTCGCTGCGGATCGGTTACCGAGGTGAGCCCGGACCGGTGCCCGAGTACAACGTCGCCACCGACGTCGACGCCGCCCGGCGGGTCTTCGCCGCGCCGTGGGAGTGCACCCTCACCCCGCTCGACACCTGTGGCTCGGCCGTGCTGCGCGACGAGCGTTACCGCCGGGTCCTCGCCAGCGGCGACCACGATCGCCTGCTGAGTGCGGTCCTGGCCCAGCACCGGGCCTGGCTCGACGCGCTCGGACTGTCCGAGCTGTACGACCAGGCCACCACGCCGCTGTACGACACCGTCGCCGTGCACCTCGCCTACAACGAGTCCCTCGTCGACATGGAGCCGGTGCGGGTCTCGATTGATGACGACGGGACCATGCGCCCCTCCGACACCGGAGCGACGCTTCGTCTCGCCACGAGCTGGAGGGACCGGGAGGCCTTCCTCGACCACCTGGCGGGGCGCCTGCTCGATGAACGACGACCGGGTCGGGGCCGCTGAGCCCATGCGCCAGACCCTGGGCATCGGCCTCGTGTTCGGCGCCCTGTTCTTTGGGCTCGTGGTGGCGATGGCGAAGATGGACTCGGACAACACGATTGCGTGGTCCTCCGTGGCCACCATCGGCGCCCTCGCCCTTCCCTGGATGGTGCTGAGCAAGTGGGCGGAGGCGGTGCTGTTCCTCGCCCTTGCCGGAGCGTTGTCGGTGCTGTTGACGGCGCTGGACCGGCGAGCAGCGAGACGCCGCACGGAGTCGGCGCACGACGAAGAGCAGTAACGCCATGCGCCCGCCGGTCGACGGCCGAGTGGGACGCACCCCAATGACCGGGTGGGAGTGCTCGGGAGTCCCGCCGGCGCGAGGCGACCGGCCAGGACGAGGCGCGTCGCTACCGCCCCTTGCCCGCCTCCGGGCGAGTGGGCCACACGTAGCCGCTGCCGTCGTCGACCTCGTCGCCGAACTCGGGCCCGTAGTGCTCCGGGTCCTTGC
>JAHWJH010000185.1 GCA_019348555.1 Actinomycetota bacterium
ATGCAGCACTATGGACGACCTCGCTACCCCCCGGCACACGGCGCGGAGCCGGCGCCACGCCGCCCCACATTCCCACACAGTCTCTAGTGGTCTGACCCCGAAGTTCGGCGGCAGAAGCGGGCGACGGAGGCGAGGATCTCGTCGGCAGTTCTGGTCCAGGTGAACGGCTTGGGGGCGGCGTTGGTCGCGGCGATGTAGCCGCGCCGCGCCGCCTCGAGCGCGTCCGTGCTCGCGAACTCGGCCCGGGCGAGCGCCCGGCGCTGCAACCGGGAGAACCAGCACTCGACGAGGTTGAGCCACGAGCTGCTGGTCGGCGTGAAGTGCAGGTGCACGCGCGGGTGCTTGAGCACCCACCGCTGGATCAGCGCCGTCTTGTGCGTGGCGGCGTTGTCGAGGATCAGGTGGAGGTCGAGGTCGCCGATCGTCGGGAGGAAGCGATAGGGGTCGCCCTGCTCCCAGACCTGCTCGCCACGCGCCAGCTCCAGGGTGTAGGGGAAGATGGCGGGCCGTCCGGGGATCGTGGCGACAAAGAGGCCGGCATCGTGGACGCGCGCGAGCGGGATGCCCGGTCTCCCGGCCCCCTTTTTCCCGCGGCTCCCCCGTCCCCCCCGACCGCCCGTGGGTCCTTGATTCATCAAGGGCGAGGCCCGATCGATCGGGAACATCCGGCAAGTCCGCCTCGATCGCGTGCAACGCCAGGTTGACGGCGCCCGCGAAGCCACGGTTGCGCGTCGAGGCGATGCTCGCCACCGAGCTGTCGGGCTTCGCCCTCGACGACGACATGTCCGACACCCTGGTGGTGCCCGTGAGCCAGTCGGGGACCACCACCGACACCAACCGCACCGTCGACCTTGTGCGGGCCCGGGGAGCGGCGGTGGTGGCGATCGTGAACCGCCGCAACAGCGACCTGGTGGAGAAGGCCGACGGGGTGCTGTTCACCTCCGATGGGCGGGACGTCGAGATGAGCGTGGCCTCGACCAAGGCGTTCTACGCCCAGGTGGCAGCCGGGTTCCTCCTGGCCGAGGGCATCGCCGAGGTCCTCGGCTGCGCCGATCACGCCCGGGCATCGGCGGTGCTCGACGGCCTGCGCCGCCTGCCCGCAGCCATGGGATCGGTGCTCGCCCAGCGCGAGCAGATCGCCGCCGCCGCCGCCCGCCACGCCCCGCCCCGCTCGGCGTGGGCGGTGGTCGGCAACGGCGCCAACCGGGTGGCCGCCGAGGAGGTCCGCATCAAGCTGTCCGAGCTCTGCTACAAGTCGATCGCCTGCGATGCCACCGAGGACAAGAAGCACATCGACTTGTCGTCGGAGCCGCTGGTGTTCGTGTGCGCCGCCGGCCTGGCCGGCCCCAACGCAGACGACGTCGCCAAGGAGGTGGCGATCTACCGGGCCCACAAGGCAGTCCCGGTGGTGGTGGCCACCGAGGGCCAGGCGTTCCCGGCCGCGGTGGCCACCGTGGCCGTGCCCCCCGTGCACCCGGCGCTCGCCTTCGTGCTGTCGGCCATGGCCGGGCACCTGTTCGGTTACGGGGCGGCGCTCGCCATCGACCACCAGGCCCTCGTCCTGCGCCAGGCCAGGGCGGCGATCGAGGCTGCCCTCAGCTCTGCCGACGACGCCTCGGCCCTGCTCGAGCGTCTGGCGCCGGTGCTCGCACCCGTGGCCCGCCGGGTCCTCGACGGCCTGCGCAGCGGGGCCTACGACGGACACCTCCCGGCGGCCGAGGCGCTGGAGGTGGCATCGCTGCTGCGCTACGCCAGCGGCCTCTCGCCGCTGGAGTCCTACGAGCTCGACTACGGCAAGCTCGGCCTGCCCAGTGTGGTCGTGGAAGACCTCACCAACGCCCTCACCCGAGCCATCGACGAGCTCACCCGGCCCATCGACGCCATCAAGCACCAGGCGAAGACCGTCACCGTCGGCATCTCCCGCTCCGAAGGCGCGCTGCTCGGAGCCCGCTTGGTCCGCGAGGTGCTGGCCGCCGGAGGTGAGCGCGACCGGTTGGGCTATCGCTCGTTGCGGACCTTGGCCGCCCTCGAGCCGGCGATCAGCGAGGTGGTCGGCTACACCCGGTACCGCATCGAGGACGACGGTGGGGGCTCGCCCGGCATCGAGGTGGTCGACAAGGGCGGTGTCGCCGCCGGGCTGACCTCCCGGGCCGAGATCGACGGCGTGCTGCGAGGGACCAAGCACCGGGTGGCGACCCAGCGGGAGGTCACGGTGGCGATCGGGGCCAGCGACGGGCGCACGGTGGTGATCGCCCCCGAGACCAGGGGACACCAGGTCGTCGGCCTGGTGCTGCTGCACGTGCGCGCCGCCGGGCTCCTCGCCCCCGCTGATGCCCGCGGGGTGCTGGAGGGCTACCAGGGCCGCTACGCCGCGCTGGTCGACGCCGTCACCGAGACCGAGCCGATCTTCGACGACGAGGTGCTGGGCGAGGTGCCGATCGTGGAGCTGCTGACCCAGCCCGTCCACCTCTTGGCCGAGCGGTGGCGGCGATGACCGGCGCCGGAGGGTCCGATCGGCGCAGCAGGCGATGCCGCCGATCCCGCTCCGAGCAACCGGCGCCGGCGGATCATCACCGGCGCAGGTCGTGATCGGCATCGGCGCCGACCTCGTGGATGTCGACCGGTTCCGCTCGGTCCTCGGCCGTCACCCCCGCCTGGTCGAGCGGCTCTTCAGCGAGGCCGAGCGACTCGACGCCGCTCGCCGCCGTGACCCGGCCGAGCCCCTGGCCGCCCGATTCGCCGCCAAGGAGGCGGTGATGAAGGCCCTGCAGGTCGGCATCGGGCGCTTCCCGCTGCGGGACGTGGAGGTGGTGCGGGCGCCCTCGGGCGCTCCGTCGCTGCGGCTTCACGGGGAGGCCGCTGCTCTGGCCGCCGGCGCCGGGGTGGGGGAGTGGCGCCTGACCCTGGCCCACACCAGCCATCTCGCCCAGGCCATCGCCGTCGCGCTGTCGGCGCCGCAGGGCGGTGGGGGTCGTGCGGCGGCGTCCCTGTCCGGTGCTGCTGGCGGGCGGAGCTGATCGGCAACCGAGGTCACCGAGACGACGAAGGTGACGCCCGGAGGTTCGCGACGTCCTCAGCCGAGAAGGCCGCCCAGGGCGTCGAGCAGCTCCTCGACCAGCCCCCCACCGTCGTCGGCGGTCGATCGGGAGGCGGCGATGCGGGAGGCGGCGGCCTGGCGCAGCTCGGGAAGCTGGCGATGCAGCCCCTCTCCGGGGCAGCCGGTGGCCGCCACGTCGCGGTGAGCGATGAGGGCGCCGCCGGCTCGGGGGTCGAGGTCGCGGGTGCCGAGCTTCCAGGCGACGACCGAGGCCACTGCGTCGAGGGCGGCGGCGGTGGGTACCACGCCGGCGCCCGAGAAGGTGCCGAGGACGGCGATGCCGACGCTGCCGGTGTTGTGGCCATCGGCGT
>JAHWJH010000186.1 GCA_019348555.1 Actinomycetota bacterium
GCTGCTCACCCTCGACGCCGAGCCGGCGGCCGTCGCCGCTCTGGGCCCGCAAGATCGGCACCTATGAGCGGTAGGGCTGGTAGTCGATCCGATGTCCCCACCGCTTCCAGAAGGGCATCGGAAGACAGCCCGTTGGTGCAACGCCGCCGGTCTCCCTTACATCCCGTCCATCTCCGAGGCTGACCGTCACGCACGAACGTCCGGGTGCTCGCACCTCTCGCACCCGTCCGTCCACGATGGACCGGACGATGGCTTCGAGCATGTCGACGTCCGCGTGTGAGCACTCGAGTTCCCAACGTCCACCCAAGCCCCCTTCCACGCCGAGCACGACCTCGAAGCCGAAGTCCATCCACCAAACTCCGAGGGCATCGCGGCGGACGGGCTCGATTGAGACACCATTGCCAGGCGTGTCGGTCCGGACAACTGTCGCCGCATCGCCGACGCTGTGCTCCAACTCATCGGCGAAGTCCGCAAGGCGTGCTGACGGTTCCTGAGAGGGTCCAGCCACTCGCCGGATATTGCCGGGCCGTCGAGGACCGCCGCCAGCGCGATCGAAGGTTCGGTGCTCCTGGCAGCGACGGGGAGCCGGTGCCGGCCGCCGCTCGAGGCGCTGCCGAGCGGCACCTCGGTACGGCGGGTACTGCGACGGCGGTGCTGTGGCGCATGACCAGATGCCGCGCCCTCTTGGACGGAGAGGTCATCGGCTTCACGGCGATCGGTCTGCCAGACGACAGCCCCCGAGGGGAAATCCAGATGCTGCATCTTGTTGCGATCAGTGCTCCGGGACAGCCCTGCCCGGAGCCGGGTCATGTGCCTCCGTGCGCCGAATGTCCCTCGCCACAATGTCGGCATGGCGCGAGGATGGTCGCCGGTGAGCATGCCCAACCCCATTCTTCCGGTCGTCGAGTACCCGTGACCGATCCCTTGGACGGAGGCCGGCCGAAGAAGGACCTGTTCCTGGCCCCGCTCCCGGTTGCCGACGAGCAGCTCCATCCGGCGCCGGAGGAGCCGCCCCCCGAGCCGGCCGGGGCGACGACGGTCGAGCCGGCCCGGGCCCGGGCCCGGGGAGCCGCGGTGCTCGCCGGTGCGGTGGCGCTCGTGGCGGCGGTCGTTCTCCTCGGGGATCGAGACGAAGGCGGCAACGGGGAAACTAAGGCCATCGCCACCACAACCACTGCCCGGCGGCCGGCGACCACGACGACGACGACGACGACGCCACTCGACGAGCCGCCGGCCACGGGGCCGCTCCTGCCCGAGCCCACCGGCGCGGCGCTGGTGGTGGTGACCACCTCGCAGGCCGTGATCGTCGACCTGGACACCGGCGCCGTGCGCTCGGTGGCGGGCCGGGAGAACTACCACGGCGTCTGGGCGGTGGGTGACGCCCTCATCGTGCACGGTCCTGAAGGCGTGTCCGCCGTCCCTGTGGCGTCGAACGAGGGTCCCGTCGTCCTCACTGAGGCTGGTGCCGAGGAGTGGCCCACGTGGCCGGTGCCCTCGGACCGGCCGGGCCACTTGTGGCTGGTTGACCACGCCGGCGACGGGGTGGAGATGCGAGAGGTCAGCGTCGAAGGTCACGAGAGCGGGCGACGGTTCGTCCTGCCAGCGACTCACGGTGACTCTTCCATGGTCGCCGTCGACGGTGGGCTTGTCATGGGAGCGTACGGGAGCCTCACCTTCTACAACCCCGATACGGGCGAGGCCCGGCCCATCGGCCACGGCGTCCTTCTGGGTGGCTCCGGTGACACGCTGGCTCGGTTCTCGTGCGAGGCCCTGCGCTGCCGGCTGCAGCTGACGAGTGTGCGTACGGGCGCCGGTGTCGACGTACGTCCCCCCGCTGGGACGCTGATCTTCCCGTTCCCTTCGGCAGCGTTCTCACCCGACGGCCGGTGGCTGGCCGTTCCCGTAGGGGCCATGAACGGGGGACCCGACCGCGTGGCCGTGATCGACGGGGCCAACGGTGAAGTCGTCACCGTTCACCCGTCGTTCATGGCGTACGCCACCCCCTTCGCCTTTTCGCCTGACAGCCGCTGGCTGTTCCTGCTTCCCCCCGAAGGCGGCGACGTGGTGGCCCACCGGCTCGGAACCGACGAGACGCTGACCCTCGAGCGTCTCCACCGGGGCGGGGCGGTGGCCCTGGCCGCCGTGGCCGTCGGTGAGTAACTCCTGGCGATTCAGGCCCGGTGGCGGCGAGCGGAGATGATAGGAGGTCCCCTGAGTAACGGTCCCGGCCAGGCGCACGTCGTCGGTGATGCCAGGTGGGGCTCCGGAACCTGCGCCCACGCGTATCCGGCGTCGTTCGCGGGCAAAACCGGCGGCCCCCAGAGGCTGCCTTCGCTCCGGGTCGAGCGGCTGCCGTCAGCGGCGAAGGTCTGTGGACCTTGTTCTTCGCCCAGGGCCGCTTCCCGACTCCCACCCCGAGTGTCGGGTCGCCGACGTCCGAGGCCAGCGCGAAGAAACGTTCGGTTCCCCTCACCCTCGACGCCGACCCGTCGGCCGCCGCCGCTCCGGGCCCGCGCGAGCGGCACCTCGGTGCGACCAACGGCGCGGTAACGTCACATTGATGGGCAGGACACCACAACGGCGGTTCTGGCTCACTTTGTTTACGCTGGTACCGCTGACGGTGTCGGCCGCAGCATGCGGCAACGATGACGGGGCAACTGACACTGAGGCTGATACCGCCGACCGTGCGGCGTTCTGCGCGGATGCGCCCGGCCCCTCCGTAGAGCTCCGTGAGAGTTACGTCGGCTCCGCCGGACACGTCGAAGATCTACGCCAACTCCGCTCGCAAGCACCCACCGAGCTCCGCGACGATCTGGATCTCATCACCAGGCACTTTGACAATGCCGTCGATCCTTCTGACCCGAACTCGCAGCTCACCGAGAACTTCCCCGAAGAGGTCAACGCAGCGATTGCGCGGGTCACCGCGTACATCGATGAGAACTGCGTCGAATAGTGGCGATTGCCCGGCGCAACGGCGGGCGAGGGAGCGGGAACGGATGATCGGCGCACTGGTCCGCTCCTCGGTGGGGATGCAGCACCGGTCCGCCCGGCCCGCATGATCGGCACGTTCTCGCCTCGCCGCCAAAGGGCGTGCGCAGCCGCCGGAACTCAGACCGAGGGGGCTAGCACCCCGGCTCCCCGGGAGGACAGGGGTTGTCTGCGGCGCCCATTTCCACAACCACGTACCCGGGAGGTGCGATGGGTGACTGGTCATCGCCCTCGACGACGTACCTGGGGTTGACGTAGAAACTCGCCACCTTCGAGCTGTCTTCGCTCACGGCCTGGAACCCCGAGGTGGTCGGCTTCGGCTCCACTGACCACCCGTCCGAGCGGAAGGCATCGATGAGGGCACGCTCGACCTCGTCCGCCGTCCCTGGCACGTGGTAGCGAAGCCTGACGGACGGGC
>JAHWJH010000187.1 GCA_019348555.1 Actinomycetota bacterium
GGGGCGTACCTGCTGGTCGGCGAGGCCGAGGGCCAGCGGGCGGTGGCGCCGATCGTCGTCGACGCGCTGGGCCTGACGATGCGCCGCTGCCGCGACGGCGTGTTCTGCCTCGTCAGCGACCCCGAGGGCAAGTCGCCGGTGAATGGCGCGCGGGTGATTGGGCTGAAGACGATCGGCGGCGCGGCGGTGACCGACGCGCAGGGCGCGGCGTTCGCGAAAATCTGGGCCGGCGGCGACCAGCCGGTCGAAGTCGTCACCCGCCTGCAGCGGCGTCAGCAGGGCGACCGGATGGCCGTGCTCGGTGATCTCGACGGTCTCACCCGCCTTGACCCGATCCAGTACCCGGCTGGCGTTCTGCTTCAGCTCCCGGACGCCGACCCGCTCCATGAGCTACACCGTAGCTCACGAACGGCGGAGCCGCCTGGGGCGGGCGTCTGAGTGGAGCCGACGCGGATCGAACGCGCGACCTCGTCCATGCCATGGACGCGCTCTACCAACTGAGCTACGGCCCCATCTGCGGTCCCAACGGTACCAGTCGCCGGTCGGGCGCCGGCTTCCGCTACACGACCAGGTTGACCAGGCGGCCGGGGACCACCACCGCCCGGCGCACGGGTCGGCCGGCGAGCGCCGCCTGCACGCCGGCGTCGGCCAGGACCGCCGCCTCCACCACCGCCTCGTCGGCGCCGGTGGGCACCCGGACCCGGGCCCGCACCTTGCCCGCCACCTGCACGGGCAGCTCCGTCTCGTCGTCGACCAGCAGGTCAGGATCGGCGACGGGGAACGCCGCCCACACCACCGACGTGTCGTGACCCAGGCGGGCCCACAGCTCCTCGGCGACATGGGGGGCGAGCGGCGACAGCATGGCCACCATGGCCTCGGCCACCTCGAGGGGTGCGGCGGCCCCGTCGCCGCCCTCCGCCAGGGTGCGGGTGAGGGCGTTGTTCAGCTCGATGAGCTTGGCCACGGCGGTGTTGAAGCGCAGACCGTCCATGTCGGCCCGCACCCCGGCGATGGTGCGGTGGAGCACCCGCCGCAGGTCCTCACCGGGCGGGGCGGCGGCCACCCGCAGGTCCCCCGAGCCCTCGTCGACCAGGTTGCGCCACAGCTTCTGCAGGAATCGGTGCACGCCGATGATGTCGCGGGCGTTCCACGGGCGGTCGGCGTCGAGGGGCCCCATGGCCATCTCGTAGAGCCGCAGGGTGTCGGTGCCGTAGGCGGTGCGGATGGCGTCGGGTGACACGGCGTTGCGCAGGCTCTTGCCCATCTTGCCGACCTGGCGCTGCACCGGCCGGCCCTGGTGGCTGAAGCCGCCCTCGGGGTCGCCGACGACCTCGGCCGCCTCGACGTGGACACCCCGCTCGTCGACGAAGGCGTCGGCGAGGATGTAGCCCTGGTTGAACAGCCGCTGGAACGGCTCGGGGGTCGACACGTGGCCCAGGTCGAACAGGATTTTGTGCCAGAAGCGGGCGTAGAGCAGGTGCAGCACGGCATGCTCGACCCCGCCCACGTACAGGTCGACGCCGCCGAACGCCGGCTTGCCGTCACGGGTCGAGCCCTGCATCCAGTAGCGCTCGACGGCGGGCTCGACCAGGGCGCCGTCGTTGTGGGGGTCGAGATAGCGCAGGTAGTACCAGCACGACCCCGCCCACTGCGGCATGGTGTTGAGCTCGCGGCGGTACCTACGGGGGCCGTCGCCGAGGTCGAGGGTGACCTCCGCCCACTCCTTGGCCCGGGCCAACGGGGGCTCGGGCAGGCTGTCGTCGTCGCCCACCACCGTGGGGGTGTAGTCGTCGATCTCCGGGAGGGTGACCGGCAGCATCGACTCCGGCAGGGCCACGGGCAGGCCGTCCTCGTCGTAGACGATGGGGAAGGGCTCGCCCCAGTAGCGCTGGCGGCTGAACAGCCAGTCGCGTAGGCGGTAGGTGACGGCGGCCTCGCCGGCTCCCGTGGACGCCAGCCAGGCGTTGACGGCGGCGATGGCATCGGCGGTGGCCAGGCCGTCGAGCGACACCCCCTCGTTGGCCGACGCCATGGCCTCGCCGGCGCCGGTGAAGGCCTCGGGCCACGTGGACGCCGGGCTGCCGGGCGCCAGCTCCCGCTCCTCGAACCAGGCGTCGGGCGGGCGCACCACGCCGACCACCGGCAGGTCGAAATCGCGGGCGAACTCGAAGTCGCGCTGGTCGTGGGCGGGCACGGCCATGATGGCGCCGGTGCCGTAGCCCATGAGGACGTAGTCGGCGACGAACACCGGGACGGGCTCGGCGTTGGTGGGGTTGACGGCGTAGGCGCCGGTCCACACCCCGGTCTTGACCTTGGTCTCCACCTGGCGCTCCCGGTCGGAGCGGGTCGAGGCGTGGCGCCGGTAGCCGGCCACCGCTTCCATGGGGGAGTCCCAGCCGGAGGCGGGAACGCCGTCGACGATGCCGGCCAGCCCCGCCCCCCGCCATGACGCCGGCGCGCTCTCGTCCCACGCCCCGGCGACCAGGCGACCCACCAGCGGGTGCTCGGGAGCCAGCACCAAGAAGGTGGCCCCGAAGAGGGTGTCGGGCCGGGTGGTGAACACCTCGATGGTGGTGGAGGGGTCGGTCGCCAGTGGGAAGTGCACCCGGGCGCCGACGCTGCGCCCGATCCAGTTCCGCTGCATGGTGCGGATGCGCTCCGGCCAGTCGATGAGGTCGAGGTCGTCGGCCAGTCGCTCGGCGTAGGCGGTGATGCGCATCTGCCACTGCCGCAGCGGGCGCTTGTAGACCGGGAAGTTGCCGCGCTCGCTGCGGCCGTCGGGGGTGACCTCCTCGTTGGCCAGCACGGTGCCGAGCGCCGGACACCAGTTGACCGGGGCCTCGGCCAGGTACACCAGGCGCTGGTCGTCGAGGAAGCGCCGGCGCTCGGTCGTCGACAGCGCCGACCACGGCCGGCCCTCGGGGTGGTCGGCGTCGGCGGCCAGGCGGGTGCCCGCCTCGAGCTCGGCCTCATCCGGCGGAGCGGATCATGCTGCAGCTCGGCCGGATGGTGCCCCGCAAAGGCATCGACACCGTCATCCGCGCGGTCGGGCTCCTCCAGCGCGACCACCGTCTGCCCGTGCGGCTGCTCGTGGTCGGCGGCCCCGACCGGGAGCCGGACCCTGACCGAACGCCCGACCGCGATGAGCTCGCGCGCGACCGCGATCGCTTCGAGCCGCTCGATCCACGGACCGTTGCGGCTCATGCGCCGAGCTCCTTGTGCGCCCGACGCAGCTGCGTGAGCGCCTGCAGGCTCGCTTGCCACGCGCCCTTCGCGGTCGAGTCGACGAACTCGGCGAACACGGGTGCGATCGCGCGCGCGAAGTCGAGGTCCTCGAGCGCGACGTCTCGCATCGCTTCGATCAACCGGCGCTTCGCGACGCTCGCG
>JAHWJH010000188.1 GCA_019348555.1 Actinomycetota bacterium
CACGCCACCCGGCGCAGCTCTCCCCGCACTTCCCGTAAGAAGGTCAGCGGGGCCGTCCGCTCCCGCTTGACTGCCGTGCGACGAGCTGCCACCTGCTGGCGGCGATCGGGCGCGGCGGCAGCGCCGTCGGCGCCTACGGCACCTTGGCGCTGCAGCATTCGCTTGGTCTCTCGATTCACGGGCTACCTCGGGGAACAGTCACGGTACGCAGGGCAGGAGGGACTCGAACCCCCAACCGCCGGTTTTGGAGACCGGTGCTCTGCCAAATTGAGCTACTGCCCTGTGCGCTCCCCCGGAATCGGGGTCTCACAGGAACGGCATCCCAGCGTAGCAGGCGCCCTTTCCGAGCCGTCCCGGCAGGAGGCGGGCCCGGCGGCGGGCTCAGCTGGCGAGGGCGAGCCGGCGTTCCCGGGCCCGGTGGGCCAGCAGGAGGGCGCCGACCGCGCCGGCTGCCGCGGTGGCGGCGATCCCGCCGGCGTAGGCAGCGGTGCGGCCGCTGAGCAGCGAACGAACAGCCCGCCGCTCGCCGGCGGCCTCCAAGCCGGCCAAGATGTCGGCCAACAGGCCCGGCGCCGGCTCGAGCACCTCGACTTCAATCCCATGCTCGGCGAACAGACCGTCCGCCGCTGCCGCGAGGAACGGCAGGTGGTATCCGGGCAGTCACGTCGGACAGTAGAGGCTGAGTCGAGCACTTTCCTGAACAGAAATAGGGCCCTCCTTGCTCGGCTCTATATGTAGCGTGCAGGTACTCAACTCAACTGCTGACTGAGCGTAAGCTCTACCACAATCGCTGCTGTCGGCGGAAGAGTCATCTGCCGGACTCACCGTGGTGGGGCGGATCGAACTCGACGTTCTTGAAGAAGCGAGCGGCTTCGCCGGCATCCGGAGCCGACGACGCGGCCAAGCCGAGGTCTTCGAGCGATCGAGTGAGCAGTGAGCAGTCGGTCAAGTCCGATCGACGGATGCGGCGACGCGCCGGGCCACTGCAACGACCCGTCGAGCGCGGTCAACCGCCTTCTTGGCATCGGACTTCGGAATCTCGTCGGGCTCGTACTCGGCCCTGATCTTCATCGGCAAGAGACGGACGAGATCCTTGGCCACGGCTACACCGTCGGGCCCGGCCGTACGAAGCAGCGCGAGCGCCTCGTCGTGGTCCTGACCCCCGGCTCCGCGACCGAGTTGAGTGCCGCACACCGCGTCGGCCGCATTGATCCAGGCGTGGATCGCCAGGCTCGTAGCCGCGATCGCACGACCAGCCTCCAGCTCCCTCGGCGGCCGAGAGATACTCCTCAGCCTTGGCAACGTACGACCGCACCTGCGTGCTGGAGATCGGGCGAGTGCGGCTGCTCGCACACCATCACGCGACCGGAGCCCTTAATTTGGACCCCGTGAACTTCGAGACGCCGCGTCAGTTGCTCTCCAGGCTGAAGCTGAGCCGGGAAGAGTACTGCCAGCGCCTCCTGACGTCGTTGATCCTCGACGGCCCATACCCACCGTGGAACACGCGTCGCAGACCTGGGCCGGCTGGTCTCGCCTTCCTTCGCGGGCTCTACGAGCGTGCCTTCCGCGACTCCTGGCCGGGGGATCGGGCGATGTTCGTCGATGAGTTCGAGCTTCCGCCGAGGCATGACCGCGAGAAGGGAGGCGCACCCGACTATGCCGTCCTGTGGGCAGATCGCCTGTGGCTGATCGAGTTGAAGACGGAACGCAGCAGCCACCGTGTCGCCCAGATCCCCGCTGACTTCCAGCTTGCCCGTCACCATCACCCGGGCCAGCCCGTCGACCTGCTGTACGTCACGCCGCCGATGGCTGCGCCCTACTACCCCGAGGAGAGCGACAGCCGCTACGCCCCACCTGAGCCGGGGCGAACTGGCGCCGCTGATCCACTCGACGTGGCCTTCACCGTCGGCTCCCGGGCAGCAGGGGGTGGTGGACGGCCTATTGGATGCCATCGCACAACTCGACGTCGCCCCTGCGACCTGGCGCGCCCAGTTGTTCGCCGCCTGGGCGGAGCCGCTCGAGGGAGTCGCTGGTGGAGAGCCACAGCTCCCGGGCGAGCCGACGACGCAGGCTGGAGTGGATCGGGTTTTCGAGGTCGCCGACAGACGGCCAGCGACGGCAAGCAGCGTGGTGTCGACGTCCGTCCGGTCGACCTTGAAGAGCGCCTGGACCTTCGCCTGCACCGGGAAGCTGTACCAGTCATTGGGTTCACACCAACCGGTCCCGGAATCTGGCTGGGCGGCTTCGTCAACTGGCCGTCGTACACCTGGAGGAGAGGTCGGCGGCGTTGAGTTCATCGGTTAGTCGGCATTTGATAGGTACGCGCTTGGACGGCGTCCTCTACCTGTGCCTTCCCTCGTGTTTGTCTTTGCTGCTAGCGGCGACGCTCATGTACTTCTTCGGATGGCCTACTCTCGCTACAGCGATCTGGCTCTCGGCCGCGCTAGCCTCGGTGGTGGCGGGAGGACTGCTTGATTTGCGTGCCAGGTCACGGCTCCGGAGGGCAGGATTCCCGGTCAACAGTTTTCATACTAGGTTCGCGATAACCTTCGGCTTGTGGAGGCCCACGACATTAAGGCGGGCGATGGAGTTGTGTCTCCCGGGTACGCAATTGCGTGCGGCTATATATATGTGGGCAGTGCCACCCCTGCTCGCTCTACTCCTAGGTGCAGCTCGAGTGCTCTACGTCTGATCTCGCCAACGGCGGAGCAGACGGCGTCCGGGTCGTCGAGAACAGCAACTGGAGCCGCAAGGCGCTCATGGCGCCACGCACCTGGAGCACCATGGAGCCGTCCTCGTCGTGGTGCCACTGCAGGGTTCGGTCCTCGTGGATGCGGTTGGCCTCGTCGAGCTCGTCGGCCCCCTCTGCGGCGGCCCGAACCTGATCGAGCGTCGACTCCGCCTCGGCCAGCCGAACGAGCTCGCTCTCCAGCAGCTCGACCCGTTGGTTCCCCTGGTCGATCTCCGCCCGCACGGCTTTGCCTTCGGCCACCAGTGCATCGTGTTCGTGGCGCAGCTCCTCCAGAGCGGCCGCCTTGGCTTCGGCGACATCGCGCGATCTCTGCGCCGTCGCCGCCGCGGTGGCCTGCCTGCCCAGCCCCAGCAACTCCACCGCCTTCTCGTACACCATCCCCGGCGTCACCCGCGTCATGCAGCGGTGGTCCAGCGGGCAGGTCTTCTTCTGGCACGGGCCGCAGAACACCTTCACCGCCACCTGACGCTCCTTGGCGTAGTAGATCTCCGTCCACTCCGGGTGCGTGGGGCCGAACACCGTCACCACCGGCACGTCCATCGCCGCGGCGATGTGGCGGGGGCCGGTGTCGTTGGTCACCATCAAATCGCACCGGCGGA
>JAHWJH010000189.1 GCA_019348555.1 Actinomycetota bacterium
TTCCGATCTGAGCACCGTGGTGGCGAACCGTCCCGCCTCCTTGCGCTGGGCATCGCCATCGCCCTTCAGGGCCCGCACCAGCGGTTGCACCTCGCCGACGAAGCCCTCATCCGGGACATCGGTGCCCACGACCCACCGAACCACGTCGGCGAAGGTCCGGTCCTTGCTGTTGGCGGCCACGACCAGGAGGGCGGCGAGCAGGCTCTCGGCCATGTTCGACCAGAAGTCGCCGTGCTCGGTTGACTGCTGACGAGGCGCGGCCTCGGCGATCTGGCGGGCCGCCCGCACCGCTCCACTCACCGTGGTCGCCCCTCGCAGCGGGCTCCAGGTGGCGCTCTCGTGCCCGGTGACGCCACTCGGGTCGAACACCTGCACGTCGCCGAGCGAGTCCCGCCAGGTCCCGGTCACGTCGAGGAAGTCACCCTTGAGCGACACGAGGACCGCCGGATGCCGCCAGTGGAAGACGCCGTTGATAATGCTGGTCGTCTTGCCCGAGCGGCTGGGCCCCACCGGCATCACCGCTCCCCTCCCCGCCGTCTGTCGGCGCCGGCGGGTCTTGGTCGTGGTCGCCTCGGTGGCGATCAGGCGGTGTCCCGCGCGACCGAGCACGAACCGGTCGGGCTGGGGTCGGCGCACCAGCAGCGGATGGAGGTCCGAACGGCGGGCCAGGCGTCCCTGAGCGGAGACGCCGGCCCGCCTCCGTCGGTCGAGTGGCTCCACCGGGTCCCGGAAGACCTTGTGGGCGCCGACGCCGAGCATCACGGCTGCAGCCACCACCACGGCCGTGGCCGCCCAGTACAGAATCGGTCCGGGCAACCGCGCCCCGAGCTCCGGCGGCCACGCCGATCTGGGGTCGCCGAGGTGGTGTCGCAGCTGGAGCATGGCGTGGCCGGCGTCTTCGAACGACGCCCCGAGGACCTGCCCATGCGCCACCAGCGACGCCAGGTTGGCCCCGGCCCAGACGATCACGAGCAGCCCGATGAACAGGAACAGCAGCACCATCACGACGTTCTCGAACGTGTCGTCACGCTGCGGTGGCTGGTTCACAGCTCCACCTGCGCCGGTTCGAGGTGGTCGATGGCCGCCGTCTTGGCGCCGCTCCGGTGGAGGGCGGCGCTGAAGCTAGCGAGGGGATCGAGCTCGGCCCCTCGACCGTGGCCCATCTCGTGTTCGGGCGCGGTCAGGTAGAGCTGGTTGCTCAGGCGACCTCGGGTCAAGCTGGTGTAGGCGGTCTCGATGGTGAACGTGTCGTCGCCGAGGACGAACAGCCGGTCGCAGGTGACGCCCTGGCTCTTGTGGACCGTGGCCGAGTAGCCATGCGTCAGGTGGCCGGCCTCGATGTAGTGGAGGGGTGCCTCGACTACCCGCCCGTCGGCGAGCTTCACGCTGAGCACGTTGTCGCTCCCCGACGCAACCACCCCCCGGCTGCCGTTGAGCAGTCCGAGGCGGTAGTCGTTGCGCAGGGCCAGCACCTCGTCGCCGACGGCGAACGACAGCCCCCCGGCGTCGAGGACGTGCTCACCGAGCTCTCCGCACGCCAGCCGTAGCTGGCGGGCCCGTTGGTTGAGGTCGGCCACGGTCGAGCGACGGGCGGCCACCATGAGGACGTCATCGCCGTGGGACCGGGCGCCATGCCAGTCACCCACCAGACCGTCGCGCAGGAGGTCGGCGTTGTCGGCGGTGACGACCTTGCCGTTTCGCTGCATGCGAGCCAGGGCGTTCTCGACCTGGCCCAGACGCAGCTCGGCCGCCACCGCCCGCTCCTCGGGGTCGAGTTGGCGCCGGTTCTCCGTCAGCTCGGCGTAGCCCAGCCGATTGGCCAGGGCCGCGAACAGCCCGCCGGCAGAGATCTCCGGCAGCTGCTTGGGGTCACCAACCAGGACGACCTTCGCTCCCGCGGTGCCAGCCTCCTCGACCATTGCCGCCAGCTGACGGGTGCCGGCCATTCCCGCCTCGTCGATGACGAGCACACAGTGCCCGTCGAGTCGCTCCGTGCCCTGGGCCAGGCGCATGCGAAGGCGGTCGATGGTCTGGGAAGCGATGCCGGCGCCATGCTGCAACTCGGCGGCGGCCCGGGCGGCGAGGGCGGTGCCGAGCACCCGATAGCCCGACGCCTCCCAGGCCTCCCGCGTGGCATCGAGCGAGACCGTCTTGCCGGTGCCCGCCGGCCCAATGAGGATGTCGACTCCCCGGCCCGAGCGGGCGATGGTCTCGACCGCGTGGCGTTGATCGGCGCCCAGGGACGGACGAGCGTCCAGGGCTCTACGCAGCGCAGCATCAGCCACCACTGCAACGGGCGACGCCGATGCCGCGGCACGTTCGACGGTGCGTTGCTCCAGGGCCAGCATCTCCGGCGTGGTCCAGCGCCCGTCGGCCACCTGGACGGCACTGGCACTGGCACACCAGGCGTCAGCCCCGTGCTCGAGCTCTTCGAGCGACGCCCCCTGCATCGCCGACTGGGCCAGGGCCCGCACCACGTCTCGCCGGACGAAGGTGGCGTGCGACTCGGTCAACAGCGTGGCCAACTCCCCCTGGTCGACGTCGAGGACGGGCGTGCGGACCAGCCGCGGCAGCTCGGCGACGTCGAAGGCGAACGACGCCGCCGGGATCGCCCATCTCCGCCGCAGCTCGGCTTCGGAGACGTGCTGGCCTTTGGTCAGGCGGGTGTCGAGGGCGGCGGCCTGGGCTCCCTTGGCCGACGCAGCGCCGTGGCGCTCCATGGCGGCGACGATCTCCTGTCGGCGCTGGGAGAACTCCCGTCGAAGCGCTGGGGGGACACCGGCGACGTCGGCGTGGCCCTGCGCCACCTCCTCGAACAGCAACCCCGGCCGATGCGCCAACTCATAACGGAGGACCGCCTGGTAGACGAAGCCGGCGGTGCGGGCGTGGCCGTAGAGGTCGCGCCAGTCGAGCGCCGTCCAGCGCCCGTCGGGGCCCTCGGCCAGGTTGGCGAGCAGGACGTGGGTGTGCAGCGCCGGGTCGCCGGCCCGGCTGGTGCGGTGGCGGAAGGCGGCGCCGACGAAGCCCTCGCCATCACAGACGGTGGCTCCGCCATGGCCACGGCGCACGTGGCAGGCGTGGCGTTCGAGGTACTCCAGGGCGGCGTCGACGGCCCGGTCGTGGCAGCCGACGACCACCTCGGCCGTGGCCTGGTCGCCGAGGCCCCACACCAGCGACACCGACTTGGGCGCCGACAGCGTGAGGTCGAGCCCGGGCCGGGCGGCGCGGGTGGAGCGCAGCGGCTGGTCACTGCCGTGGCGACGACCGGCGAGGACCGCCCGCAGATCGTCGGCCTCGACCGTGCCGCCCAGTCCGAGGCGGGCGGCGCCGGTCCCGA
>JAHWJH010000018.1 GCA_019348555.1 Actinomycetota bacterium
AGCCGCTCGACCCGCGCCGTGCCCGTCCGGTACTCGTCCTTCGACAGCTCGGCGCTCGCCCCGGTGGCCCGCTTGACGAGGTCGGTCATCCCGATGCCGTCGTGGACGAGGGCGCGTCTCGGATCGTGCGCGCGACTGACGAGCCCCGCAGCGGTGACCGCGGGCCAGAACCGGTTCCCGGGCCGGGCGAACCCGCGGCCGCGGTCGGCCGAGTAGACGCTCGGGTTCAGCCCACAGACGAGCAGGCGCATGCCGGCGCCGACGGTGTCGGCGAGCGTGCGCGCCCGCCGGGTCCGGGCGCGGACGGCGTCGCCGTCGCCGCCCCGGACGGGGCCGACGTCCGTGCGCCGCCCGCCGGTGCCGCGGGACGTCCGGCGAGGTCGGGGTGGAGGTCGGCGCCGGCGTCTCGGTCGGCTCCGGCGTGACCGTCGCCTCCGGCGTCTCCTCCTCCTCCGGGGTGGCGGTCGGCGTCGGGGTCTCCTCCTTCTCGGGCTTCTCGTCCCCGCCGCAGTCCAGCGGCACCTGCTGATCGAGGTGGTCGACCCAGTTGCTCAGATTGGAGACCAGGCGGCCGTCGTAGCGCTCGGGGAGGTCGCCGATGAGCGACGCGTTGCGCGTCCACGGCGACCGCCACGCCGAGCCGGGGCTGCTCGACCTCGCGGTCAACATCTGGCCCGGCGCGCGGCCCGGCTGGCTGCACGAGGTCCTGGTGGCCGCGCTGGACGAGGAGCGCTACCCCGACGAACGCCCTGCCGTGGCCGCCATCGCCGCCCGTCGCCGAGGCGCCGGAGACGACGACCTGTTCGAGCGCCTGGCAGCCGACGACCGCATCCCCCTCGACCGGGCCGCCCTGGCGGCGCTGGTCGCCGATCCGGTGGCCTTCGTGGGCGACGCCCCCCGCCAGACGGCGGCGTTCGTGGCGAGGGCCCACGACGTCGTCGCCCGCTTCCCCGAGGCCGCCGGCTACCACCCGGGACCCCTGCTGTGAGCGATCTCGGGCTGGCCCATCTGCATGCCGGAAAGGTCCGCGACCTCTACGACGCCGGAGACGGGCGGTTGCTGGTGGTGACCTCCGACCGCGTCAGCGCCTTCGACGTGGTGCTGGCCGAGCCCATCCCCGACAAGGGCCGGGTGCTGACGGCCATGGCCGCGTTCTGGTTCGAGCACCTCGCCGACGTGGCGCCGCACCACCTGCTGTCGACCTCCCTCGACGACCTCCCCGAGCAGGCCAGGCGCCCGGATTTGGCCGGGCGGGTCATGCTGTGCCGCCGGGTGGAGATGCTCCCCCTCGAGTGCATCGTGCGGGGCTACCTCACCGGCTCGGCGTGGCGGGAGTACCAGGCGAAGGGCACGGTGCACGGTGAGCCCATGGCCGCCGGCCTCGCCGAGTCGAGCCGGCTCGACGAACCGCTGTTCACGCCCTCCACCAAGGCCGAGCAGGGCCACGACGTCAACATCTCCTTCGCCCAGGCCGTCGACCTGGTCGGCGCCGAGCTCGCCGCTCGGGCTCGCGACGTCTCCTTGGAGCTCTACCGCCGGGGAGCGGCGTGGGCGGCCGAGCGCGGCATCCTCGTGGCCGACACCAAGTTCGAGCTCGGCCTCGTCGACGACGAGGTCGTGGTGGCCGACGAGGTGCTCACCCCGGACTCGTCCCGGTTCTGGCCCGCCGAGCAGTGGCACGAGGGCGCCACCCCCCCGTCGTTCGACAAGGAGCCCCTGCGCCGTTGGCTCGACGGACTCACGTGGGACAAGTCGCCTCCGCCCCCGCCGTTGCCACCGGAGGTGGTCGACGCCACCCGGTCCCGCTACGTCGAGGCCTACGAGCGGATCACCGATCGCCCCCTCGACGCCTGGCCCGGCCATGGCACACTGCCGACGACGTGAAGCGCTTCGGGGTGCTGGTGGAGGTGAGGTTGCGCCCGGGCATCGCCGACCCCCAGGGCGCGACGGTCGAGCGCTCGCTGCCGGCGCTCGGCTTCGACGGGGTGAGCGGCGTCAGCGTCGGCAAGGCCATCCGTTTCACCGTCGAGGCGCCGGACGAGCCCGACGCTCGCCGTCGGGTCGAGGAGCTGAGCCAGCGCTTCCTTGCCAACCCGGTGATCGAAGACGTCGAGATCGCCCTCTTCCCCACCTCCGACGCCGCGGCGCGCTCCCGGTGAGCCTGCGGGTCGGCGTCGTCGTCTTTCCCGGTTCCAACTGCGAAGGCGACGCCATGGAAGCCGTGGAGGGCCTCGGCGCCGAAGCGGAGGTGCTCTGGCACGGTGAGGCCACCACCCGGCAGGTCGACGCCGTGATCGTCCCCGGTGGCTTCGCCCATGGCGACTACCTCCGCCCCGGCGCCATCGCCCGGTTCTCGCCGGTGATGGGAGCGGTCGCCGACTTCGCCGAGCAGGGCGGTCCCGTGCTCGGGATCTGCAACGGCTTCCAGGTGCTGACCGAGGCGGGATTGCTGCCCGGGGCCCTCCAGAAGAACCGCGGCCTCAAGTTCTTGTGCACGACGGCGACGCTGCGGGTCGACTCCTGTCGATCGGTCCTGACCTCGGGGCTCGCCCCCGGGACCGTCCTGCGCATCCCGATCAACCACTTCGAAGGGAACTACACCGCAGACCCCGAGACCTTGGCCGAGCTCAGGGCCGAGGACCGCATCGTGGTGCGCTACGTCGACAACCCCAACGGCTCGCTCGACGACATCGCCGGCATCTGCTCGAGCGCCGGCAATGTCGTGGGGCTCATGCCCCACCCCGAGCGCGCCAGCCACCCTCTCCTCGGCTCGACCGACGGGGTCGCCCTCCTGCAGTCGTTCCTCGATGCCGGGGGGGCGCCGGCCCGCTCGACCACCCCGGGCGGCACCCCCGAACGCCACGCCTCCTGACCGATCCCGGAGTTCCCATGGACACCACGTTGCACCGCGCTCTCGGGCTCACCGACGAGGAAGCCGACCAGATACGCACCATCCTCGGGCGACCGCCCAACCATCTCGAGCTGGCCATGTATGCGGTCATGTGGTCGGAGCATTGTTCGTACAAGTCGTCCCGGATCCACCTTCGCCGCCTGCCGGCCGAAGGCGAGCGGGTCCTGGTCGGGCCCGGAGAGAACGCCGGCGTGATCGACGTGGGCGACGGCATCGCCGCAGCCATCCGCATCGAGAGCCACAACCACCCTTCCGCCATCGAGCCGTACCAGGGAGCGGCCACCGGCGCCGGAGGGATCCTGCGCGACATCTTCACCATGGGAGCGCGTCCCATCGCCCTGATGGACGCTTTGCGGGTGGGTCCCCTCGACGACGACCGCAGCCGATGGATCCTCGAAGGGGTGGTAAGCGGCATCTCCGGCTACGGCAACTCGGTGGGCGTGCCCACGGTGGGCGGCGAGGTGGTGTGCGACCCGACCTACACCGGCAACCCGCTGGTCAACGTGGCCTGCCTGGGCCTGCTCCCCGTGGAGCGCCTGGTGCTGGGACGGGCGTCGGGCGTGGGCAACCTGGCGGTCCTGCTGGGATCGGCCACGGGCCGCGACGGCATCGGCGGGGTCAGCGTGCTGGCGTCGGCCGGCTTCGGTGGTGACGACGACGGCGCCAAGCGCCCGAGCGTCCAGGTCGGCGATCCTTTCGAGGAGAAGCGGCTGATCGAGGCATGCCTGGCCCTGCTCGATGCCGGCCTGGTGGTGGGTATCCAGGACCTCGGTGGCGCCGGGCTGACCTGCGCCACCAGCGAGACCGCCAGCCGCGGTGGGGTGGGGATGGACGTCGACGTCAGCGCCGTGCCCCTCCGTGAAGCGGGCATGGAGCCCTTCGAGGTGCTCACCAGCGAGAGCCAGGAGCGGATGCTCGCCATCGTCGCCCCCGACGACCTCGAGGAGGTCCTCGCCCTGTGCGGGCGGTGGGAGGTCCGGGCCTCGGTCATCGGCCGGGTGACCGGGGAGGGTGGGCGCTTGCGCATCCTCGACGGCTTCGAGGGCCCGGTGCTGGCCGACGTGCCGGCGGCCTCGCTGCACGAAGACGCCCCTCGCTACGACCGGCCGCTCGCCGCACCGTCCGCACCGGCGGCATCGCCGCCGGCAGCGCCGAGCATCGCCGATCCGGGAGCCGAGCTGCTCGCCATGCTGGCCGACCCCTCGTGGGTCTACCGCCAGTACGACTCGCAGCTGTTCCTCAACACCGTCGAGGGCCCCGGTGGCGACGCTGCCCTGCTGCGGCTCAAGCACCCCACCACCGGGCGCGACACCGGCCGGGGCCTGGCGCTCACCACCGACGGCAACCACCGGTGGTGCGCGGTCGAGCCACGCAGGGGCACGGCGATGGTGGTGGCCGAAGCCGTGCTGAACCTGGCGTGCGTGGGTGCGCACCCGCTGGCACTCGTGGACTGCCTCAACTTTGGCAACCCCGAGCATCCCCAGGTCATGTGGCAGCTCTCGGAATGCATCGACGGGATGGCCGAGGCCTGCCGCGCCCTGGGCGTGCCGGTGGTCGGTGGCAACGTCAGCCTCTACAACGAGAGCCAGGGAACCGACATCGACCCGACGCCGGTGGTCACCGTGCTCGGGATGGTCGACCGCCTGGTACGCCGCCCCCCGGGCGTGGCGCTCGAGGCGGGGACCACCCTGGTGCTGCTCGGCCCGCACTCCAGCGACCTCGGCGGCGCCCGCGCCGCCGCTCGGGCGACCGCCGACGGGGAGGCACCCGGGCCGTTGCCGACCCTCGACCTGGCGCTTCATGCCAAGGTGGCTGCCCTGGTACGGAGGCTGGTGGCCGACGAGCTGCTGGTCGGAGTCCACGACATCGCCGACGGCGGCCTCGCCGTCGCTCTCGGCGAGGTTGTCGCCCGCTCCGGCGTGGGGGCCGAGGTGCCCGGTGTCGACGATCCCGGAGTCCTCTTCAGCGAGGCCGGCTCACGGGTGGTGGCGGTGGTCGCCGACCACCGGGTCGACAACGTCCTCGCCCTGGCCGACGCCGCCGACGTGCCCGCCACGGCGGTGGGGACGGCCGGAGGCGACCGCCTGGTCATCGGCGGACTGGTTGACCTCGACGTGACAGCGGTGGCCGCCGCCTGGCGAGACCTCCTTCCCGCCGCGCTGGGTTGGCGCTGACGGCGCGGCTGTTGGGCACTTTGAGCGATACGGTGGACGATCGCAGCGAGTGACGGAGCGCACATGGCGGTCGACAAGAACACCCCGAGAGAGCGGGTGACCTCGGCCGGGGACGACACCCCTGACTGGACCACCTGGCTACGGTCGCGCCTCGAACGGGCCGTCGCCTCCCCGGACCGCCAGGCCACCGAGGCGACTGCCACTGAGGGCGCCGCCTCGTCCGCCGACACCGACCGCCACACGCCCGCAAAGGAGCCGGCGCCACCCAGTGGGGACCGCCTCGCCGGGTCCGGTGGCGGTGAGGCCGTCACCGCCCTCGAAGCGAAGGTGGAGAGCCTGGCCCAGACCCTGTCGGCGTGCCGGGAGCTGATCGAGCACCAGGGCGAGGTCACCGAGCGCCTGGCGTCGTGGGTCCAGGAGCTCGCCACCGTGCAGGCCGACGACGAGCGCTGGGCGGTGGCCGTGGGCCGGGTCGTCGATGCGGCGGACGAGGAGCGTCGCCAGGCGGACCAGCGCGGCCTGTCGGCGCTGGCGGCCAGGGTGGAGGGCATCGAGGAGGGCCTCGTGCACCTCACCGCCGAGCTCGCCGGCCTCCGCCACGCTCTGCGACCAGCGGCGACGGTCAAGCTCGCAGCACCACAGCTGCACGCCGTCGCCGCCGACATCGCCGCGGCGATGGAGGCACGCGCCACGGCGCCACCGGCGGGGCCCGAGCGCCCGCAAGCCCGGGGGCGCCGGCGGAGCACGCCCGTGCGGCCGACGCCGACCGCGTCGGTGCGGCGGACCGGGAGAGGGGTGTAGGTGGAGGGTGACGAGGCCAGCCGCGTCGACCCGCGGGAGCGTCCCGACGGGCCCGGCGAGGGTGATCTCCCGAGCGACTGGGGCACGTGGCTGCGCAACCGCCTCGAACAGCCGTCCGACACGCAGCAGCCGCACCGGGAGGGGCCCGACGACGAAGCGGTGGACCACCAGGCCGTGACCTCGGCAGCGGCCTCCATCGAGGACGAGCCACCCGAGGCCCCCGAGGACGAGGCGCCGGCTGTCCCGTCCGAACCGCCGATCCGGGAGGCACCCGCCCCGGTCGAGGATGTGGCGCTCCCCGAGTCGGCGGAGCCGCCGCCCGTCGGCGCCGATCCCCGGATCGGCCAAGAGCTGACCGCGCTGCCAGCGGAGCTGCCCGACGAGGCCGGCCCGCAGGTGATCCAGGGCCTGCTCGCCCTGCGGGCGGCGATCGACGACACCGTCGACCGGCTCGACCACCTGACCACGACGGTTCTCAGCCAGGCGAACCACCTCGAGGACCGCCTCGATGATCTCGCCACCACCACCGCGGAGCGACACGACGCCACCGTGGCGTCCATCACCGAGCAGCAGTGGACCATCCGCGGGGCGATCGCCGAGGTCCTCGACCGCACCGACGAGGCGAACGTGGCGCTCGACCGCCTCCGTACCGACCCCCCGGCGCCACCGCCGGTCGACGAGGATCCATGGCGTTCCTCGCTGCAGCTGGTGTCCGAAGAGCTGGCCACCGCTGCCGAGGCCCACACCGCCGAGCTGGCCACCCTCGGTCAGCGCCTCGGCCGGCTGGAGGGCGTGCTCGAGCGCCTGGTGTCCCGGTCCGACCGAAGCCACGCCGAGGCGCCACCGGCACCAGCACCGGTGGCGGTCGACCCGCCCGTGGTGGAGCTCGACGAGGTGCAGACGGCGGCGATCGCCGACGCCGTCGCAGCCATGCTGAGCGGGAGCGACCCGCCGGCGCTACCGGTTGACGAGACCGTGGTCGGGGAGCCCGAGGCGGAGCCGGAAGTGGAGGTGGGCCCGGCGCCGACCACCGATCGCCCCCCTTCCCGGCCCCGGCGACGATCGGCGCCCCTGCGGGCGCGGCCCCCTCGTTCGACGGAAGAGCGCCGGGGATGACTCGCACCCACGCCGGCATGGCATCCTGAAGGCAGTGAGGCCCCCCCTCGTCGGCACCCCGGTCGCCATCGTCGAGGACGACAGCCCCAAAGAGGCCTGCGGCGTGTTCGGTGTGTACGGCCCGGGCCTCGCCGTGGCCCAGTTGACGTTCCTCGGGCTCTACGCCCTGCAGCACCGTGGCCAGGAATCGGCGGGCATGGCGGTCAGCGACGGCGAGACCATCGTCATCGACAAGGACATGGGCCTGGTCAGCAACGTGTTCAACCAGCGCCGGCTGGCGCCCCTCACCGGCCACCTCGCCATCGGCCACACCCGCTACTCGACCACCGGGTCAAGTACCTGGCGCAATGCCCAGCCGGTGTACCGAGACGTCGGCCACGCCGAGTTCGCCCTCGGCCACAACGGCAACCTGGTCAACACCTCCATCCTGGCCGAGGAGGCGGGCATGCTGGCGGGCACGGTCGCCAGCGACAGCGACCTGGTCGCCGAGCTGCTGGCCACCGACATCCGCGCCGAGGGAGGCGAGCGCAGCGACGGGCGCGACCTCGAACAGGCGCTGCTGCGGGTCCTGCCTCGCCTCCAGGGCGCCTTCTCACTGGTCCTGATGGACGAGGGCCACCTGGTTGGCGTGCGCGACCCCAACGGCTTCCGCCCACTGTGCCTGGGTCGCCTCGACGGGGACGACGGAGCCCCGGCGGGATGGGTCCTGGCGTCGGAGACACCCGCGCTCGACGTCGTCGGGGCAACGTTCGTCCGCGAGCTCGAGCCCGGCGAGATGGTGGTCATCGACGCCGCCGGCGAGCGGTCGCTGCACCCCTTCCCGTCGGGCCGGATCGACCCCACCCTGTGCCTTTTCGAGTTCGTCTACTTCGCCCGCTCCGACAGCCAGCTCTACGGCCAGAGCGTCCACCTCGCCCGCCAGCGCATGGGCGAGCTGCTTGCGGCGCAGGCCCCGCTCCCGCCGGCGGCGACGGGCGAGGCGATGGTGATGCCGGTCCCCGAGTCGGGCGTCCCCGCCGCCCAGGGGTTCGCCCGGGCCTCGGGCATCCCCTACGGGGACGGCCTGGTCAAGAACCGCTACATCGGCCGCACCTTCATCGCCCCCAGCCAACAGCTACGCACCGACGCGGTGCGCATGAAGTACAACCCGCTACGCGACAACGTGGTCGGCAAGCGGCTGGTGGTGGTCGACGACTCCATCGTGCGCGGCACCACGCAGCGGGCGGTGGTGCGCATGCTGCGGGAGGCGGGAGCGCTCGAAGTGCACTTGAGGATCATGTCCCCCCCGTATCGCTGGCCGTGCTTCTACGGGATGGACACCGGGTCGCGCTCGGAGCTGCTCGCCGCCAACCTCAGCGTGGAGGAGATCCGGAACTACCTGGCGGCGGATTCGATCGCCTATCTCACCGAGGACCGGCTGGTCGAAGCCACCGGTGCCTCCGGAGCCGGCTTCTGCCGGGCGTGCCTCAGCGGCGACTACCCGGTGCCTGTCCCGGTGGCGCTGCGGGGCGAGGTGCTGGCCGCCAACGACATGCCGCCGTCGGGCCTCGACCGGGCGCTGCGCGCCGACGTCGGCGAGCACGTCGTCCCCGCGAGCATCGAGGCGTGAGCCGGCCGACCTCCGGGCCGGAGACCTACGCCTCGGCCGGGGTCGACATCTCGGCCGGCGACCGGGCGGTCGAACGCATCCGGGCCAAGGTCCGCTCCACGTTCCGGCCAGAGGTCATCGGCGACGTGGGCGGCTTCGGGGGATTGTTCGCCCTCGATCCCGGTCGGTACCGCCATCCCGTGCTGGTGGCCTCCACCGACGGCGTGGGCACCAAGTCGATGGTGGCCCGAGCGCTCGGTCGCTACGACACCATCGGCATCGACCTGGTGGCCATGTGCGTCGACGACCTGGTGTGCCACGGTGCCGAGCCGCTGTTCATGCTGGATTACATCGCCGTGGGCAGTCTCGACCCCGACCAGGTGGTGGCGCTGGTGGAGGGCGTGGCCGAAGGCTGCCGTCTGGCGGAGTGCGCCCTGATCGGCGGGGAGATGGCGGAACACCCCGGGGCGATGGAGCCGGGCGAGTTCGATCTCGCCGGCTTCGCCGTGGGCGTGGCCGAGCGCGACCAGCTGGTCGACGGGAGTCGGGTCGCACCCGGCGACGTGCTCGTCGGACTTCCGTCGCCGGGGCTGCGCTGCAACGGCTACTCGCTGGCCCGACGGGTGCTGCTGGAGCGGGCCGGGCTTGCGCTCGACGCACCCGCCCACCCGGGCTCAGCGCGGTCATTGGGCGACGAGCTGCTGGAGCCGTCGGTGATCTACGCGCCTGTGGTGGCGCGCCTGCTGCGCTCGGTCGACGTGCGGGCGGTCGCCCACATCACCGGCGGCGGGATCATCGGTAACCTGGCGCGCGTGTTGCCCCCCTCGACAAGCGCCGTGGTGCGACGCGACCACTGGGAGGTGCCACGGATCTTCACCGAGATCCAGCGCCGGGGCGACGTCGCCGACGACGAGATGGCGCGGGTGTTCAACCTGGGGATCGGCATGGTGGTCGTGGTCCCCGCGGCCGACGCCCACCGCACCATCGACCTCGCCCGTTCCGGTGGCTGCGGCGCCGTGCTCATCGGCGAGATCTCGACCGGCACCGGCAACGTGGTGCTGAGGTGAAAGCCGTGCGCATCGTCGTCCTCGTCGTCGTGGTGGTCGTCATCGGCCTCGTCGCCGGGTCCTACGCCGCCGCCCAGGACCCTCCCGAGTTGACTCCCGAGGACGCCCGCAACTTCACCCGGGCGGCGCTGAGCGCCGTGGAAGCCCGCAACTTCGTCGTCGAAGGCGACGTACGCGCCGAGGAGTTCACGCCCGAGGGAGGCAGCCCCATCCCGGTGTGGGTGGTGCCGGCCAAGGTCTCCGGCCAGCAGCTCGAGCTCCACGTCATGCGCTTCGGCGATCGCGCCGTCCTGCTCAACGACGCTCTGCCCGACGGGGGCTTCGTCCTCACGCCGGAGCAGTTCGAGCGCCTGGAGCGCTTCCGGCTCGATCTGGCCGGTGAGCAGGTGCGTGAGCGACGTCGGGCGCCGGCGCTGGTGGCCGGGCTGCTGATCCTGCTGGTGGGCGTGGCGTTGCTGGTCAGCGTGGCGTACCAACGGACGCGCCCCGCCGACGACCCTGCGCCCGCGTGAGCGACTTCCCGGAGCTGCGCGACCACCTGCTCGCCCACGCCGTGCGCAGCGGCGACTTCGTCCTCAAGTCAGGGGACCGCAGCAGCTTCTTCATCGACGCCAAGCAGACCACGTGCCGGCCCGAGGGCATGATCCTCGTCGCCGACGCCGCCCTGCAGGCGATCCCCGAGGAGGCAACCGCCATCGGGGGCCTCACCATGGGCGCCGACGCCGTCGCCTTCTCCGTGGCGGCGGTGGCGGCGACCCGGGAGCGGATGCTGCGCAGCTTCAGCGTGCGGGGACGAGCCAAGGACCATGGGGGAGGAGGTCGCATCGCCGGGGCGCTGGAAGCGGGGGACCGGGTGGTGATCACCGAGGACACCGTGAGCCGGGGCACGTCGATGATGGAGGCCGCCGACGTCGTGCGAGCCGCCGGCGCCACCCCGATCCTGTTGCTGCCCGTCGTCGACCGAGGCGGCACCGTGGCCAGGCTGGCCGCCGACGCCGGCATCGCCTGCCGGCCGTTGGTGACCGCCGCCGAGCTGGGCTTCAGCGGCCCCTAGAAAGCCGATGTGCCGCCTCCGGCCTGGAGGCGGCGCTCGGCGAGACGGTCGGCTGCTTCGACGGTGGTGATGCCGAGGCGGTCGGCATCGGCCAGCACCTCGCTGGTGGTGGCGCCGATGGCGGCGAGGCGGGCGGTGGCCCGGGTTCGGTCGTAGCCGACCAGCTCCTCGGCGATGTTGATGATGCCCCCGGAGCTGACCACGTAGTCGGGTGCGTAGAGGATCCCCCGGTCGGCCAGCCGGCGGGCGTCCTCGGGTTCGGCCAACTGGTTGTTGGCGGAGCCACAGACCGCAGCGCAACGCAGCCGCGGGATGGTGGTGGCATCGAGGACGGCACCGAGGGCGCACGGCGCCAGCACGTCGGCGTCGGCGGTCATGGCGTCGTCGACGCAGCACGCCCGGGCACCGTGGCGCACGACCATGGCGTGCACCCGGCTCGGGTCGAGGTCGGCCACCGACACCTTGGCCCCTGCGGCCACGAGATGGCCGACGAGTGCCGAGCCGACCTTGCCGACGCCGACGACGGCGACATGGCGTCCGTCGAGGCAGGGCGACCCGAAGCGGTGTCCCACCACGGCGCGCAGGGCGTGCACCAGGCCGGCGGCGGTCGCCGGCGAAGGGTCACCCGAGCCGCCCAGCACCTCACTGGTCCCGGCGACGTGGGCAGTCTCCTGTCGCACCACGTCCATGTCGGCCTGAGCGGTCCCGACGTCCTCGGCGGTGATGTACCGCCCGCCGAGGGAGTCGACGAAGCGGCCATAGGCACGCAACAGGGCGTCGCTGCGTTGCGTGGCCGGATCGCCGAGGATCACCGCCTTGCCTCCGCCGAGGTCGAGGCCGGCCAGCGCCGCTTTGTACGTCATCCCTCGGGACAGCCGCAGCACGTCGGTGAGCGCCTCGTCCTCGTCGGCGTAGGGCCGGAATCTCGCCCCACCCAGCGCCGGGCCCAGCACCGTCGAGTGGATGGCGACGATGGCGCGCAGACCACTGGGGCGGTGGGCGCACCACACCACCTGCTCGTGGCCATGCCGTTCGATGTGATCGAAGACGGCGTCGCGCACCTGGTGAGGCTATCCAGCGGGCGCTACCACGCTACGTAGCAGCAACGTGACCATCCGCGCCCGCTCGCCACCCTTTTTCACCAAACGAGGCGTATCCTCGAAGGACACACCGAACCACCCACTGAGCCAGACCCACCGTGGAGACGGAGCCATGACCATCCACCATCACGATGACATCGAAACCCCTGAGAAGCTCCTCACGCCGTCCGAAGTCGCCCAACGGTTCCGGGTGAATCCCAAGACGGTGACCCGCTGGGCGCGAGCCGGCAAGCTCAGCGCCATCCGGACCCTCGGCGGCCACCGACGGTTCCGGGAGTCGGAGATCAACCGCTGCCTCGACGAGCTCTCCGGCGAGGAGCCCCGCCCGTAGCTCGACGGGGCCTCCCGGCTCCCCTGAGGGATGCAGGCCTTCGGGCTTGCGCCCGACATCCAGAACACCGAGCCACGGCGCAGCGCCGGCGACCGGTACTGCGCTGGCGGGCACCCCACCGACAAGGAAGAATCGGACCGGTTCGGGGTAGCGTCGCCGCCGATGAACATCTGGCCCGGCGAGCCCTACCCCCTCGGCAGCACCTACGACGGGATGGGGACCAACTTCTCCATCTTCTCGGAGGTCGCCGAACGCGTCGAGCTGTGCCTGTTCGACGACGACGGCACCGAGACCCGCTACGACCTGCCCGAGGTGTCGGCGTTCTGCTGGCACGGCTACCTCCCCAACATGGGTCCCGGGCAGCGCTACGGCTACCGGGTGCACGGGCCCCGCGACCTCGCCGCCGGGCACCGCTGCAACCCGGCCAAGCTGCTCCTGGACCCCTACGCCAAGGCGGTCGACGGCAACACCCAGTGGGACGAAGCGGTCTTCGGGTACCGCTTCGGGAATCCCAACGGCGATGCCAACGACCTCGACAGCGCGCCGTTCGTCGGCAAGTCGGTGATCATCAACCCGTACTTCGACTGGGCCAACGACCGCCACCCCCGCACGCCCTGGCACGAGACCGTGCTCTACGAGGTGCATGTCAAGGGCTTCACCGCCACCCACCCCGACATCGCTCCCGAGCTCCGGGGCACCTACGCCGGCCTGGCCTCCGAGGAGGCCATCGCCCACTTCAAGGAGCTCGGCGTCACCGCAGTCGAGGTGCTGCCCGTCCACCACTTTGTGCAGGACCACCACCTGGTCGAGAAGGGCCTGCGTAACTACTGGGGCTACAACACGATCAACTACTTCGCGCCGGCGGGCCGCTATAGCAGCCGCGGCGACCGGGGCGAGCAGGTGATCGAGTTCAAGGAGATGGTCAAGGCGCTGCACCAGGCGGGCATCGAGGTGATCCTCGACGTGGTCTACAACCATACGGCCGAGGGTAACCACCTGGGGCCGACGCTCTCGTTTCGCGGTATCGACAACCCGGCGTACTACCGCCTGGTGCCGGAGCAGCCGCGCTACTATATGGACTTTACCGGCACCGGCAACACGATCAACGTGCGGCACCCCCAGGTGCTGCAGTTGATCATGGATTCGCTGCGCTACTGGGTCGAGGAGATGCACGTCGACGGCTACCGCTTCGACCTCGCGGCGACGCTCGCGCGCGAGCTGCACGACGTCGACAAGCTCTCGGCGTTCTTCGACCTGATCCAGCAGGACCCGGTGGTCAGCCAGGTGAAGCTCATCGCCGAGCCGTGGGACGTGGGCGAGGGCGGCTACCAGGTGGGCAACTTCCCCCCGCTGTGGTCGGAGTGGAACGGCAAGTACCGCGACACCGTGCGCGACTACTGGCGGGGCGCCCACACCAGCCTGGGCGACGTCGCCTACCGCCTCACCGGCAGCCCCGACCTCTACGAGTCGAACGGGCGGCGCCCCAAGGCCAGCATCAACTTCGTCACCGCCCACGACGGGTTCACCCTCACCGACCTCGTCTCCTACAACGAGAAGCACAACGAAGCCAACGGCGAGGGGAACCGCGACGGCGAGAGCCACAACCGGTCGTGGAACTGCGGCGTGGAAGGCCCGACCGACGACCCCAAGATCCTCGAGCTGCGGGCACGTCAACGCCGCAACCTCCTCGCCACCATGATGCTGTCCCAGGGCGTGCCGATGCTGCTCGGTGGTGACGAGCTCGGCCGCACCCAAGGCGGCAACAACAACGGCTACTGCCAGGACAACGAGGTGTCGTGGTACCACTGGGACGACGCCGACGAGGCCCTGCTCGAGTTCACCCGCTGGCTGGTGCAGTTCCGCCGTGCCCATCCGGCCTTCCGGCGTCGCCGCTGGTTCCAGGGCCGGCCCGTCATCGGCAAGGGCCTCGCCGACATCGCCTGGTTCCGGACCGACGGCCAGGACATGTCCGACGACGACTGGCACGCCCCGGCGACGACCCTCGGCATGTTCTTGAACGGTGAGGCCCTCGCCTCACCCGGGCCCCGTGGCGAGCAGGTGGTCGACGACAGCTTCATCCTGTTGCTCAGCGCCCACTTCGAGCCGATCGAGTTCAAGCTGCCTATCGGCTGGGGCGAGCGCTGGGAGCTGGTGCTCGACACCGCCGACCCCCTTCCGCCGGCGGTCGACCCCGAGGTGGAGGCGGTGGTGCACAAGGCCGGAGGCTTCGTGGAGATGGCACCCCGCTCTCTGGTGCTGCTCCGCCGCCTCGACGACTGAGCTCCTTGACCGCCCCCCGGGCCACCTACCGGCTGCAGTTGCAGCCGGCGTTCGGATTCGACGACGCCGCAGCGGTCGGCCGGTACCTGGCCGAGCTCGGCGTGAGCCACGTGTACACCTCGCCGATCCTGCAGGCGGCGCCGGGCAGCAGCCACGGCTACGACGTGGTTGACCACTCCAGGGTCAACTCCGAGCTCGGCGGAGGCGAGGGCCACGCCCGCTTCTGCGCCGAGCTGTGCCGGCTGGGCCTCGGCCACGTCCTCGACATCGTTCCCAACCACATGGCGATCACCTCGGGGAACGCGTGGTGGCACGACGTGCTGGAGAACGGTCCGTCGAGCCGGTGGGCCGCCTACTTCGACGTCGACTGGGAGGGCCCGGAGTCCAAGCTTCGCAACACCGTGCTCATCCCCGTGCTCGGCGACCACTACGGGCGCGTGCTCGAAGGCGGTGAGCTGGCGCTCGCACGCCAGGAGGGCAGCTTCTCGATCGCCTACCACGAGCACCGGTTCCCGGTCGCACCCCCCACCTACGGCCTGCCGCTGTCGCTGGCCGCCGCCGACGTCGCCGCTGCGGGGAGCGGGGGCGACGACGAGCTCGAGTTCCTCGCCGCCGCCTTCACCTCGTTGCCTCCGGCCACGGCCACCGACGCCCGCAGCGTGCGGGACCGCCATCGCGACAAGGAGGTGCTGAAGCGGGCGCTGGCCCGGGTGTGCCAGGAGCGATCGGGCGTGGCCTCTGCCGTCGACGACGCCGTCGGGCGCATCAACGGGGACCCCGAGTTGCTCGACGCCCTGCTGGAGCGCCAGAACTACCGCCTGGCCTACTGGCGCACCGCCGGGTGGGAGCTCGACTACCGGCGCTTCTTCGACATCACCACGCTGGCCGCGCTGCGCATGGAGGACGACCAGGTCTTCTCCGACACCCATGCCCTCGTGCTCGAATGGGTGGCCGCCGGAGTGGTCGACGGGCTGCGCATCGACCACCCGGATGGGCTGCGCGATCCCGACGGCTACTTCTGGCGCCTGCGCTCGGCCGCACCGACCGCCTGGGTCGTGGTCGAGAAGATCCTGGAGCCCGGCGAGGTGCTGCCCCCCGACTGGCCGGTCGACGGTACGACCGGCTACGACTTCCTCAACCTCGTCGGCGGGCTCTTCGTCGACCCCGACGGGGAGGCACCCCTCAGCGCCGCCTACGCCGAGCACACCGGCCAACCCGTCGACTTCGACACGGTGGTGCACCGAGCCAAACACCTGGTGATGCGCGACATCCTGGCGGCCGACCTGAACCGCCTCGCCCACCTCTTCGTCGCCGTGTGCGAGGCGTCCCGGCGCTACCGGGACTTCACCCGCCACGAGCTCCACGAGGTCCTGCGGGAGACCATCGCCTGCTTCGGCGTGTACCGCACCTACGTCCGCCCACGGCGACCGGTCACCGAGGCCGACGAGCACCACCTCTCGACCGCTCTGGCCGCCGCCACCGAACGTCGGGGAGACCTCGACCCCGAGCTGTTCGAGCTCCTCGGCGAGGTACTGCGCGGCCGCCTCGAGGTGCCGGCGGCCAGCGCCTTGTTGGAGCGGTTCCAGCAGGTGACCGGCCCGGTCATGGCCAAGGCCGCCGAGGACACCGCGTTCTACACGTTCAACCGCCTGGTGTCGCTCAACGAGGTGGGGGGTGATCCCGGGCGCTTCGGGACCGCGGTCGACGAGCTCCACCACGTCCTGGCCGACGGGCAGCGGACCTGGCCGGCGACCATGCTGGCGAGCTCCACCCACGACACCAAGCGCAGCGAGGACGTCCGGGCCCGCATCTCGCTCCTCTCGGAGATCCCCGAGCACTTCGCCGCCGCCGTGCGGCGGTGGTCGAGCATCAACCGTGACCACCGAAGCCCGACCGTCGAGGGTGGCTCCTGGCCCGACCCCAACTTCGAGTGGCTGCTCTACCAGACCCTCGTGGGGGCATGGCCGATCTCGACCGACCGGGTGGTCGCCTTCGCCGAGAAGGCCACCCGGGAGGCCAAGGTCCACACCAGCTGGATCGATCCGGACCCCGGGTACGACGACGCCGTGCGGTCCTTCGTGACCGGCATCCTCGCCGACCCGGCCTTCGTCGACGACCTCGCCGACTTCGTGGCCCCGCTGGTCGGCCCGGGACGCGTGAACTCGCTGGCCGCCCAGCTGGTGAAGCTCACCGCCCCTGGCGTCCCCGACCTCTACCAGGGCAGCGAGGTGTGGGACCTCAGCCTGGTCGACCCCGACAACCGCCGTCCGGTCGACTTCGGCGCCCGGTCGGCCCTGCTCGAGGAGCTCGGAGCCATGAGCGTCGTCGAGGTGCTCGCCCGGGCCGACGAAGGGCTGCCGAAGCTCCTCGTCACCTCCACCGCACTGCGGTTGCGCCGGCGTTTGCCGCAGGCGTTCGCAGGGGGCGAGGCGGGGTCCTACCGACCGCTGGTCGCTGCCGGTTACGCCGCCGCCCACGTGGTGGCCTTCTCGCGCGGCGACCGGGTGGCGACGGTGGTCCCCCGGCTGGTGCTGGGGCTCGAGCGGCGGGGTGGTTGGCGTGACACCACCGTGGCCCTGGGGCCGGGCCCATGGCGCAACGTGCTCACCGGCGACGAGCTCGACGGTGGCGGGGTGTCGCTGCGGTCGCTGCTGGGGGAATTTCCGGTCGCCCTGCTGGTCGCACCATGATCTCTGCCGCCCGGCAGTGCCGGGGCCAGGAGGCACGTGTGGCAGACAACGAGGAGCGGCTGGCGAGATGACGACGTTCCGGGTCTGGGCACCCAGGGCCGACCGCGTGGAGCTCGATGTGGGCGGGCGGAAGCTCCTCATGCGCGATGGCGGCGGGGGATGGCACGAGGCCACGCTGGGCGACGCCGGGCCAGGCACCGACTATGCCTTCGCCCTGGACGGTTCCGATCTTCTGCCCGATCCTCGTTCGGCCTTCCAGCCCTACGGTGTCTCCGGCCCGTCACGGGTGATCGATCACGCCGCCTTCGCCTGGACCGACGAGAGCTGGAGCGGGTTCTACCTGCCGTCGGCCGTGCTCTACGAGCTGCACGTGGGAACGTTCAGCCCCGAGGGCACCTTCGACGGCGCCATCGCCCGCCTCGACCATCTCGTCGACCTCGGGGTCACGGCCGTCGAGCTGCTCCCGGTGGCCGAGTTCCCCGGCACCCGCAACTGGGGGTACGACGGCGTCTGCCTCTACGCCCCCCACCACGGCTACGGCGGGCCCGAGGGCCTCAAGCGCCTGGTCGACGCCTGCCACGCCCGGGGGCTCGGGGTGGTGCTCGACGTCGTCTACAACCACCTCGGACCCGAGGGGAACCACCTCGAGCGCTTCGGCCCCTACTTCACGGCGTTCTACGCCACTCCTTGGGGACAGGCGGTCAACTTCGACCAGCGAGGCAGCGACGAGGTGCGGCGATTCGTCGTCGACAACGCCATCGGGTGGCTGCGCGACTACCACATCGACGGTCTGCGCGTCGACGCCGTCCACGCCATCGTCGACACCTCGGCCACCCACGTGCTCGAGCAGCTGGCCACCGAGGTGGGCGAACTGGCCGCCTGCGAGAACCGCTCGCTGTGGCTGATCGCCGAGTCCGACCTCAACGATCCTCGCGTCGTGCGCTCCCGGGAGGTCGGCGGCTACGGCATCCACGCCCAGTGGAGCGACGACTTCCATCACGCCCTCCACGCCGTGCTCACCGGCGAGGTCCAGGGCTACTACGGCGACTTCGGGTCGATGGCCGAGCTCGCCACCGCCTTGGAGGCGGCGTGGGTCTACGCCGGGAGGTGGTCCGGCTTTCGCCAACGGGTGCACGGCCGTCCGCCGACCGGGTTGCCCGGGTGGACCTTCCTCGGGTACCTCCAGAACCACGACCAGGTCGGCAACCGGGCGGTCGGCGACCGGATCGGCCACGGCCTGGCCACCGGGCGGCTGAAGGTCGGGGCGGCGCTGTACCTGACCGGCCCATTCGTGCCGATGGTGTTCCAGGGCGAGGAGTGGGCGGCGTCGGCCCCGTTCCAGTACTTCACCAGCCACCAGGACCCCGAGCTCGGACGCCTGGTCCGCCAGGGCCGCCGCGCCGAGTTCGCCGCCTTCGGGTGGTCGGCCGACGAGGTGCCCGACCCCCAGGAACCGGCGACGTTCGAGCGCTCGAAGCTCGACTGGGAGGAGCTGGCCGCGCCCATCCACGCCGAGGTGCTGTCGTGGTATCGCCGGCTCATCGCCCTGCGCCGGTCGACCCCCGGGCTGTCCGACGGCCGCCTCGACCGGGTCAGCGTGCGCTACCACGAGGTGGCGCAATGGCTGGTGGTCGAACGAGGGCAGCTGCGTGTGGCGGCCAACCTGGGGGCCAATCCCGTCGAGGTCGAGCTCGGGACGGGAGCCGAAGCCAGCGTGCTGTTGGCCTCGGACGATCGCATCACCCTGACGTCGGGACGCGTCGCCCTGCCTCCGGACTCGGTGGTCATCTGCGGCCCGACCGCCTGAGCGCCGCGCTTCGGCGGGAGCCGCCTCCTCCGGGCGTGCGCTGAACAGCGCCGTCATGGCCGTCGGTGCGCTGTTGCAAGCAGGTTGCAACAAGGTCCTGCCCGCCGTACGGTCGCACCGTGCGTCGTGCGACAGCAGTGGCGGTGCCGGTGCTGGCCGCGGTGGCGCTGGTCATGAGCGGGTGCGGGAGCGACCAGGCCGGACCGAGCGGCGGTGGCGAACGGCTCCGGATCGCCACGACGGTGGCGCCTCTCACCAGCATCGTGGCCAACATCGCC
This sequence comes from Actinomycetota bacterium, assembly GCA_019348555.1. Classification (GTDB taxonomy): domain Bacteria; phylum Actinomycetota; class Acidimicrobiia; order Acidimicrobiales; family CADCSY01; genus JADDRA01. The sequence goes on from JAHWJH010000018.1 coordinate 19,198, forward strand.
GGCGATCGGGCCGACATCACCGGCATCGTGCCGGAGGGCACCAACTCCCATACCTTCGAGCCCAAGCCGAGCGTGGCCGAGCTGCTCTCCAGCGCCGACGTGGTGTACCTGAACGGGTTGGGCCTCGAGGAGCCGACCAGGGACCTGGCCCAGGCCAACCTCGCCGAGGGCGCCGAGATCGTCGAGCTGGGCAACCTCGCCCTCCCCGAGGAGGAGTACCGCTACGACGTCTCCTTCCCCGAGGAGGAGGGCCGGCCCAACCCTCACCTGTGGACCAACCCGCGCCACGCTCTTCGCTACGCCGAGATCGTGGCCGCCGACCTGGCCGAGCGCGATCCCGCCAACGCCGGCCACTACGCCGTCGGCCTCGAGCGCTTCAGGGAGGTGGTCGGCGAGCTCGACGCCGCCATGCGGGAGGCCTTCGCCACCATTCCCGACGGCCGACGCAGCCTGGTGACCTACCACGATGCCTACGCCTACTTCGCCGACGACTACGGGTTCGAGGTCATCGGGGCGATCCAGGTCTCGGACTTCGACGACCCCACGCCCAAGGAGGTGGCGGCGTTGATCACCCAGGTTCGGGCCGAAGGCGTTCCTGCCATCTTCGGCTCCGAGGTGTTCCCGAGCCCGGTGCTGGAGCAGATCGGCCGCGAGGCAGGTGTCCGCTACGTCGACGTCCTGCGTGACGACGACCTGCCCGGCGAGCCGGGGGCCCCCGAGCACTCCTGGCTCGGCCTCCTTCGCTTCGACTACGCCACGATCACCGAGGCGCTGGGAGGCGACGCCTCGGCCCTGCAGGCGCTCGTGGCGCGCAACGTCGCCCCCGATCTGGCCGAGTACCCCCAATGAGCGACGCCGGCGTGCTCTTGCGCCTCGACGGGGTGACGTGCGCCTACGGCAGCGACGCCGTCCTCGTCGATGTCGACCTGGCCGTCCATGCCGGACAGTTCAGCGGCGTCGTCGGGCCCTCCGGTTCGGGCAAAACCACCCTGCTGAAGGCCATGCTGGGAACGCTGCAGCCCCGGGTGGGCTCGGTGCACCGGCGCCCGGGTCTGACCACCGCCTACGTGCCACAGGTGGAGACCGTCGACTGGAGCTTTCCGGTCACCGTGGGCGAGTGCGTGCTGATGGCCCGCACCACCAGGCGGTTGGTGCCGTGGGCCAGCCGCGAGGAGCGGGCCGAGGTGGCCGAGGTGCTGGAGCGCCTCGGCATCGCCGAGCTGGGCCGGCGCCACATCCGGGACCTGTCCGGTGGCCAACAGCAGCGGGTGTTCATCGCCCGGGCGTTGCTCGCCCGTCCGGAGCTGCTGATCATGGACGAGCCCACCTCAGGCGTCGACGTCAAGACCCGCCACGAGGTCCTCCACCTGCTCGACGACCTCCACGCCGACGGCCTGGCCATCGTGCTCACCACCCACGACCTCAACGGCATCGCCGCCCACCTCCCCCACCTGGTGTGCCTGAACCGCCGGGTCATGGGCGCCGGGGCGCCACGCCAGGTGCTCACTGCCGAGATCCTCGAGCAGACCTACGGCGCCGAGATGGACGTCCTCGAGCACGGCGGCATGCCCGTGGTCGTCGATCGTCGCTCCGGTGACAACGTGGTCCCCCTGCGGCGCTCGGTGGCGACGTGATCGACCAGCTGCTGGCTCCGTTCGAGTTCGAGTTCTTCCGCAACGGGCTGGCGGTGGCCACCCTGGCCGGGGCTCTGTGTGGCCTGGTCGGCGTCTACGTGGTGCTCAAGGGCATGAGCTACATCGGCCACGGCCTGTCGCACGCCATCTTCGGCGGCTTCGCCGCCAGCGCCCTGCTGGGCGTCAACGTCCTGGTGGGGGCCGGGGCATGGGGTGCGGCATCGGCGCTGTTGATCAGTGGCGTGACCCGGCGCAGGGGGATCGGTGCCGACGCCGCCATCGGGGTCATCACCACCGCGTCCTTCGCCCTCGGCCTCACCCTGTTCGCCGTGTTCGGAGGCGCCGGCGGCAGCTTCGACGCCGCTTTGTTCGGCAGCATCCTGGGCGTGGCCCGCGCCGACGTGGTGGCCGTGGCCGGGGTGCTGGTGGTGGCCGTGGCCGTGATCGTGCTGCGCTACCGCGCCCTGCTGTTCACCACCTTCGACCCCGAGGTGGCGGACGTGTCGGGGGTGCGCACCGGACGCATCGACGCCCTGTTGATGCTGGTCCTGTCGGCGTCGATCCTCGCCACCATGCAGGTGCTCGGCGTCACCCTCATCGCCGCCGCCCTCGTGATCCCGGCAACCGTCGCCCGCATGCTCACCAACTCCTTCGCCCGCATGCTGGCGGGCGCCACCGCCATCGGCTCGGTGTGCGGCTTCGTCGGCATGAACCTCAGCTACCACCTCGACGTCCAGTCGGGTCCCACCATCGTGCTCGTCGGCGCTGCGCTGTTCGCCGTGGTGTTCGTCGCCACCCGTCGTCCGGTGCACCTCCGGGCCACCCTCTGACCGCACGGGCCCTCTACGCTGCGGGACCGTGGAGGATCGCTCCCAGTACCTGAAGCTGATGGGGGCCTGCCTCGCCCTGACGCTGCCGCTGGAGTTCGCCTACCGGGCCCGGGTGTGGCGCCGGCCCCGGCGACTGGCCCGGGCGCTGGTGCCGACGCTCGCTATCTTCGTGCCGTGGGACATCCTCGCCTTCCGCGCCGGGCACTGGCGCTTGAACCCGCAGTACTCGAGCGGCGTCGAGCTGCCGGGTGGCCTGCCGCTCGACGAGCTGGCGTTCTTCGTCGCCGTGCCCATCTGCGCCCTGTTGAGCTACGAAGCGGTGGGCAACGGCCTGGCCGGAAAGCATCCCTGGTCGCGGCCTACCCGCTGACCTCGGCGCTCGCCGCCGCTGGGGTGGTGGGCGCGGAGGTCGCTTGGCTGCGCACCGGGGTGTTCCGGTCGAAGACCTACTGGATCTCGATGGCCATCTGCTTCGGCTTCATGGTCGGCGTCGACGGCTGGATGAGCAAGCTCTCGGCACCCATCGTGATCTACGACGAGGCCCACACCAGCGGGATGCGCTTTCCGTGGGACATCCCCGTCGAGGAGTTCCTCTACGCCTTTGCCATGCTGACCATCCCGGTGCTGGTGTGGGAGCGCGACACCCAGCGGCTGGCGACGGCGACGCCGGGTCGATCGCGGCCCGCGGGCGGATAGCGTCGTCGTCGTGGACGCGCTGCTGGTGGTCGGAGCGTTCCTCGGGATGGAGGTGCTCGTCTACCTCTCCCACCGCTTCCTCATGCACGGCCCCGGCATGCCGATCCACAAGAGCCACCACCAGCGCCGGTCCGAGCCGGGCTTCGAGCTCAACGACGTCTACCCCCTCGCCGGCTCGGCGGTGGCCATGGCCGGCTTCGGCCTGGGGCTCAACGTGAGCGGGCTGGCCCCGTTGCTGCCTGTCGCCATCGGTCTCAGCGTGTACGGCGCCGCCTACTTCTTCGTCCACGACCTCTACATCCACCGCCGGCTGCCCTGGTTCGACGCCGAGCTGGCGGTGTGCGAGCGCCTCAAGGCGGCCCACCGCATCCACCACCTCTGGGGCGGCGAACCCTACGGCATGCTCTTCCCGGTGGTCCCGGCGGCCCTGCGCGAGCGGGCGGCGCAGGTCGACTACGACCCCTTCCCTACGCCGGGACGCCGCGCCAGAGGATCCCGCCCGTCCCAGGTGCCGGTCGAGCCGTAGGGGCGGAACCGGGCGAAGAGCTCCTCGCTGAACCAGCCTCGGGCGCGGGTACGGCGCACCACGTCCTCGTGGGGACCACCCCGGTAGGCGAAGGCGTCGACGTCGGCCGCCGAGCGCCACAGGCTGAACGTCGCCTGCAGGCCGACCGGCGCCTCCCCGATGCCGAGGACGGCCAGCAGGCCGCTCTGCCCACGCAGGTGCTCCTCCACGGCCGGCACCGAGCGGTAGAACGCGGGCCAGTGCCGTAGGCCGACGCGGGCCCGGGTGAGCACGGCCACCGGCCCCTCGGCGGCGCCGGCGTCACGGTCGGGCGCGGCGAGCGGCTGGGCCCCGCCCCACGCCCCGTGCGCCGACAGCGGGCGCAAGCGCACCGTCCACGTCTCATCGCCGTGGCGCCGCCACCGGTCGGCGACGGGCGAGTCGGCGAGGAAGCGGTCGAGGGCGTCGTCGTCGTCCCACACCGCGAACATCGCCCAGCGCCGGAGATCGGCACCGAGGCCCATGGCCGAGCCGGCGCCGGTGCCGAGGCGGCGGGCGAAGCGCAGGCCGGGCACGGCCTCGAGCGCTCGCCGGCCCGTGGCCATCGCCGCCATGGCCCCCACCGCGTGGCGCGCCGGGTAGCGGGTGAGGTGGAACGAGGCCACGGTGCCCATCGCCGCCCGACCGTACCGGCGCCTCCCGCCCGGCGGCGTCGATCGGCGTGGGATGCTCGGGCATGCGCTCGGCGACGGTGATTGCGACCGCCCTCGCCGTGGGAGCCGGGTACCTGGTCGGTTCGGTGCCGGTGGCCGTGGTCGTGGGACGCCGCCACGGCGTCGACCCCCGATCCGTGGGCGACGCCAACCCGGGGTACTGGAACCTGCGCCAGCAACTCGGGGCCCGCTCCGCCGCCCCCGTGTTCGCCGGTGATGCGGCCAAGGGCGCGGTCGCCGGATTGGTCGGCACGGCCCTCGCCCCCGAGGGGGCGTGGGGGGTGGGCTACGCCGGGGTGGGGGCCGCCATGGTCGGCCACGCGTGGCCGGTGTTCGCAGGATTTCGCGGTGGGCGCTCCATCCTGACCTGGGCGGGAGGGGCGTGCGTGCTGTCGCCTCCGGCGGGCGCGCTGGCCGTGTCCCTGTTCGCGGCCGTGGCCTGCGCCGGGCACTTCGCCTGGGGGGCCCGGCTGGGGGTGATCGCCTTCCCCCTGGCGCAGCTGGGCTTCGAGGGCCCCCACCGGGTGGCGGCCACGGGTGCCCTCATGGGCATCATCGGCCTGCGCTTCGCCCAGGCCCGGCGCCCTCGGAGCCGGTGATGGTCTACGGAACGACCGGACCTCGTGGGTAGCGGCGTCCCCGCCACGTGGTGCCGGGTACCACGGTTGCCCAGGTGAGGCGCACGGCGGTGAGCACGTCGGCCAGGGGCGAGAGCCAGTAGGCCGGCCCCCGGCGCCGGTAGGCGGAGGCGGTGGCCACCAGCAGGGCCAGGCGCACGCCGACCAGGGCGACGTCGAGGCGATCGCCCCGGCCGGTGACCAAGCGGGGCACGGGCAGGGCCAGCGTCAGCCAGACGACGGCCAGGTCGGCGGCCTTCCACCAGGGGCCGGTCACGTCGGGCATGGGCAGCGAGCGACCCCAGTGGCGCCACACCTCCGCCAGGGAGACGTGCATGCGGACGTCGAACAGCCGGGTGCCGTCGACGAAGCCGACCCGCCACCCGAGCGCCGCCAGGTACCGGGCGAGGGCGACGTCGTCGGTGAGGTGGCCGGCGACGGGTCGGTAACCCCCCAGCTCGGCCAGCAGTGCCCGCCTGGTGACCGTGCACTGGCCATTGGCCACGACCCGCGCCGGCGCCGGCGGCGTCGCCTGCCCCGGCGGCCCGAAGCGCGCCACCAGGGTGGTGAGCATGGACGGGTGCAGCCAGCGCTGCCCGGCGGTGCTGCACACGAAGCGACCGCCGGCGCTGAGGTGGTCGAAGCCGTGGGCCTCGGCGGCGCTCACCATGGCGCCCACCAGGCCGGGGTGGGGCTCGACGTCGGCGTCGAGGGTGACCACCCAGTCGCCCGTCGCCGCCTCCAAGCCCTGGTGCAGCGCCCACGGCTTGCCGACCCAGCCGTGCGGGAGTGGGGCGCCGCGCACCACCCGGGCACCGGCGGCGCTCGCCACCTCGGCGGTGCGGTCGCTCGAGCAGTCGTCGACCACGATGACCTCGGCCACCTGGAGATCGACGGCCAAGGCGGCGAGGGCTGGGCCGATGCGGTGCTCCTCGTCGCGGGCGGGGATGACCACCGACACCGGCCCGCCCGGCGCCCGCTCCAAGTCCGGCCGCAGGCGCGCCAGCCTTCGTGCCCCCCGGGCCATGCGGGCGACGACCGCCGCCGCCGCCGCCAGCCGAGCCGCCGTGAGCCCGCCGCGGAGGACCCGTCCGGCGACGCTCAGGGCGCTGCTCGGGCCCCCACCCCGTTCTTCGTCGACTCACCCACGTGGGGCGAGGTGGATCCGACAGAGAACGGGGCGGTGGGGGTGGCACCGGGTGGCGCACGCCGCTCCCGGGCGGCGTTGCGCAGCAGCAGGGGCCAGCCGACGGCACCGATGGCAGCGAAGACGAACCACTGCACGGCATAGGCCAGGTGGTTGCCCTCGGTCTGCTCCGGCGGCGGCAGGAGAACGGGCAGCTCGCCGGCATTGGCCGGCACCTGCGCCTCCAGCTGGAGGTACAGCGGGTACAGGTCGGCTCCGAACTGCTGTTGCAGGCGGCCGAGGTCGACCCTGGCGATCTCGGAGAGCACGCCGGGGGGATCGGTGGGACCGATGCCCTGGCGCTCCTGGGTGCCCAGCAACAGGCCCCGCACCTCGACGCTGCCTCCCGGAGGACCGACGGCGGCCAGGGCCTGGCCGGGATCGGCGGTGAAGGGCACGAAGCCCCGGTTGACCACCAGCGCCCCCTCGCCGTCGATGACCAGGGGGGTGAGCACGTGGAACCCGGGCCGGCCGTCGAGCGACCTGGACCGGACCAGCACCGAGGCGCCGGCGTCGTAGGTCCCCACCGCGCTCACCCGCCGGTACTCCAGCCCGTCGACCTCGCCGAAGCCGGCGGCGGGGTCGACCACCGCGTCCACCGGCTGCACCGGGAGGGTCGATCGAGACTCGATGGCGGCGTTGAGCGTGCGCCGGTCGTCGAGGCGGCGCAGCTGCCAGAACCCGAAGTTGACGAACGCGATCACCAGCACCACCGCCAGGACGTGGCCCACCATCCACTTGGGTTGCAACCAGAAGGGCCGGACGGCACGGCGGGCCACGGTCACGTTCCGACCTTAACGGCGGGCCGCCTCCACAGCGCCTCGGGGGAAGTCGGCCTCCACCATGGTGGCGACGATGGCCCCGCTCATGGCCACCAGCGGCAGCCCTCCACCCGGATGGCTGGAGCCGCCCACCAGGTACAGCCCCCGCCTGGGACCCCGGTTGGACGGACGCAGGAACGCCGCCTTGCGGCCGTTGGAGGACGTGCCGTAGATCGAGCCCTGCCATGCCCGGTAGCGCTCGGCGATGTCGAGGGGCGTGATCACCTCCACCGAGCGGATGCGCCCTGCGAGGTCCCACCCGTGGGCCGCCAGGCGCTCGAGCAGGTGATCGCGGTAGCCGTCGGCTCGGACGTCCCAGTCGACGGCCGCCGCCGGAGGCACGTTGACCAGGACGAACCAGTTCTCACAACCCTCCGGCGCCTGGCTGGCGTCGGTGACCGCCGAGATGGCGACGTACAGCGTGGGGTCCTCGGGTGCCGTGCGGCGCTCGAAGATGTCGGCGAACTCCTTCGCCTCGTCGGCCGAGAAGGCGATGTTGTGGTGTGCCACCCCCTCCGTCCGCCCCTCCACGGCGACCAGCAGGGCGTAGCCCGACGACGACACCGGCGCGCGCAGCACCCGCCGCAGCGCCCGCTGGTCGGGAAGGAGCTGGGCGTAGAGGTGGGTGGCGTCGACGTTGGCCACCACGACGTCGGCGTCGAGCGTCTCGCCGCCCACCAGGCGCACCCCCCGCACCGCCCCGGCATCGGCCCGGACCGCCTCGACCTCGCTCGCCGTGCGCACGTCGACGCCCACGCCGGCGAGCACCCCTCCGAGAGCGCCGGCCAGACCGGCCAGGCCGCCGCGCACGTACCAGGCACCCGACGACTGCTCGATCCAGGGGATGCAGCTCAACGTGGCCGGCGCCGAGTATGGCGAGGACCCCGAGTAGGTGGCGTAGCGACCCGCCCACTGCACCAGGCGCGGGTCGTCGAAGTGGGCGCGGGCCCGGGCGTCGAGGCTGCGCAGCGGGTCGATGGCCCACAGGTCCGACGGTCCGCGCATGCGCCGCAGCAGGTCGACCGGCGACTCCATGGGCCCGGAGAAGAACGTGCGCCGCGACACCTCCCACACCCGCCGACCGTGGTCCAGATACGACCCGAAGGCGGCGCCCGCCCCCGGCGACAGGCGCTCCACCTCGGCCACCGCCGGGCCGGTGCCGGCCCGGTGGTCGAAGGCCGAGCCGTCGGGCCAGTGGTAGCGGCAGATGGGGTCGAGGCGGACGGGCTGGACCACCTCGGCCAGCGACGTGCCGGCGACGGCGAGGAGATCGTCGAACACCTCGGGCAGCGTGAGCAGCGACGGCCCGGTGTCGAACGTGAAGCCGTCGATCGACCGGCTGGCGAGCTTGCCGCCGAGCACGTCGTTGCGCTCGAGCACCACCACGTCGTGGCCGGCAGCCCCGAGGCGCAGCGCCGCGGCCATGCCCCCGACCCCGCCCCCGACCACCACGACGTCAGCCACGGTGGGTGACCCTCACCGTTCCGGCCGGCCGGACGTGGCGTTTTCCGTCACCGTCCGCAGGCCGGAACGGGAGGAGCGCCACGCCAGAGCGGCGGGAACCAGCATGGCGGTGCCGCCGACCAGGCCGACCAGCGGGTCGCCGAAGAAGACCACGAAGGCCAGCGCCTCGGAGAACCCCCACCAGGCATAGAGGGCGATCAACGGGAGACCACCTCCCGACGGCGGGAGCAGCCGGTCGAGCACCACCATCACGATCGCCGAGGACACCAGCCAGCCGGCGTAGTTCGACAGGGGGATGCCGCGCCATCCACCGCCCGACTCCCATGCCCAGTAGCCCTCGCCGACCATCTGCGGATCGAGCATGAGGTCCCAGGCGGTCAGGGCCAGCGCCGCCAGGGCCACCCGCGCCCACGCCGGACGCGCCAGCCGGTCGGCCACCTCCCGTGCCGGCACGGCCATGGCGAACCAGGCCAGGGGCACCACGAGCGGCACGCCGGCCAACGCCGGCACCAGGGCGCCGGTGTAGTGGTAGGCGCCGAAGGGCCAGCCGGTGGTCGAGCCCAGCCACTCGAGGGCGAAGGTGCCGACGACCACGGCGCCGGCGGCCGCCGCCACCCGGGCCCAGGGCCAGACGGCGCCGGCCAGGGCGGCGGTGGTGGCGAAGAAGGCGACCACCACCACGGTGGTGAGCGCCCGGGTGTCGTCGACGAAGGGGATGAGGGCCTGGGCCCCGGCCATGAGGGCGAAGGCGGCGAGGCCGGCGGTGAGCGCCGGGGAGGTGGAGCGTCTGGTCAGGAGCCGGCTCCGTGACCAAGCGACCGCAGCCCACGGTCGATGTCGAGGAGGTGGTGATCGCCCTCGTGGACCGCCCGGCGGGCGGTGAAGAGCACCGAGCGTTCGTGGCCCCGGCGCACGTGCACCCGGGGCCAGGCCTCCTCGGGAACCGCCGCGAACCTCGCGGCCAGGCGCTCGGCGTTGGCGGCCAACGCCGTCGCCACCTCGCCGGCGTCGAGCTCGTCGTAGCGACCCAGCTCGGCCGCCTCGTCGGGGGTGGGGGCCACCACCACCGGGCGATCCTCCACCAGCGCCCGGCCGACCCACTCGTCGTACCACGCGAACACGTCGCGCACGTGGGCGGCGTAGCCCAGCGGCGACCAGGTTCCCGGAGCCGGGCGGGATCGCAGCACACCCGGCTCGACCCCGCTGAGCCGCTCCCGATACCGCGCACCGAAGGCGGGCAGCGCCTCGACAGCGTCGGCCATGGTCACGGCGTCGTCGCGGAAGCCGCACTCCTCGCAATCGTTGGTCTCGGTCATCGGACCATCGATCGGGCACGACCGAACATCCCGGCCGCCACCCCACCCGAGGCCAGCCGGCCCACGGTGGCCGCCTTGCGCCACAGCGGGACGCGGGCCCGGCTGGTGAACACGTCGCACCCCTGCGCCTCGATGCGATCCAGGATGCCGGCGTAGAGGATCCGGGCGGCTCGGATGCCCGCCACCGACGACCGGGGCAACAGGGCGAGGCCGATGTCGGCCGACCGGTACAGCGCCCGGCAGCGCTCGATCTCGAAGCGAGCCAGGGCCACCCACTCGGGCGTCGCCCGGCGCAGGGCCGGCTCGGCCCCGAAGCGACGCAGGTCCTCCTGGGGCAGGTACACCCGACCCCGGTCGAGGTCCTCGCGGACGCCGTGCGCTCCGCCCGCCCCGCGGACGCCGGCTGCTGATCCGCGCAGGCCGTCGCACGGCGCGAGGTACGGGAGTCACCCCGTGACGGTGGCGGTCATGTACCGGCCTCGACGATGCGGTCGGCGATCCACTCCCCCTCCGCCCTGGGGCTCGGCGCTATCTTGTGCAGCACGGTGCCGAGCTTCGCTATCGACGCCACGGTCTGCGGCTCTCTAGCGGGGCGGCTCTCGTCGCCGGCGATCGCCTGCTCGGTGACCCGGCAGGGGCCGACTCTCGCCGACTCGGTCGAGCGGCAGTACTGGAACGCGGTGAACTCAAAGGTACCGGAGAGGCGCTCGGCGGACGAGTGGGTGATCTGCACCGCGCCGGATTCGGCGGCGTACGCCGTCATCTCGTGCCCCGACCCGCCGTAGCGGGTGAATACGGCGCGCAGGCCCGCGGGGTCGCTCA
>JAHWJH010000190.1 GCA_019348555.1 Actinomycetota bacterium
GAGGGGGCCGGGCCTCCGAGCGCCGCCTGGAGCCGTACAAGCTCGTCGCCACCGGCCGGCGCTGGTACCTCCTGGCCCGCGATGTCGACCGCGACGACTGGCGGACGTTCCGTGTCGACCGTGTGGGCGACGCCCGACGCACCGGGCATCGGTTCCTTCCCGAGCCCGATCCGCCCGACGCCGCCACCATGGTCGGAGAGGCCATCACCACGGCGCCGTACCGCTACCACGCCACCGTGGCCTTCCCGGCGACGGCGCCCGACGACCTGGCCCGGCGGATACCGCCGACCGTCGGGGTCATCCGGCCCGACGGCCAAGCCGGGTCGGTCCTCACGACCGGCGCCGACGACCTCGACGCCCTTGCCCCGACCGACCGCGACCTCGTCGTCGGCATCGCCACCTCCGGCCGCACTCCGTATGTCCTCGGCGTGATGAAGCGAGCCCGACAGTTCGGAGCCACGACCGTCGGCGCGTTCCTCATGCTGGTGAGCACGGCTTTCGCCTGCGTCACCTTCTGGGGGCAGTTGGACGTGACCTCCGGTGGGGGGACGTCGAGGGCCATCGGCAGCACGCTGCACCCGAACCCCGCCAACCAGGAGTTCTGCACGCCGCCGACACTTGGGACACCTCCGGCTCAAGCCGACCCGGGCTCCCGCGACTTCATCAACGTTCGTGTCGGCCCCACCCAGGCCTGCGTTGAGAACAGAGCCAGCCTCGGCATCACCACAAACGCGCTGGATGACGGCAGGTACGCGGTCCGCATCCAGGGTGGCGACGCCTTCCGGCCGATCGACGGGACCGACGGCTACTTCCGAATCGCCCTGAACCCGGACGGCAGCCGCAAGCCCCAGTGCTGGGACGCTCCGAACGCGACCAACAACGTCATCAACCTCGGCTTTATGCAGGTGAACGACCGGGGCGAGGGACTAGGGAAGTTCAAGATCCCCGCGGAGGTCACGGACAACATTGGTCCCAGCAACACCGGGGCGGTCTGCGTGCGTGAGCTGCCCGACGCCAACACCCGTACCGACGGCCACACCCCCGAGCAGGGCTCGCTGCACGTCAACTCGGCTCCGATCAGCATCATCTGATCCTCGAGCTGTCTGACCGAAGCACCTACAAGTAAAGAAGAGCGAACGATGGCCACCGGCGTGCGCAGGAGATCCTTCCTGTGTGCGCCGGTGGCTGCGCGCCTGGTGGCGGCCGCTCTGATCGGCGGTGGCCTGCTGGCCGGTTCGGTGGCTTCGGCAGCAGGTCCGACGACGCCGCCCCAGGTACTTCCCGAGGTGCCGGTCACGGCCACCGACCAGCGCGTCGGGCCGGCCAACAACACTCCCATGATCGTGGCCGATCCCAGCGAGCCGAGGTTCGTCACGTTGGCCAACCGTCAGGACGCGCCCGACTTCAGCTGCACCCTCCACGTGTCCGGAGATGGTGGTCGGAGCTGGCTGCCGGTCCAGCCGGTGCCGCAGCTGCCGGACGGCGCCGAGAAGTGCTACGCCCCCGAGGTGGCGTTCGACCGAGAGGGCACGCTCTACTACCTCTTCGTGGGGTTGGCCGGCGGGGGCAACGAGCCCATGGGCGCGTTCCTCACCACCTCGGCCGATCGCGGCCAGACCTTCAGTCCGCCCCGCCAGGTGCTGGGTCCGCTCAACTTCGCCGTGCGCATGGCGATCGATCCCGGGCTGGGGGACAGGGGGCGTTTGCATCTGGTGTGGCTCCATGCCACCTCCGACCCTCCGCTCGGGGCGTTCGGCCCGCCTCCCAACCCCATCCTGGCCGCCTACTCCGACGACGGCGGCGCCACCTTTTCCAGTCCGGTGCAGGTGAGCGACGCGGAACGCCAGCGGGTGGTCGCGCCGGCACTGGCGCTCGGTCCCGACCACGCCGTGCACGTGGCCTACTACGATCTGGAGGACGACGTCATCGACTACCAGGGCCTCGAGGGGCCGACCTGGAATGGCACCTGGTCGCTCGTGGTCGCCAACTCCGTCGACGGCGGGGACAGCTTCAGTGGCGGGAAGGTGGTGGACGACTCGATCGCGCCGCATGAGCGGGTGATGCTGATCTTCACCATGCCACCGGCTTCCCTGGTGGCCGATGCCGAGGGGCGCCTGTGCGCGGCGTGGACCGACGGAGGCGACCCTGACGCCCTCCTGCGCTGCTCCGTCGACCAAGGTCGTGGGTGGAGCGAGGTGCGGCGCCTCAACGATGACGCCGTGGACAACGGGAGGCGCCAGTACCTTCCCCGCATTTCGATGGCCCCGACTGGACGGCTCGACGCCATCTTCTACGACCGGCGCGACGACGCCGAAGACATCGGGAACCACGTCTACTACACCTTCTCGACTGATGAGGCCAAGACGTTCGCCTCCAATCTCCGTCTCACTGCCGACGGATCGAGCTCCCAGATCGGGCAGCGCTACACCAACACCTCGGCCGAGGGCCTCGTCGAGTTCGGCTCCCGTCTCGGGCTCCTCTCGCAACCTCACCAGGTCGTGGCTGCCTGGACCGACACCCGCAACTCCAAGCAGCCGCCGGGCCAAGACGTGTTCGCCACCACCGTCGTGTTTCCGCAAGAGGAAGGAGGCCTGGCTCCAGGCACTGGCGTCGTCCTGCTGGCGTCAGTAGGGGCGCTGGGGCTGGTCGGTCTGATCGTGCTGTCTCGCCGCAGGCGCCAAGGGAACCGAAGCGGCAGTGAAGACGACGTGGGCGTCGCCGGTGCAGAGGGAGGGCGACGATCTTGACTGGGAAGTGCGGAGCGGCCGATCGCCCGTCACGCGTCCGACGGACCGGCACTGGAGCGCTCGTCAGCATGGCGGTTCTCCTCTCGACCTCCTGCCAGAGCTCTTCGAGTGCGGACGCCCCGTTGCCGCCGAGCCCCCCGGTCGTCGTCGTCACCATGGACGAGTACAGCTTCGACTACGACAATCAGATCCCCAGCGGCCGGGTGGTGTTTCGCTTCGTGAACGACGGTGATGTTGCCCACCAGCCCGACGTCGTGCCCCTGGCCGAGGACATCCCACCGATCGACGAGCAATTGCGAGGCGATACCAGGGCGGTGGTGTTTCCCATGGCCGGCGTCGTGCCGCGGCGCCCTGGGGAGACCGGCACGTTCGCCGTCGACCTTGCCCCCGATGGGCGCTACGCCATCATCTGCTTCGCCCGCAACGACCACGGCACCTCTCACGCCTTGCTTGGCATGAGTTCGGGGTTCCGCGCCGAGGGAACTCCCTAGGTTCGTTCGTCAATCCGTTCTCGAGAACTGGACCACGGCTCCGGCCAGCACGGCGACGCCAAACGCCACGA
>JAHWJH010000191.1 GCA_019348555.1 Actinomycetota bacterium
GGTCGAGGCACTCGCCGCTTCCCTCGATGCGCTGGATATCGACGGCGATTGCGTCGACGCCCTTCGCGAGCACCTCGGCCGGCTTCCGGGCTGGGCCGGGTACGCGCGCTGGCACGACGAGTGGGCTCCGCCCGACCACGATCGTCCCCCGTTGCGCCTCGTGGACCTGCTCGCCGCGCAGGTGGCGGCAACGGCAGCGGCGGCCCATGGCGCAGCTGCCCAGCAGCCCCCGCAGGACCAGGATCAGGTGGTCGAGAACCTCCTCGAGAATCGGGCGGCGGCGGTGCTCGCCGCTCTCGGCAGCACCTCCGACGATCCCAACGTCGCCTCCACCGTGCGTGGCGTCCTGCAGCAGGTGCCGCCGCCGGTGCGGAAGTCGATGTGGCTCGAGGCGCAGGAGGGCAACTTCCGCGATCGTCTGCTGGGACTGCTGAGCCGCCCGGACCCCGGCCCGGTGGCCGAGCGGCCGGACGTGCAAGCGGCCTTCTGCATCGACGTGCGCTCGGAGGGCCTGGTACGCCACCTGCAGGCTTGCGGCCCCTACGACACCTTCGGCTTCGCCGGGTTCTTCGGCGTTCCGGTCCGCTGGCGGCCGCTCGGGTCCACGGAGAGCGAGCCGCGCTGCCCGCCGTTGCTGACGCCGGACCACGACGTCGCCGAGCAGCCGCTCGTCCCTGACGGCGCCGCCGGCTACCTCACCGCGCAGCGAGCCGCCGGCGCCGGACACGAGGCCTTCCACGCACCCAAACAGAGCCTGGGCGGTCCGTTCGCGCTCGCCGAGGCGGCGGGTTACATCATGGGTCCTGCGGCCGGGGTCAAGACGCTGGCACCAAGCTTCGTGCGTCGCCTGAGGCGACTGGCGACGCGCCGAGTGCCGCCCCCGCAGACACGACCGGCTGTCGAGGCGGAACACGACCACAGCTTCGGCTTGACACTCGAGGAGCGAACCTCGTTCGCCGAGTCCATCGTCCGGACCATGGGGTTGACCCGCTTCGCCCGCCTCGTCGTGCTCTGCGGGCACGGCAGCTTCAACGTCAACAACCCGCACGCATCCTCCTATGACTGCGGCGCGTGCGGCGGCGCCCCCGGTGGTCCGAGCGCCCGAGTGGCAGTGGCCATCCTCAACGACCCTGGGGTCCGTGCCGGCCTCAAAGAGCGAGACATCATGGTGCCCGACGACACCCGCTTCGTTGCCGCCCAGCACGACACCGTCTCCGACGAAGTGACCGTTCTCGACCGCGAGGCCGTGCCGGACAGCCACGAACGGCTGGTCGCGGCCTTCGAGCGGGACGTCGCCGTGGCCGGTGAACGGCTCGCACGCGAGCGCGCCGGGCGGCTCCCGGGAGATCCGGGGAAGGTCCGGGTCCGTGGGCACGACTGGGCGCAGGTGCGTCCCGAGTGGGGGCTCGCCGGCAATGCTGCGTTCGTCGTCGGACCCCGCTCGATCACCGCCGGACTCGACTTGGCCTGTCGCGTGTTCCTGCACTCCTACGACGCCGAGGGCGATGGCGACGGCAGCGCCCTGGAGACGATCATGACCGCGCCGCTCGTCGTCGGCCAGTGGATCTCCGCTCAGTACTACTTCTCGTCGGTCGACCCCGACCAGTTCGGCGCGGGAGACAAGACGCTGCACAACCCGGTGGGCGGCATCGGCGTCGTCCTCGGCGAGGGCGGCGACCTCCAGGTCGGCCTCCCCGCGCAGGCGGTGGGCGTTGGAGAGCGGCGCATGCACGAACCGTTGCGCCTGCTCGCGGTCGTCCAGGCGCCCCTCGAGCGCACCGATGCGATCATCCAGCGCAACCAGGTGCTCCGAGAACTGATCGGCGGGAAGTGGATCACCGTGGCTGGTCGTTCGCATGCGAACGAGCCCTGGTCCATCCGCAGCCCGGGCGGCACGTGGACGACGTGGTTCCCCGCCGACGACAGCGTGGATCACACCAACGCATCGCTGGAGGTCCGATGACCTGGCGAAGGGCCTGGATCCCATGGCCAAGATCGAAGTCGTCATCGACGGGCGCGCCGCCCCGACGAACCATTGGAATGACCGCGGGGCCCAACGAACCCGAGACGCGAGAAGTGCCCCGGTAATCAGCCGGACCGGGGGGAACCGTCCCACCGTGGGCACCGGCGGGCCCCGCCGCTGTTCGATCCGCTCAGTTCGCCGCGACGGACCGCTACTCGAAGGCGATCTCGCCCAGCACCGACCCGCGGTGGGTGGCGATCCGCTCGGCCTGCGCCTCGACCAGGGCCCGGTCCCCGGGTTGCAGCGGCCCCCACGGGGCGATGCGCACGGTGAGCTTGCGGCCCGACGTTCGGGGGCGCCACGTGCCGATGACCTCGGCGTCGGCCACGATGGCGCCAGGGCGGCCCAGCACGGGCCACAGGCCCTTGCGACGGTCCTCGTCGGCGACCAGCAGCTCTCGGTCACGCAGCTGGAGGTAGGGGTCGTAGGGCCCGACCAGGCGCACGGTCCGGGGTGGGCCGGCGGGGACCGCCTCGGTGAGGGCGTCGAGGTCGTCGGCGAGCACGAACCGGGGACCCGGCCGCCCGGCGGGCGGGGCGTCGTCGACGACCACCTCCACCGCGTCAGCCGGCCAGTGCGCCTCGACCTCCTTCACCGGCGCATCGAGGAACGTCGCCACGTCCCGCACCCGGGCTGGGCCGTAGAACCGCAGGTGGTTGCGGATGACGTCGAAGCGAGGCTCCGCCTCACCGGCCAGTCGTCCGTACCGCTGCGGGTCTACGCCGGCGATGCGCCTCAGCACCGGCGGCGAGGTCCCGGCTTCGAGCTCGAGGCCCGCTTGCAGGGCGGCCAGCCGGAAGGGCATCTCGTATACGTGCGTGGTGTCGCACGGCCGGCAGAAGCGCAGATACGCCTGGTCCAGCCTCTCGGTGAGGAGGCCGGACACCTCCCCCTTGGCGGTCGGCCTGCTCACGATGTCCCGCAGGTGGCCGGCGACGACCCGTAGGGCATCGAGGACGGGGATCCCGGCAGCCTTCAGCGGCTTGGCGGCGTCGAAGATGCGCTTGGTGGCGTCGGCCTCCGACAGCGGCGCCGTGGCCACCGCCACCGCCGCGAGCTCGGACCGGCGGTACGCGTGCGGTGCGCCCCGCAACGTCCAGGTCAGGGCGAGCTCGTCGTTGCCGGCGACACTCGCGCCCCGCAGCGCCAGGGCC
>JAHWJH010000192.1 GCA_019348555.1 Actinomycetota bacterium
TGGTAGACCTCCAGCACCTGGGCGGCGACCACCTCGGGGGTGAAGTTCCGAGCCCGCCGGCGGGCGGCCTCGCCCAGCTGCTCCCGCAGGCCCGGGTCCGCCGCCAGGCGCCGCAGGGCGCCGGCCAGGGCCTCCACGTCACCCGTCGGGTACAGCAGCCCGTCGCAGCCGTCGGTGATGAGCTCGAGCGGCCCTCCGGCGGCGGCGGCCACCACCGCCAGCCCGGCAGCCATGCCCTCGACCACGACCTGCCCGAACCCCTCGGTGATCAACGAGGCGTGCACCAGCACGTCCAGGCCCCCCAGCTCGGCGCTCACGTCCTCGCGGAAGCCGGTCAGCTCCACTCGGTCGGCCAGGCCCAGACGAGCCACCTGCCGGCGCAGCGCCTCCTCGTAGGACGCCTCGCCGAACAGGGCTCCTCCGACCACCACCGCCTGCTCGGGACCATCGGGAAAGGCGGTGGCGAAGGCGTCGAGGAACACGTGCTGGCCCTTCGACGGGGCCAGGCGGCCCACCATTCCGACCCGCAGCGGCGAGCCGGGGGGGCGCTCCCTGATCACCGCCTCCACGTGCACGGGCGAGGGGATGACCGTAATTGCCACCCCCGGCGAGTCGAGGCCCTCACGAGTGCTCTCGGAGTTGGCGATCACCGCCGCCGGCAGGTGGCGGACCATGCCCCGCACCATGCGGATGGCCGCCGGCGGCAGGTAGTCGTCGGCCAGGCGCTCCCGGGCGTGCCACACCACCGGCACCCGGGCCAGGCTCCCGGCGACGCTGCCGTAGACGCCCGCCTTGAGCGAGTTGGTGTGGACCAGGTCGGGGCGCAGGCGGCGCAGCCGTCGGGCGACCACGGTGACGTAGTGGCCGGTGTGGGTCACGCTGGCTCCCGGAAGCCGCCCCGGCCGGACCTGGTCGCGGGAAAGTCCCCGGGCCGACTCAGCCATGGGCAGCACCTCGGTGGAGATCCCGACCGCCTCGAGTCGAGCGACGAGCGGGCCGTCCTCTCCGAGGATGACGTGGGCGGCGACGTCCTTCTTCAGGGCGGGTAGCAGGCGGGCCATGGCGAGCTCCGCCCCCGACAGCCGGGCGCAGTGGTCGAGATAGACGACCCGCAGTCCGTCGGTCATCCAGTCATGGGTGCGGTCTCGACCGTCGGACGGTTCTTGCCCGGTCTGGTTTCGCCCCTCGTCTCGACTGTCCCGTCACCGAGGCGTACACCTGTCGCATCTGGTCCATCTGCCCTTCGAGAGGGAACATGGCCATGGCGCGCGCTCGGTCCCGCAGCCCTGCCTCCACCGTCTCCGGCCATCGGGAGACGGCGTTGGCGACGGCCGATGCGAGGGCACGGTGGTCCTCGACCGGCACGATCCGAGCGGAGTCGCCACCGAGGAGCTTCCTCGCACCGGCCACGTCGGTCGTGACGATCGGTAGGCCCTCGTTGGCAGCTTCCAGCAACGCCAGGGCAGCGCCGGCTTCGTACCGGGAGGGAAAGACAAACAGGTCCCACGTCTTGAGGCGGGCACGTGCGTCGTCGTCGCTACCCAAGAAGGTGACGCGGTCCGCGACACCCAGGTTTTCAGCGAGCGACTTTAGCGTGGCACGCTCGCGCCCATCTCCAATGATCTCCACGGAGCTGCAGGATGGCCAGTGATCGCTCGAAACCGCACGAAGGAGGACGTCGATGCCCTTCTGGCGGGCAAGACGTCCGACGCACCCGAT
This sequence comes from Actinomycetota bacterium, assembly GCA_019348555.1. GTDB lineage: Bacteria > Actinomycetota > Acidimicrobiia > Acidimicrobiales > CADCSY01 > JADDRA01. The sequence continues at coordinate 1,720 of JAHWJH010000192.1, forward strand.
CACCACGTTGGTCGGTGGGTCAGGCGCCACCCGGCGACCGCCGTCCAGAGTGAAGTCAATTCCGTTCGGAACGACGGCCATCGGCGAACAGCGGATGTGGAAATCTCTCGCCAGTCGAAGCTCTTCGTCGGAGACGAAGATGAACATGTCTGCGCGCCGCGCCAACACCCGCTCGAGCGCGACGGCGAGGAAGCGCGGCACGCCATGGAGCGCGAGGAACGACCAGGCGTGTGGCTGGAACACTACCGGTGGGAACCGCCGGGTGCGGCCTAGGCGTACGAGCAGTCCCGAAAAGGAGCTGTGGGCGTGGACAACCGTGAACTCACCCTGCCCGATTACGCGCCGAAGGGCACGGATCGATCTCAGATAGCTCGGCGGGGACCGCCGGCTGAAGGGCAGTTCGAGTGTGTCGATGCCGATGTCGTGAAGCCACTCGGCGAGTGGGCCCGACGGCGTGCACACCACCGACTCGACGCCTTGGCCCTTCATCTGACGCGCCAGGTTGTACACCACCCGGGCCGCGCCGTAGTCGTTGGGCTCTGACACGTGCAGCACACGGATGTCGCGTTGTGCACGCCCGCCGCTCACTGTGGTCGCCTTGGGCCCAGGCTCGACGCGCCCATGGCCAGGGAGGTCCCTCGCCGGTCAAAGGCTGCCATCGGCACAGACAGTACCGGCGGGTTGACCCGGGAGTAGGGTCATACGATGCCCTCAGCCACCAGGCTGAAGCACACTTTGCAGGGCAGGGCGGTGGCCGGCACCCTGCTCGCCACCGCTGGGTTGCTCGTTGCCCTGGCCGTGGTGAGCAGGGTCTTCTACCGCCTGGTCCAACTCGATGAGGCCGCGTACTCCGCAGCGTCGATCACGCTCGCCGCTCTCGGCACCCCCACGTTCCTGGTCCTCGCGGTCCCTGCGGCCGGGGTCGTGTGGCTGCGCAGGGACCTGCGCTGGAGTGACGTGGTGGAGGGCCGTCTCCTGCGAGTCGTCGTCCTTGCCGCCGCGGGCTCCCTCATCGTCTCCCTGGCGTTCTACGAGCCCAACTGGTACTTCGACCGATCACACCTCGTCGACCGAGCACTGCTCGTCGGCTTGTTCGCGCTCAGCTTCTGGCGGCCCATCGCCCTGGTGCCGTTCACGGTGCTAGCCGCGGTCGTCGCGTCGCAGTTTGCCGTCCCCCTGGGGCGGTACACGTGGAACGACAAGCGCCTCATCTTCGACGTCGTCATCCTCTTCTGTCTGGCGGCCGGGGCCGGCCTCCCCGCCTACCCCGGCCCGGTCCTGGTCGCCGTCGACGAGGGCGGCTTCGCCGCAACCCTCGACGCTGGCGATGTCCAGCTTTCGGAGGGCGGCGGCCCCGGCACTCGGCCGGAGATCGTCGCGGCGGGATCGCTGGCGGTGCGGGCGGGCGACGCGCTCTTCTTTCCCCGAGGGATGGAGGCGACGCCGCCGCTCG
>JAHWJH010000193.1 GCA_019348555.1 Actinomycetota bacterium
TAGCGGGCCCGGTACCCGCGGAGGTTGCGGGCGCGGGTGAAGAGGATGACGACCACTGCGGCGTCGCCGAACTCGTCGAGGCGGTCGCGCACGGCGCCCGCATGTGCCTTACAAGGCAGTCAGGCGAGGTGGCGGTGGAAGATCAGCACCACGGGCCGACCGGCGTGGTCGCCGAGGCGCCAGCGCCCGCCTCGCCAGTCGGGGAGGTCGATGCGCGGGGCGGGGTCACCGACGGAGACGGCCATCACGACAGCATGCCCGCCACGAGGCGGCGGAAGTCGTCGTTGTCTCGCAACCGGGGCGGAGGCTCCCCCTCCGAGGTCACGGCTCCGGTGTGCCAGGCGTTGACGAGCGCGCGCTGGGCGGCTCCCGTGGTGTGGGTGCTCATCGGCACGCCCGCGAACACGCGCGCGTCGGCCGCCCGCAGGCCGATGGCCCAGTAGCCGCCGTCCTCCGCATCGCCCACCACGGCGTCGGCGCCGCGCTCGTCGAGGGCGGCGAGGCCGTCCTCGAGCAGCGCGGGCGTCAGTTGCGGGGTGTCCATCCCGACGAGCAGGGCGGGCGCCCCGGCGTCGGCGAAGGCGGCCGCGAACACGTTGACGATCTCCTCGTCGACCGCCCGGATCACCTTGCCGAGCTCACGTCGTGACGACTTCACGTCCTCGAGCTGGCCCTCCAGGAACTCGTGGTGCTCCCGCAGCGCGTCGAACTCCTCGAGCGCCAGCGGGTTGACGGGGCCCATCAGGCGCAGCTCGCGCTCGAGTGCCCGTGCCCGGGCGGCGGGGGGCGACCCCTCGGGAAGCGGGGGGCACGGAGCCGCCAGCGCCTCCGCCGGCTCGGCGTCGAGGTCGCGCCGGAGGGCCTCGGTGGCCGCCTCGATCCGCAGCGCCAGCTCCTGGGCCTCCATGCCGGCGCGCAGCCCGCGCTCACGCAGCTCCTCCAGCCGGCGCTCGCCGGCCACCCGCTCGGCCCGGAGGTGGTCGAGCCGCTGGCCGAGGGCCCGGGTCTGCTCGGACTGGCGGCGCCGGCGCTCGCGCAGCTCGGCGAGGGTGGCCTCGAGGACGGTCAGGCGGTCGCCCACCAGGGCCGCCAGGCGCTCGAGTGCGGTGCGGCGCCGGTCGAGCTCGACCCGCTCCGCCTCGGCGCGGGCCCGCCGGTCGCGCATCCCCGACAGGCGGTCCTCGACCTCGGACAGGCGCCGCTGGAGCCACGACCGGCGGTCGGCCAGGCCCGTGGCCCGGACCTCGACGTCGGAGCGCAGGGCGGCCACCGCCGCCACCCGCTCCTCGAGCCGATGGCGCTCGGCGTCGAGCTCCCGGCGATGGGCTGCCGCCCGGTCCTCCTCGGCCTCGAGCGCCGGCAGGGCGGCCTCGAGCTGGGCCAGGTGACGGCGCTCGCCGGCGGCCGCCTCCCGCAGTGCCGCCAGCTGGCCTCGCAGCTCCTCGACCTCGGCGGTCGCCGCCTCCGCCTCCCGTCGCACCCGGGCGGCGGCGTCGTCGGTGGTGGCCAGGACCGCAGCGTTGTCCCGAAGCGCCGAGGCCGCCTCCGCCTCCGCCCGACGGGCCTCGTCCCGCCGGGAGCGGGCCGCCCCCAGGCGCTGCTCGGCCTGCTGCACCGCCTCCTCGCCAGCAGTGGCCCGCTGGCGTGCCTCGTCCCGCGCCGCCGAGGTGGCGCCCGTGGCCGCACCGCCCACACGCCAGCCCTCGGGCCCGAAGCGGTCGCCGGCGCGGGTCACCACGACCGCGTCCGGGTGGCGCAGGGCGGCGTCGACCGCCGCCTCCCAGGCCGAGGGCCCGTCCCCGCCCACGCACGTCGCACCGCCGACGAGGACGTCGAGCAGCGCCGCCACCCCGGGGTGGCGGGAGCGGACGTGGGCCCGGACGGCCTCGCCACCCGGCGCCGGCGCCGGGCGCCGGCGCTGCAGGCCCAGCGCCAGCACGGCGCCCGTCCCCTGCCGGCGCAGCACGTCGAGGGCCCGGCGGGCCGAGTGGTCGCCGTCCACCACCACCGCGGCCAACGCCTGGCCGGCGGCGGCCTCGAACGCCACCTCCCACCCCGGGTCCAGCTCCACCAGCTCCTGGAGGGCGCCCAGCGCCCCCTCCACCCCCGCCAGGCGCTCGGCCCCCGCTCGGGCCCGCGCCGGGTCGAGGGCGGCGGCGAGGGCTTCGGCCCGCGCCGCCCACGTGTGGCGCTCGGCGTCGGCCGAGCGCAGGGCGGCCTCGGCCTCGGTCAGCGCCGTCTCGGCGCCGATCACCGCGGCGGCGGCCGAGCGCACGTCGACATCGAGGCGCTCGTGCTCCTCCTCGGCCCGCCGGCGCCGCCCCTCCAGCTCGTCGTGCTCGGACGCCAGCCGGGCCTTCCGCTCCTGCAGGGAGGTGAGGCGCACCTCGGCCCGGGCGCACTCGGCCTCGCCCCGCTCGGCGGCGGTGCGCACGGCGGCCAGCGCACTGCGAGCCCGAGCCGCGGCGTCACCGGGATCACCGGAGAGCTCCGGGCGCCGACGGGACAGCGCCTCACGCTCGGCCGCCAGCGCCGCCTCGGCCCCGGCCACCCGCTCCAGGTCCGGGCGCAACGCCCGCACCTCCTCCTCGACCGCCTCGAGGTCGGCATGGAGACCGGCTGCCTCCGCCTCCAGTGTGGCCACGACGGTCCGATCGAGCGCCGCGTCCGCCTCCCGCTCGACGCTGCGCCGGCGCTCGGCGAGCACCGCCACCAGTCCCCGAGCCTGAGCGGCCAGCCGCTCGATGCGGGCCAGGGGCTCGGCCAGGTCGTCGGCGCCGGCGGCCGTCAGCTCGACCCGGGCCTGCTCCACGGCGTCGTCGAGGCGGCGCAGCTCAGCGCGCGCCGAAGCGTCGTCCTCGGCCAGGCGGCTCGACCCCTCGGCGGCTGCTGCCTGCCGGGCGCCCAGCCCCGCCAGCTCCCGCCCGGCGAGATGGAGCCGCAGGCCGTGGAGCTCCTCGACCAGGGCACCGTGGCGCTGCGCCGCCTCCGCCTGGCGCTCCAGGGGGCGCAGCTGGCGGCGCACCTCCCGCACCAGGTCGGACAGCCGCACCAGGTTCCCCTCGGTGGACTCCAGCCGGCGCTCGGCCTTCTCCT
>JAHWJH010000194.1 GCA_019348555.1 Actinomycetota bacterium
TCTTCCGCTCTAAGCCCGGTCCGGCCGGGGGACGTCGCGCCCGGGACAGTGGCGGGCGACCTGGGCCCGCCGGCGGCGGTTGAGGCGCAAAGCGACGCCGCCGGCGGCGAAGAGCGGAAGCCCCAAGCCGAGCGCCGCCGCCAGGCGCATGATGTTGCCGCCCAGGGGGATGGGATCGGGTACCTGCGTGCCGCTACCTCGCCCAGCGGGCCGCTCCGTCGCTGTGGGTGCCTCGATCGGCGCCGATGTCGGCGGGGTCGGCCCTGCTGCAGGTGCAACCGGAGCGGCGGGCACGCTGGAGAGCGACGTGGGCGGCGAGGGCGCCGGTGCGGGAACAGTTCGCACACTGGACGGCGGGGGAGCAGGAACGGGGGTGGTTGCGGACGACTCCGGCTCGGGGGCCGGCTCCGCTGGCGCAGCAAGATCCACGCCGGTGGCGTCGGCGGGCAGACGCAGCTCCATGCCCGGATAGACCCAGTGCTGGGGGTCGTCGGCGAGCGAGCGGCCGGAGGGCTGGCTCGCAGTGGCATTGAGCTCCAGGAGCTCGCCCCAGCGCAGCCCGTCGTCCAGGTAGCGCTCGGCGATGTTCCAGAGGCAGTCCCGGTGCTCGTCCCACGTGCGCACCACGTAGGCGGGGGCGGCTTCCTCGACCAGGCCCATCCGTTGGGTGGGCGGCGGCGCCGTGTGCGCGGCGGCCGCCAGCGGGACGTCCAGGGCTCCGACCTCGGTCAACACCACCGGGATGCGGGGCTGACCGGCGGCCAGGCCTGGCCTCGCCACGATGATGGGGGCGCTGGCCATGAGGCCGGCCACCAACCAGCGCGCCAGCCGGGGGGCCAGGCCACGAGTCGTGACCTCCTCCGGCGATGGCTCGCCACCGGCGCGCACGCGCCACTGGGCGACGAGCTGGCCCACGACATGGCGCAGCAGCTGGGCCCACAGGACCCAGACCACGATGGCGAGGACCCCGAGCACGAAGCGCTCATCGGGGCTCCAGCCATCCTCCAGGGCGACGCGCACTTCGTCGAGGCTCGGCCACGCCTGAGGAAGGGGCCGACCGACGAAGCGCACCAGAACGGCGGGAATACCGACGACCAGGGCGACGAGGCCGACCACGGACATGGCCATGCGAGCGAGGCGGTTCACAGCCCTTCTCCGGTCTCGATCCCCCGGATGGAGCGGGCCTGGCCCCGGCCGCTGACGGTCACGTCGTCGATGCCGAAGACGCGCAACACGGTCATGGGCTGGGCGAAGCTCAGGCTCACCGACACTCGGTCGTCCTCGACCAGCACCGTCCCGGAGTGGCCGGCGGCGGCCAGGTAGTCCTGGGCCGCGGCCACGGCGGGAGCCTCCTCGAGCACGACGTCGCCGCTGCTGCGGTAGGCGGAGGGAGCGAGCGCCTCGGCGGCGGCCCGAGCGGCGCCGTTGGCCTCGTCGATGGCCCGACGCCGGGCGGCCAGCACGTAGCCCCCGTCGACGACCAGGCCGGCCAAGACCAGCATGGCCACGGTGGCAAAGACCATGAACAGGGTCAGCTGGCCCCGCTCGTCGGCCACTCGCCGCCTCAAGAGAGCCCCCGAAAGGTGTCGACCGCCGCCAGGCCCTGAGCCTGCATCGTCTTGTCCCCCGGAGCCCACACGCCGACCAGCTCCGCCATCGAGACCGTGCAGGACAGCTCGACGCGCACCCAGCCACCGGGGCGGAACTCGGCGGTGTCGACGGCGACACCCAGGTTGGCGCAGGTGATGTCGTGGGCGCCCAGCACCCCGCCGGCGGCGGCCTGGGCGGCGGCCACGGCGCCGTCGGCGCTGCGGGCGATGGAGCCCGCCCGTGCGGCGTCTCGCGCCGCGGCGTCGATGTTCACCCGAGCCAGGCCGAGGCGGCCCATGGCGACGACCACGTAGACCAGGAGCACGAACACGGGCACCAACAGGACGAACTCGAGCACCGCCACGCCGCGCTCGTCGGCTCCACGACGCCTCACGGAGCGGCCTCGAAGCGCTCCAGGGGGCCGCCGGCGCTGGCCGAGACGGTTGGTGCAGCCATCCCCGGCACCAGCCGGGGGATCCGACCGTGCACCTCGGCCTGGGCCACCTCGGCCGCCGTGTCCCGCGTGACCACCACCCGGGGCTCGAGCACCAGGTTGGGCCCGGCCTGGGCGATGAAGTCGTAGCCATGCGCCCGGGCCCCGGCCTCGGTGCCGTCGGCCAGCTGGGCGGCCCGGGCCGCCTCCTGGGCAGCGGCGGTGGCCACGTGGCTGGCGTGGTAGTAGAGGGCGAACTGGGCCACGGTGGAGATCAGGAACAACAGCGCGGGAATGGCCAGCACCACCGCCAGCGTGGCCACGCCCGACTCCTCGCCCCGGGCGCGCCACACCCACCGGCGCGGCGTGGGAGCCCGGCGACGCTCGACCATGGCGCGACGACCCGACGACACCGCCAGCGGTGGGCGCTCTAGGGGCCGGTCGGGATGTTGTTGGTGGCCTGGTTGACCTTGCCGGTGATCATGGCCACCGAGGCGATGGCCAGCACGGCCAGGCCGCCGATCCACAGCACCGCCTCCAAGGTGGTGATGCCCCGCTGGTCGTCGTGCAGAGCCACGAGACGAGCACGCAGCATGAGCCAGCAGTGGCGAAGGACGTTGATCTCGGTCATGGGCTTGCTTCCTTTCGGTTCGTTGTTGATGGGCGGCGGGACGGTCAGGCGCCGACGAAGACGGAGGTGACGGCGCCGTAGAGGATGAAGGCGCAGAAACCGAGGCCGAGCAGCACCAGGGGTGCCTTGCGCCACACGGGATCCAGCAACCCGCCCTCCTCCTTCGGGTCGACCGCCACGAAGATACGACGCGCCACCGCCCGGTGTGCGCTCAGAGCCCGCGGCGCTGCCGCAGGTCGGCGACGGCGTCCGCGAGCGCGGTGACGAACCCGTCCAGCTGCGCCTCTGCGACCTCGGGTCCGAACGAGACCCGGACGTGCCCGTGGGTGAGGGCGCCCATGGCCACCAGGACGTGGGAGGGCTCCCCCGACGTGGTGGCGCACGAGGAGCCGGAGTGGGTGGCGTACCCGGCCTC
>JAHWJH010000195.1 GCA_019348555.1 Actinomycetota bacterium
GACCGTGGCCGGACGGCTCGAGATCTCACCGGTGGTGGTGGGCGCGGCCACCATCCTCACCGGGGCGGGGCGCGAGTCGAGGCGGGCCCGGGTGCGTCGGCGATGAGCACGCTCGCGGCCCGGCACCGGGCGTCGGCGGCTCAGACGTTCGAGCTCGGTGACCGCCGCCCCGTGAGTGCCGTGGCCAACGTGGTGGGCTTCGCCCTGGTGTTCACGGCGGTGGGTCTGGCGGTGTGTGCCGCGGTCGAGCTGCTCACCGACGACGACGCCGTGGTGGCCCTGGCGGTGCCGGCGCTGCTGAGCGCCGTGGTCGGCGTGGGGCTGTGGAAGGGGACTCGCTCCCCGGACCGGGTCTCGGCCGCCTCTGCCTTCGCCGCCGTCGGCTGGACCTGGATCGCCATCTCGGCCGTCGGGGCCCTGCCGTTCTGGTGGTCCGGCATGTTGCCAGCATTCGATGACGCGCTGTTCGAGTCGGTGTCGGGCTTCACCGGGACCGGCGCCACGGTGCTCACTCCCATCGAGGGCAACGGCGCCGGCCTGCTGTTGTGGCGCCAGGCCACGCAGTGGTACGGCGGCATGGGCGTGATCGTGCTGGCGGTGGCGGTGCTGCCCCTGCTCGGCGTGGGCGGCTTCGAGCTGTTGCGGGCCGAGAGCCCGGGCCCGACCTCGGACCGCCTGGCGCCTCGGGTGCGCGACACCGCCCGCCGGCTCTGGCTGGTCTACCTCGGGCTCACCGTGCTCATCGTGGTGGCCCTGCTCCTCAGCGGGCTCTCTCCCTACGACGCCGTGGCCCACGCCATGACCACGGTCTCCACCGGCGGCTTCTCGAACTACGACGCCTCCATCGCCGCCTTCGACTCGATCGTGGTCGAGGTCGTGCTCATCGTGTCGATGTTCGCCGGCGCCGTCAGCTTCGCCCTGTGGTGGCAGGTGCTGCGGGGAATGGGCCCGAAGGCGCTGGCGCAGTCGTCCGAGCTGCGGACCTTCGTGACCGTCATCGTGGTGGCCATCGCCTTCGTCACGGTGGTCCTCGCGCTCGACGAGACCACCGGCCTCGGCGTGGTCAGCGCCCTGCGCGGTGCCGCCTTCACCGTGGTGGCGACCATGTCGACCACCGGGTACGCCACCGTGGACTTCGCTCTGTGGCCGGCCGCCGGCCAGCTGGTCGTGCTCGGCTTGATGGTGAGCGGAGGCATGGCCGGGTCGACCTCAGGCGCCATGAAGCTGTTCCGCGTCCAGGTCATGGTCGCTCACGCCCGGCGGGAGATGCGCCACCTGCTGCACCCGAGTGCCGTGTTGCCGGTGAAGCTGAGCGGCCAGGTGGTCGCCGACCCCATCGTGAGCCGCATCGTCGGCTTCTCCGTGCTGTACGTGGTGCTGGCCGTGGTCGGCACCGTGCTGCTCGCTGCGCTCGGGGCCGACCTCGTGACGGGGGCCAGCGCCATCACCTCGGCCATCGGAGCCTACGGCCCCGGGCTCGGTGACGTCGGCCCCACCACCACGTACCTCAACCTGGACCGCGCCTCGCGGGGCGTGCTGGTCTTCTACATGCTCCTCGGGCGCCTGGAGCTGTTCACCCTCCTGCTCATGTTCGTGGCGCCGGTCGACTCACTGCGGTACCACGTGCATATCCGCCGCCGGCGCCTGGCGCGGGTGCCGGCCGGCGTCGGGCCCACCCACGTGGTCTCGGAGTCGCGCTTCGACCGCCTCTACGTGACCGACACCAGCGCCGGCGCCCTGCTCGTCTTCGACACGCGACCCGAGCTCGAGCTCGTCGTGATCGTCGCCGATCGACGCGCGCAACCACGTTGCAGCCGGCGGCCGATCCGTCCACGCGACGAGGAGCTCGCAGCGAACGAGTGCACCCGGCATCGCGACCGGCACCGTGCGAGGAGAGACGTACACGCGCAGGCTGCCGTCGTCGAAGATCGGCGCGGAATCGGGCAGCGCCGCATCGACGAGGTCGGTAAAGTTCGTCGTCACGACCGTGACCACGTTGGGGGTCAGGTCCGCCAAGAGGTCGAGGGCGGTGAGGACCGCGTCGGTCGTGCGGTGGACATCGACCGGGTTGGCCTCGAGGCTCACGCTTCCGCGGTGGATGGCCAGCGACTCGACCTCGTCGACGACCAGCACGGTGTAGTCGTAGCCGGCGAGCTCGGGGATCACCTCGGTCAGGACACGGTGGACTTCTCGCTGGGTTCGACCGTGCTCGCCGCTCATCGCCTCGTGCGCAGCGAACTCGATCGCACGTACGTCGGCGCCGCAGACCCTGCCGAGCGGCGAGGCGAGGTTCCGGGCGAGGGTCGTCTTGCCGGTGCCGGGGCTGCCGCGGATCAGGTACAGGCGTCGGGCGGGCAGGCCGCCGGCGGTGACGTCGTCGAGACCGGGTACGCCGGTCGGGCACCGGGCCGGGGATGCGGGGGGTACGCCCCCGTCTGAGCCTTTCGCGTCGTGCATAGGGTCCCTTCAAGCCCTTGTACGGCTGCCGAAAAGGGCGGCGGCCGCCGCCGCCCGCAGGACCAGGGTGCCGTCGGCGGCAGGGTCGACGCTCGCCTCCAGGTGGACCTCGCCGTCCCGCAGCACCAGGTCGGGACCGAGGGGGCGGTCGCGGCGGAACACCCGGCCCGGAGGTCCCACCAGCGACGACGAGAGCCGGTGCCACGCCTCGTCGGAGATCCACGTCACGGTGCGGGAGGCGCCGGCCAGCCGGTACATGAGGGCGTCGGCGTCGGCCTCGCCGTGGCGCTGCTGCTGTACGCGGTCGGTCGCCTGCTCGGGGCGGGAGTCCGCCGCCGGTGGTGCCGCCTCGACCGTCCCAGCTTCGCCAACGTCATGAGCCGCGTCGTGCGGCTGGTCTTCGGGTTGCTCGCCGTGCTGGCCGCCGCGACGATCGTGTTCCCGACGGTGAAGCCGGTCAACGTCCTGGGCAGTCTCGGCTTCTTCAGCATCGCCGTCGGCTTCGCCTTCCGCGACATCCTCGAGAACCTGCTTGCCGGGATCTTGCTGCTGTTCCGCGCTCCTTTCCGCATGGGCGACGAGGTTTACATCGAGGGCCTCAGATCGCAA
>JAHWJH010000196.1 GCA_019348555.1 Actinomycetota bacterium
TCGTTCTCGGGGTGCTCATGGGCTACCGGCCGGGCGCCGGCGCCGGCGGAGTCCTCGCGGCGCTGGCCCTGGTGGTGGTCTTCGCCTTCGCCCTGTCGTGGGTGTTCACCACCGTTGGGCTGCTGATGCGCTCGCCCAACGCGGTGATGATGACCGGGTTCATGGGGATCTTCCCGCTCACCTTCCTCTCCAACGTCTTCGTCGACCCCACCACGCTGCCGCCGGCGCTCGAGGCCTTCGTCAACGTCAACCCCATCTCCACCCTGGCCACGGTGTCACGAGGCCTCATGGAGGGCCACGCAGCCGCCGGCGACATCGCTGTCGTGCTGGCGGTGGCGGCCGGGCTGACGGTCGTCTTCGCCCCGCTCACCACCCGCCTCTACGGCAAGGGGTGAGGGCGCCGTCGCCAGACTGGGCGTGACGGGAATGGACGGTGGCGTCCCCGAAGCGCTCCCGCGAGGATGACGCCATGGTGAGCGAACTTCTGGGGCGACTGCGTCGTGCCTGGTCGCCTCTGGTCTCCGGCTACTGGTTCATCCCGGGCGGGATCGTGGTGGCGGCATCTGCGGTGGCGCTGGGGCTCCTGGAGCTCGACGCACGGCTGGTCGCCGACAGTCGCAACATCGGCTTCACCGGTGGCCCCGAGAGCGCCAGGGCGCTCTTGTCGTCGATCGCGTCGTCGATGCTGACCCTCACCGCCCTCGTGTTCTCGGTCACCATCGTCGTCCTTCAGTTGGCGAGCGGTCAGTTCTCTCCGCGTGTCCTGCGCACCTTCCTCCGAGACCGGCGCAGCCAGACGACCCTCGGCGTGTTCCTCGCCACCTTCTTGTACGCCCTCATCGTCCTACGGGCGGTACGGGGTGACGGCGGCACCGTCGACCGCTTCGTCCCCGGCATCTCGGTGGGTGTGTCGTTCGCGCTCGTCGTCGTCTCCGTCGCGTTCTTCGTGCAGTACATCCACAACATCACGACGTCGATCCGCGTGATCGAGATCATCGACCGCATCAGCAAGGAGACCGCAGCCGCCATCGAGCGGATCCATCCGGCCGACCTGCAGTCCGCCGACGTCGCCCCGCCGTCGCTTGCTGCTCCGTCGACAACGGTCTGTGCGGCGACTCGGGGCGTCGTCACGTCGGTCAACGTCGACCGCCTCTTTCGGATCGCCGAGCGGGCAGATGTGTGCCTCGCCGTCGTCCCGGGCGTCGGCGACTTCGTGGCTACCGGCATGCCGCTCGTCGACGTCCACGGCGACGGCGACGGCGAGGGGGTTGACGACGACGCCGTCCGCAGGGCCATCTCGCTCGCCAAGGAGCGCCAGCTCGACGAGGACCCGGCCTTCGGGTTCCGCCAGCTGGTCGACATCGCCGAGCGGACGCTGTCGCCTGGGGTCAACGATCCCACCACAGCGGTGCAGTGCCTGGACCACCTCCACGACCTCCTCCGGCGACTGGCGCACCGCCCCCTGCCGCCCCGTGTCACCCGCACGTCGGAACGAGGGGTCCGGGTCGTGTTGCCCCGGCCGACCTGGGAGGACACGTGGCCCTGGCGGTGGACGAGATCCGCCACTGGGGGGCGGGGTCCCTGCAGGTGCACCGTCGGATCGGCGCCCTGCTCGACGACCTGGCCGCGGAGGTCGCCCCCGAGCGGGCCGCGGTGGTCGCCGGCCGGCGCCGGCTCCTGGAGGCACGCCGAGACGACCTGCCCGCTGCCGAACGGCCGAACGTCGTCGACACGCGGCCGCCGGCGTGAACCGTCGGCGGCCGGCCGCCGAGGGCTTCCACCACCGCAGGTCTACGATGGAACCCATCTCGGTTCCCCGTCGAGGGGAACCTTCGAGCAATGCGGTACGGCCCTGGGGACGTAGCTCAGCCTGGCTAGAGCACCTGCTTTGCAAGCAGGGGGTCGTGGGTTCGAATCCCATCGTCTCCACCACCACCCACATCCAGTGGCGGCTGCCTCGCGGTGCCGACCGGTAGCCTGGTGGAATCGTGAAGCAGTTGCTGGTGATCCTCCTCGTCCTCGTGATCCTCTTGACCGGCATCCCGCTGGTGATGGGGATGCCGGTTGGCGACTGTGCCGACTGCGACCTGGGCGTCCTGGCCGCCGGCGTGTGCGTGTCCGCCGTTCTCGCTGCCGCGGTCGCCCTCATGGCCGGCCAGGTCAGCGCTGAGCTGCGCCCACGGCGGCTCAGGTTCTTGACCCGGCTCGTCGCCGGCGGTCTCGAACGACCTCCTCGCCTGGCCTGACCGCGCCCGCGCGCGCCCAGACACGCCACCTCACGGGTGGCACCGCCAGCCGAACCGGCCTCCTCGGGAGGCTCGAGAAGGAGGAACTGATGGACGGACGCCTGAAGCGTCTGCTCGCCGCCGCCACCGCTGTCGTCGCCGTCGGCGCCGTCGATCTGCGCGAGGATCTGGCGCGCGGCGTCGGGCTCCACGTCGAACTCGAAGTCCTTCGTGCCGACGGCGTCCGTGGAGCCGGCGGCCGGCGGCAGCGCCGGCTCGGCCGACGAGATGTCGATCGTCTGTGCCGGCGTCGGCGCGACCTCGCTTGTGAACTTCTCCTTGCGCACCGCCGGCCGTGTCGAGGGATTGACGTGCCACTCGAAGCGCCCGTCGGAACCGACCGTCATCGTCGTGTCGAGCACGTCCGGGAACAGGATCGGGTCGCTCGTCGTGCCGTCGGGCTGGATCACCGGGGAGGTCGATGTCTGAAACTCCTTGTGCAGCCGCACGCGCGAGCCCGAGCGTGCCGTGCCCTCGAGGATCGCGTGGTGGGCGCTGTCCGCCGTGCTCTTCAGCGCCTCGAAGTAGGCCTCGCGGTTGCCACCGCCAGTGGGGTACTTGCCGTAGTACTCGGCGATCACGCCGACCGGATAGGCGGGGTGGAAGCCCACGCCGACCAGGGTGCTCGCGTCCGAGGCCTTGCCGATCTCGAACGTGAAGCCCAGGCCGCCGGTGGCGTAGTAGCTCCAGTCCTCGGTCGTGCCGCTGGTGTCGTAGAGCTCCCAGCTCTTCTGGCTCGTGTAGCCGTTCTCGGCCGCCATCGTGTCACCG
>JAHWJH010000197.1 GCA_019348555.1 Actinomycetota bacterium
CGTCCACCAGGGCGGGAACGAGGCGGGTGGCGACGAAGCCAGTGGCACCCGTCACCACTGCGAGCGGCTTGGTCATGCGAGAGCTCCTGTCACCCCGACCGGGGAAATCGGTGAGATCGTCATCGAGGTCGGCCCGGCACGCCGTTCAATCGTCGCCACCGAACTCGAACATCTCCGAGAGGAAGCCCTTCCGCTTGCGCCTCGGGCCGTACATCCGGTGACGGTCGTCATCGTCGTCGTCGTCCCAGTCCCGGTCTCGCCGGGAGAGCCCGCCGAGGTCGTCCCGGTCCCGACGGAGCGGCGCAGCCTCGTAGCGCTCGCCCTCGGCGCGCTCGATGAGCTTGTCGAGCTCGCCGCGGTCGAGCCACACGCCCCGGCAGCGAGGGCAGTAGTCGATCTCGATGCCTTGACGCTCGGCCAGCACGAGCGTCTCCTCGTCGGTCGGGCACTTCACGAGAGAATCTCCTGTCTCCTCGATGGGCGCGGCGCAGGAGTGGGTGCGCAGGGCTCAGAATGCAAGGTCACCCCTGATGCTAGGCCCGCCGGAGCCCGAGGCACGCAGACCCAGCCGGCGACAGCCGGGCGAGCAGTCCACGTGGTGGCGCTTCGCCCCGCGCCGCTGCACGCCGCTGGCTACCCTGCTCGGAAGGCCGGCCAGCCGACGTAGCCCAACGGCAGAGGCACGACGTTTAGGGCGTCGTCAGTGAGAGTTCGAATCTCTCCGTCGGCACGCCATTTCTCGGGTGTTTGTCCTGGTCAGGGCTTGCGAGGGCAGGCTCGGCGGCCAGAGAAGGGGCCCTGGTCACAGATTGGTCACAAACCGATGGGGTCCACTACCGACGACGGCGCCGCTCGCTGTAGTCGCTCGGGAACCTGTCGAGGCGTGTGAGACAACTTCTCATGCAGGTTTGATGAGTGCTTCGGGGTCGGCTGGTCGATCCAGGCCACTGTCGGCAGCTTCGGTGGCAGGGGCCGGCGGTGGCGGAACCTGGCGAGGTTGAGTCTGGGAGATCGACGGTGACCGGGATCTTGGCCGCCTCGAGCATGGCGACCACCGCTCGCATCGCCACCATGGCGGTCGGACCGGTGACCGAGGTGAGGGCGAACTCGGCGTAGACGCCTCGGGCGGGGAAACCCGCGGCCTCGACCACGGGATCAGCCCAGCCCGCAGGTCCCGAATCGGATGGGCTCGTTGCTGTCGGACATCGCGTGCTCCCTTTGCGGGGCGGGGGGTGGTGACGCTGCCGCCAGCCCCGCTTGTGTCGGCTGCGGAGCCCGACGGCCGAAACCGTTCAGGGGCAACCGACACCGAAGGTGAGGCGAGTGCCCTAGTAGTAGCGACAAAGCGCAGCGAAGGAGTGGGTCGAGCCCTGCGGTTGCACCCGAGCGGGGCCGTGGTAGGCGTAGGACACAGCCGACGGGCGGCGGGTGCGGTGGTCACCCCCTCGCCACCGATCAGAGCGAGAGCCAGACTGCAGGGCGCATGATCGTGCACGGGATTGTCCTGGCCCTCGCCGGCCCGTTCATCCTCGTGGTGGGGATCATCCTGCTCGAGCCTCTCCCCATCGCATTGGGCGCCGCTGCCTCAGCCTGCGCCGCGTGGATCATCGCCGACGAGGCCAGGTGGTGGCGGGAGGTCCTCGGGCAAGAGCCCCGGGCGCGGCGCCAGCAACCGAGACGCTGGCCCTTGCTGCTCCTCGGCGGCTTCGTCGCCCTCTCGGCCGTAGTGGTGCTGGCCAAGGCCCAGCAGGGGTTGTTGCGCCCGGGCGACGTCGGGCTCCTCGTCGGCTGGGTGGCGATCCTCTCGGTGGTGGCGTGGCACACCCGCGCAGACCGTCCGGGGGGAAGTCCGCCGGATGCCTGATGGCCGCCGATGGGGCTACAAGACATACGATCGTGTTCTGAGCGTGTACAACGAGCTGCCTTCGCCAGCCGCCGGGCTGTTGCGCCTGGCCCGCTACGAAGCGGGCATCACGCAGGCCGAGCTGGCTCGTCGGGCAGGGGTCCCCGCTTCCATGGTCTCGGCCTACGAGCGCGACCGGCGCCAGCCCACGTTGGCGACGTTGCTTCGACTGCTCAAGGCCGCCGGCTACGAGCTGCGGATGCACCTCGCCCCCTACGACGACCACGACGACGTGCTCGCCGCCCAGCGCGCCGCCTGGCCTCAGCAGCAACAGGAAGCCTGGGAGAGCTACCAGCGCGCCCGGGTGGAGGCCGGCCGGCCGATCGTGGAGGCGGAGTCTCGGCGCCGGGCCCGAGCCGCCCGTCAGTGAGGAGCTCGATCCGGGTGCCACCCTCGACGACCGCTGGCGGTCGTCACTCCACCACAGGGCTGAGCTCGAGCTTCCAGTCCACGATGCAGCCTCCTTTGTCGTAGGTCGGTTCGGCCGAGCGGCCTCCTGCACGTCCCGCCCCGTGCTCAGCGCCCCCGCTCTCCCGCCACCCGGGGCTGCTCACTCCTCGGCGATGCCGGCGAGGATGACACCGCGGCAAGCGGCAAGGCGCTCGGCCTGCTCCTCGACCTCGGCCCGGCGCCGCGCCTCCAGCGGACTCCACGGCTCGATGCGCACTCTGAGCTTGCGCCCCGACGCCCGGGGCCGCCAGGTGCCGACGATCTCGCCGTCGGCCACCATGGCGCCCGGCCGCCCGAGCGCCGGCCACAGGTACTTGCGTCGCGCCTCGTCGGTGACGAGCAGGTCTCGATCCCGGAGCTGGAGATAGGGATCGTGGGGACCGACCAGGCGAACGGCGCTGGTGGTGTCGTCCGACCCTGCGGCGCCGAGAGCCTCGAGGTCCTCGGCCAGCACGAAGCCTTCCAGGCGTTGCGGTCGAGCCAGGCGGGCCAACAAGGCGAAGCCGGCCAGGAAGCACGATCCGATGACCGCCAGCACCACCTGGCCCTCGGCGGTGTCGTAGGCGTCGAGCAGGCCACGATCGGACACCGCCAGGCCAACCATGCAGACCACCGTGACCAGTACCACGCCACGCACCTGGGTGCGCACGCTGGCCCGGTCCTTGTCGATGCGCATCCGCAGGGCCGCCTGCTCGTTGGT
>JAHWJH010000198.1 GCA_019348555.1 Actinomycetota bacterium
GGCATCGCCGCCGAACCCGAGGTTCGAGGGTTTTCGCCGCGAACCGGAGGTTCGGCGGCGAGGGGGATCGTGCTTCGGAGCGCCGGCGGAGCCGGCGCTCCTGCGCGCTGAGGGCTTCTTCGCCGGCAGCCGTGGGGGCGGCTGCGCCGCCCGAGCGGCCGCCGGCGGGGCCTCGTCGCTTCGTTGCTAGCTGCCGTGTGGAGGCGGACGGCGTAGGCTGGACAGGACAATCCGCACGACAACTGAGGAGAGCGACCATGAAGGTTGGCATCGTCGGGAAGGGCGGGGTGGGCAAGACCACGACGTCGTCGCTGATCGCCCGGGCCCTTGCCGAGCGGGGACGAAAGGTGGTGGCGGTCGACACCGACTCCAACCCCAACCTCGGGATGTCGCTGGGCCTCACGTTCGAAGAGATCGAGGCGATCCCTCAGCTTCCCCGGTCGCTGATCGTGGGGGCCAAGGGGGACGTGCGGGCCGAGGACGTCATCGACACCTACGGCCGTACCACGCCGTTCGGCGTCACGCTGATCTCCGCCATCAAGGTCAACGAGGCGGGAGCGGGCTGCACGTGTGGCGGGCACGCGTCGGTCCGCAGCTTCCTCGGTGACGTCCTGGAGGAGAACGCCGACGTGACCCTCGTCGACATGGAGGCCGGCCTCGAGCACCTCAGCCGCTCGGGAGGCACCCTCGCCTACGCCGACGTGCTGCTGGTCATCATGGAGCCGAGCCGCAAGTCGATCATCACCGCCGCCCGCACCATCGCCCTCGCCGAGGAGCTCGGGATCCCCCGCACCTTCGGCGTCGGCAACAAGGCCCGCCTTCCCGAGGACGCCGAGTTCTTCGAGAAGGTCTGTGCCGAGTACGGCGTGCCTCTGGCGGGCGTGATTCCCTACGACATCGCCGTGGTCGACGCCGACCGGGCCGGGGGCAGCCTGGCCACCGGCAGCGGTGACGCCGTGCGTCGGGAGATCGAGCGCGTGGTCGACTTCCTCGACAACGTCCCCGTTTCCTGAACGCGTCGGACCCCGAGCAGCGCCGGCCGCCGTCCTCCGCCCCCGCGCGGGCTCCTGCCGGCTCGAACGACCCCCGTCACGCTGGGAGGGTGATCCCGGCGGAATGGCTCCACGACGGCGAGCGCGAGTTGGGCGTGGTCGGCGACGGCTATCTCCAGGGGATCGTGCTGGCCGAGTCGTCGGCATCGAACCGCACCGCCGCCACCGAGCGTCGCATCCTGATGTTCGCTCCGGGCACCGGAGTCGTCTCGACGGCGCCGCAGGTCAGCTTCGAGGTGCCGTGGGCGTCGGTGGTGGGCTACTGGACCGGCGTGCTGCCCCTGCCGCCGCAGCTGTGGCGGGAAGGACCGCGTGGTGAGGTGGTCGTGCTGATGCTCGACCCGGAGGCCGCCGGAGGCCAGGACATCGTGATCCGCACCAACGTCGACGCCTGGGTGCTCGCCGCTCGCCAGGCGGGCGTGCCGCACGTCGTCGACTGACACGGCGATGAACAAGCCGACAGCCGCCGGGGCCGCCGCGGCCATCGCGCTGGTGCTGCTCGTCGCCGGTCTGTTCGTGCCACTGCCGTTGTTCGTGATCGCCCCGGGTTCGGCCGTCTCCGTCGGCGAACGCGTCACGCTCGGGCGGGACGCCGACGAGCTGTCCGGCGAGCTGCTGTTGACCACGGTGCGGATCTTCCGCCCGAACGCCCTCGGGGTGGTCCAGGCCTGGACCAGTCAGGCCTACGAGGTGCTCACCGAGGCCGAGGTGGTGCCCGAGGGGGTCGACCCGGCGCAGTTCGAGGAGGCGCAGCGCGAGCTGTTCCGGGAGAGCAGCGAGGTGGCCGCCGCCGTCGGGCTGCGACGGGCAGGTGAAGAGGTCGAGATCTCTGGGGAGGGCGCGCGGGTCTCCCAGCTCTTCCCCGGGTCGCCGGCCGCCGAGGTGCTGCGCGTCGACGACGTCATCATCTCGGTCGACGGGCGACCCGTCGAGGTGGCGTCCGAGCTGGTGGCCGCGCTCGGAGCACGAGGCGACGGCGACGAGGTCGAGCTCATCGTCCGGCGGGGGAGCACCACCGAGCAGGTGAGCGTCGTCCTCGGAGCCGTGGAGGGGCTCGACCGTCCTGGCCTCGGCGTCGGCGTGAGCACCGCCAACCTCGCCGTGTCACTGCCGTTCTCCGTGGACGTCGACCAGGGGCGCATCGGCGGACCGTCGGCGGGCCTGATGATCGCCCTCACCGTCTACGACCTGGTCGATCCCGGCGACCTCGCCGCCGGTCGGACGATCGCCGGCACGGGCACGATCGACCTCGAGGGGCGTGTGGGGCCGGTGGGTGGCGTCGACGCCAAGGTGGTGGCGGCCCGTGCCGCCGGAGCGACGGTGTTCCTGGTACCCGAGTACGAGGCGGCGCTGGCCCGGGAAGTGGCCGGCGACGACATCGAGGTGGTACCGGTGGCCTCGCTCGACGACGCCGTCGCCGCGCTGCAGGAGGCGGCCTGACGCTCGCCGGGCGTCGACGACGCCCTTGGGTCAGTTCTGGCGGGCCTGGATCAGGTGGAACAGCAGGATGAGTTGGGTGAGGGCCAGCGGGCCGTGCTCTGGGGCCGGTACGAAACCGAATCCGGCGTACAGCCGGGCGTGCACTGGCGACGCAGCGGGGGCGTAGAGGCCGACGTTGTGCTCCTTGACCCAGGGGAGCAGCTCCTCCCGAAGAAACTCCGACGGACGCCCCGCCGTACCGCTGTGGGAAGCGAGCCCGGTGATCGAGACCATGCCCGGTACCCGTTTGGGGCCGCGTCCGCGGTGCGCTCTCCTGTCGACCCAGGCGAGCGCGGCGGTCAGGAGAGCGATCACGACGCCCACCACCACCAGCGCCGGCACAACGTCCACCTCGAAGACAAGCCACAGCACCGCCGAGGACAACAGGACAGCCAGGACGAACACCAGGAAGAACACAAGCATCCGGGCGGCCAGTCGCCACCACCGCTCGGGCAGCCAGAAACTGACGGCGACGTCTCGGCCTGGGCTGAGCAGCACCA
>JAHWJH010000199.1 GCA_019348555.1 Actinomycetota bacterium
CGAAGAGGCGATCGACGGCGGCCAGGAAGAACTCGATGGGGCAGTCGACGATGGCCAGAGCGGCGCCGACGAAGGTGCCGGTGAGGCCGACGGGGCGATCGACGAGGTCCAGAAGACCACCGGCGACCTCGAGGACGAGGTCGAGCAGACCATCGGCGACGTCGAGGACGAGGTCACCGAGACCACCGGCGACCTCGAGGACGAGGTCGAGCAGACCATCGGCGACGTCGAGGACGAGGTCACCGAGACCACCGGCGACCTCGAGGACGAGGTCGACGACGCTGAGGGCAAGGACAACTTCGGTGCTCGGGTGAGCGCGGATGCCCGTGGCGAGAGCGACGGCGTGCGTGGCGTCGACGGCCAGACGATCTCGGCCGAGGCGCGAGCCAAGGGTGAGGCGAAGCGGTCGGGCAATGCCAACGTCAGCGGCGGTGCCTCCGCCCGGAGGTAGGCGCAGCGGCCCCTCGTGGCCACGACGACAGCAGCAGCAGAAGGGGCGCCGCCGAGGCGCCCCTTCTCCGCGTCCGGGATCCTCCCCGCCCCGAGCCTCGCCGGCACGAGCTCGACCCCTGCTCGGCGCCGATCTCCATCGCCTGCGCAACCTTCGGCGTCGACGAGGACGAGGGCACAGGTACCCTTTCAGCCTCCTTCGGCGTTCACTCAGGTGATGAACCTTCTCGGCGATCTCGACGACCCGGAACTGGCTGGCGACGAGAAGCTGGCCGCGCTGGTGCAGGAGATCCGGGCCTATGCCAGTGGCCCGGCGCCCGAGGCCCGACCGGCGCTCATGGCGGTGCTGAACCGGGGCGTGGCCGGGCTCCCCGGCCACGGTGCTCGGCCCGTCCCCGTGCCGGCACCGGCCGCCGTCCGGCGGCGGTTGGGCGAGCGGCTCCAGACCAGCAGGGCCCGGCTCGTCCTCGGAGCGGCGGTGGCATCGGTCGGCTTCCTTTCGACGGGAGCTGCGGGTGCGCTTCCGGGTCCGGCCCAGTCGGCGTTCGCACGCGCTACCACCGCCGTGGGGATCGAGCTTCCCGAGGCGACGGAGAGCAGCGAGGGTCTCCCCGGCTCCTCCGACCGGCTACCCGACCTGCCCGCTGGTGGACGCGGACAGGAGGGCCGAGCGGACGACGCCTCGAGCAGGAGCGGTCGGCGGACGGAGGCACCGGTGCCATTCGTCGACGACCGGGTCGGGGCCGGCGGCACCAGTGAGATCCCTCCGGTCGGTGCCGGCGACGGGAACCGGGGGGGTGCGCTTGGCCGTGAGGCCGGGGGCGAGGGGCCTGATGGCCGCCCGCTGCCGGCGCCCAGGGGACCACAAGCACCCGAGCTCGGTGACGGCCGTCCTCTTGACCGAGCTCCGAGGCCAGCGGCACCCGGGCGCCCCGAGCTCACCGACGGGCGCCGCCCTGTCGATGTCCCCGGAGGAGCCGACGACGGGGACGAGCCGGACGAGGAGACACCGGGACCTCCGGAGATCCGCCCTGGTGGGGTGCCCGGCAACGCTGGCGATGCGCCGAGCCCCCCGCCAGCAGGTGCCCAGCACGTGTTGCCCTCGCGCTGACGCCGCGCTCGGCGGCCCAGCCGGGGCGGCGGGGCCGGTAGCAGGGACGCCACCTGAGGTCGGGGGCGGCGGGCCCGCTCCACCGAGCGCCTGACGGCGCGTCCGAAGCCTCGCCGGTCCCCCAGGTCGGAGAGCTCCCGCTATTCGGGCTGGGTTCGTGCTGCCTGGGAGCGCCTGGCAGAGGACGAGCTCCGCACCGCTGCGCGAGTCAGAACTGCGATGACTTCGAGGCTGTGCCGTCGTCAAAACGTCATGCGAATCGTCATCAGCGAGTTCATCAGCCTCGACGGTGTCGTGCAGGCACCCGGGGGCCCGGACGAGGACACCGACGGGGGCTTCCAGCACGGCGGATGGTCCATGCCGTTCTTCGACCCCAGAGGCCACGGGATCGGATCAGACCTGCCGCCGGTCTCGGCGTGCGCTCCCGATAGCGAGCTACCGCCCGGGGTTGATGGCATACAGGTCCAACCCTGTGGCTTGGAGGGCAACGACGAGCTGACCAGCGCCGGCCCCCTGAACGGCGAAGAGGAGGGGGTAGTCGGGAATCGGCAGCTCGCTCGCGATGGTCATCGCCCCTCGAGCCAGGGGTAGGCGAGCCCAGTCGCGACGACGTAGACGACGTGGTGCCACACGTCGATGGCGACCTCGGTCGCCCCCCACTTCATCGCCGGAGGCCCCGCTCCCGTCGCCGGCAGCACGACCTGCTCGCCGCCCCACACGGCTGCCAGATGGGCCAACGTGGCGGGCGTGCCCCGTAGGCCGACGGCACCCAGCAGTCCGCGAACCGCTCCCCACGCGATCCCGTAGCCCCAGTGTGCGAGGTTGTTGAAGCGCTGCTCACCCTGCTCGTCGATAGGCGCTACGCCGAGCACCTTGCTGGCCGCCCGGGCCGGCGTCGTGCTCGGCTCGCGGCCACGGAGCCGGGCCTCCAGGGTGCTCGAGACCGTCATCGCCGCGGTGCCGACCACACCGGCGGCCATCCCCATGCCGGCCGCGGCAGCGATCCTTCCGAGCCGAACCGGGCACCTGTCGGCGGACCTCCCACGCCGGTCCATCACCCTGCCCAGCGTAGACAAGCGCCAGAACTACTTGCAGACGTCGTGGCCCAGAGAACCCCGAACGGAAGCCGCGGCGCAGCAGTCAGCGCTCTCGTCGAGCTCGGTTCCCATCGCCGTTCGGTAGCGGTAGGTAGTGGGGAATCGACGCCGTGAGGATCACGAGATCGAGGTGTGTCGTGGCGCTACTGGCGACCGTGTTTTACCAGCCCGCAATTCCTCCCCCTTTTGGGTCGGGTGCGTCCTGGGCTCGCCGCCCCAGGGTCACCAGCTCCTCGCGCAGGCAATTGCAGCTCCTCGAGTGTCGACGGTCGATCCGCGAGCTCGTGGCTGATCAGATCCCGCACGTAGCCACAGGGCCCCTTCCCCTGCTCCCGCAGACC
>JAHWJH010000019.1 GCA_019348555.1 Actinomycetota bacterium
ATTGAGCCATCCAGTCGACTGTCTGGGCCCGAGCTCGTGGCCCTGCGTCCGGCCAACGAGGAAGGGCTCGGGTCGGGGACGCGGGCGTCGACAATGCCGGCGGGATTGGTGCAGCGGGCCCGGTCGCCAACGTGTGGATGCAGGTGGGGGCTGCAGCCTTGGGGAGCGAGACGTTCAAGTTCTCAGACCCCGAACTCGACGCCAAGGTCCGCGACATCGTCGCCCTCTACCTCAAGCCACCCGACACGGCGGTGGTCCTGTGCATCGACACTGACGGATGCGGAGGGTCCTGGTTGCTGTGCCCATCGTTCGACGGTGTGCCAACGGTTCCCATGAGGCTGCGGTCGACTCCTATGGCGTTGCGCTCGACGCCGGAACCCCTGCCCACGATGTACAGCCCGTAGGGCATGGTTCACAGCACCCGGCGACGGAGCTTGTCGTAAGCCTCCCGCTCCTCGTCGCTCCGGACGGAGGGGGGAGGGCCCGATGGGCCCGGCGCCTCCAGGGGCTGCCACCGCGGGGCCCTACTGTTCGGCGCCGCTGCAGGTCGCCTCCCCGGCCCCCAGCGTCACCACGGTGTCGTGGGGGCGCGTGCCGGTCAGGGTGCCACTCATGACGCCGCCGCTCGGGAGACGCAGCTCGAAGCTGGGGCCGAAGGCGTCGTCGCCCGTGACCCGGACGGCGCCCGGGTACGCCGAGCGCAGCTCGGCCACGGTGGCGCCCACGCCCACGCCCGCCGCGGTTCGTAGCTCGGGGAAGGCTCCTGAAGCCAGGCCGATGTCCCAAGCCACGAATCGCTGGGCTGCGCCCTCGCCACCGGCCAACACCACGCCGAGCTCGGCGAACTGCACCAGGCGGTCGGCCTGACCCGTGGGGCAGGACCCGAGGGGACGATCGTCGAGCGGCGCACCGAGGAGCGTGGTCAGGCGGTCGAGCACGAGGACGGCCGGGTCGCCGAAGCGCACGACGCCGAGCCCATCAGGTGCCAGCACGACCTCGGGGGCCGCCGGAGGACCAGGAGGCGATGACACCGCCGGCACGGTGGTGGTGTCCGAGGTCGACGGTGTGGTCGCGGGCGTGGTCGTCGTCGTGGTGGCCGGCGCGTCGGCCTCGGGGCGGTCGAGCGTGGCGCCATCGTCGCCGGGACGACAACCCGCCACGAG
Source organism: Actinomycetota bacterium (assembly GCA_019348555.1). GTDB lineage: Bacteria > Actinomycetota > Acidimicrobiia > Acidimicrobiales > CADCSY01 > JADDRA01. Next base: position 1,164 of record JAHWJH010000019.1, read on the forward strand.
CAGGCTCAGCACCACTCCCGCCACCCGCCACCACGACTTCGGTCCCACCCGGCCACTGTAGGAGCCGGCCTCGGCGTGCCCGTCCTGGCCGCGCCGCGCCGAGGCGCTGCGCCGGGTGTCAGTGGCGGAGGTGCGGGCCGGGGTCGAGCTGGTCCAGGAACTGGGCGCAACGCTCGGCTTCGTCGTGCTCGCCGATCGCCGCCGCCCGGCGGGCCAGCCCCTCCAGCGCACGCAGGAAGCCGCGGTTGGGTGGGTTGCGCCAACGGACGAAGCCCGAGCCCCGCCACCCCGCCTGGCGCAGCCGGTCGAGGCCCCGGTGGTAGCCCACCCGGTAGTAGGCGTAGGCCTCGACGTCGTCGCGGCCCAGATCGCCCAGCCTGGCCCAGCCGTCGAGAAAGCGGGGGAAGCGCGCCACCACCGCCGACACCGCCGCCCGCCGGTCCTCGGGTGGGGTGGCCATGGCGGCCTCCAGCGCCTCCAGGGCCGCCGCCGGTTCCTCGTCGAGCACCGTCTCGGGGGGTGCCGAGCCGGTGAAGCTCACCGGCCGGGGCTCGGACATGGCGCCGAGGCTATCCCTGGCCGGCGCGGAACCCCTGGTCCTCCAGATAGCGGGCCGTGGTGGCGTGGGACCGCTCCATGAGCTCGGCGGTGCGGCTGAAGCCGTCGTAGCGGAGCCGGGCCCAGCTCAGCGACGGGAGTACGTGCACCTCCACGTCGTCGGGCACGGTCGCCAGCTCGTGGACGAAGCGGAAGTTGCGGGAGATGGCGAACGCCCGCAGGAGCACGTCCAGCGGCCGTCGGGGCTGCGGCGAGGTGGCGTCGAGGTCCTTCAGCTGCAGCACGAACACCCGGGTGGCCCCCATGGCGATCGCCCGCCCGAGGGGCACGACGTTCACCGTGGCACCGTCGATGAGGGGCTCGCCGTCGACCACCACCGGAGGCAGTAGCGCCGGCAGGGCGGACGAGGCGAGCACCGCCTCCGCCAGCGGCCCTTCGGTGAACCAGCGTTCGCCTCCGGTGGTCAACGACGTGGCCACGCAGGCGAAGGGCACGGCGAGCTCGGCGAAGGTGGCATTGGGCAGGAACCTCTCGACCACCCGGCGCAGCCCCTCGTTGTCGTTCAGCGCCGGGCGCTGGCGCAGGAGCTGGACCGCCCCCACCAGCGGCCGCGCCGGCCACACGTCCTTGGCCGAGAGGTCCAGCCACAGCGCCTCGAGCCGTCCGAGCGTCTCGAGCGTCGGCGCCGACGCGATGGCGCCGCCGTTGAGGGCACCCACCGAACATCCCACCACCAGGTCGGGCACCAGCCCGCGCTCGAGCAGGCCACGCAGCATCCCCAACTGGATAGCGCCCATGTTGCCGGCGCCGCCGAGCACGAAGGCGGTGGTCTGGCCGGTCTGGCTCCGAGCGCTCATCGCCCGGTGTGCTCCATCTCCTCGGTCACCGACTGCGACGCCGGGTCGCTCGCCGCTCGGTCACCGTGGCGCAGGGCGGCGGCGGCGACGATGGTGGCGACGCCGCCGAGCCCGAGGCCGACCCGAGCGCCCAGGTGCTCGGCGATCCAACCCACGAGGGGTCCACCCACCGGGGTGGTGCCGAGGAAGGCGATCGACCACAGCGCCATCACGCGACCCCGCATCTCCGGCGCGGTGGTCAGCGCCACATTGGTGTTGGCCAGGGCCAGGAACGCGATGCTGGCGGCTCCCACCGCCACCAGCGCCACCAGCTCGAGGACCAGCGTGGGGGCAGCAGCGGCCACCAGGATCAGCGCCCCGAACACGTAGGCGGACCTGGTGAGGGCCCGGTGGCCCGAACGGTCGCGCCCGGCGAGCAACAACCCGGTCACCACCGCACCCGCGCCCATGGCAGAGGTCATGGCGCCGTAGGTGCCGGCACCACCGCCGAAGACGAAGCGTGCCATGAGGGGCAGCACCACCTGGAACTCGTAGGCCAGGGTGCCGACCACGGCCACCAGCAGGAGCGGAGCCCGCACGCCAGGGGTGCGCCAGGCGTAGCGGAGCCCCTGGCGGAGCTGCCCCGGGCCTCGGGCCACCAGAGGTGAGGGCTCGAGCTCCTCGCGACGCATGAGCGCGAACGCGGCCACCACCAGCAGGTACGACCCGGCGTTGACCAGGAAGCACACGGCGGTGCCGGCAGTGGCGATGAGCAGTCCCGCAGCCGCCGGGCCCAGCGTCCGGGCGGCGTTGACGATCACGCTGTTGAGGGTCACGGCATTGGCGAGGCGGCCCGGACCGACCATCTCGAGCACGAAGCTCTGGCGGGCGGGGTTGTCGAAGAGATGCACGCCGCCGAGCGCCAGGGCGAGGGCCATCACCATCCACAAGCGCACGGCACCGGTGGCGACCAGGACCCCGAGCACCAGGGCCAGCACGGCAGCCGAGAGCTGGGTCACGATCAAAAGCCGACGCTTGTCGACCCGATCGATCACGACCCCTGCCCACGCTCCGAGGGCGAGGAGGGGCACGAACTGCAGGGCCGTGACGAGGCCGACCTCGGTACCGCTCCCACCCAGCTCGAGGACGAGCCACGCCTGGGCCACCCGCTGCATCCACGTGCCGCTCAACGACACCGACTGGGCGAAGGCGTAGCGACGGTAGTTGGCGATGCGCAGGGCGCCGAAGGTCGTGCTCAACGCTCTGGTGTCAGTTGAGGCGGGCGCGCAGGCGTCGGGCGGCGGTGAGGTCGTCAGCGGCGTCGCCGCCCGGACCGGTCGTCGCCAGGCGCTCCAGGATGTCGGCCGCCTCGTCGAAGCGGTAGGACGCCGCCAACACCGACGCCAGCCGCCGCTGGTGCTCCTCGCCGGCGCCTGGCATCGAGGCGCGCAGGCGGGTGACCCATTCGAGCATCGGGCGGTCGGATCGGGCGGTGGCGATGGCGTCGAGATTGGCGAGGATCCGAGCCACGATGGCGCGTCTGCTCACGGGCTCCAGGAACCGGGTGTCGAAGCGGGCGTCGGACCCGTGGACGTCGTGGAAACGCTGCTCGCACGCCCGGACGTCGAGAACCGCACCGCCGTCGAACGGGTCGATGAAGACGTCCGGGTCCACCTTGTCGCGCACCAGGAAGTGCCCCGGCATCGACACGCCCGCCATCGGCACCCCGAGTCGGCGCCCGACCTCCATCATGACGACGGACAAGGTGATGGGGATGCCGAGGCGTCGCCGGACCACCTGGTCGATGCAGGAGTTGTCGGGGTCGTAGTAGTCGCCGCGGTTGCCGGTGAAGCCCAGTTCGACGAAGAGGTGGTGACGCAGCGTGTCGAGGGTGGGGGCGCGCACGCCGGCGGCCAGGCGGTCGAGCCGGGCGAGCTCGGCACCGTGGTCGAGCCCCGGCCGGACGTGGGCGGCGATGAGCAGGGCCACCTCGTCGAGGGGCAGGGCGGCGTCCGGCCCGGCCATCAGCTCGGCGAAGCGCCTCCCGGGATCCACCTCAGCCACGGTAGCGACGGCTGGACGCCGACGGGCAGGCCGGCAGGACGCAGCTGATTAGCGTGGCGGCCTCCATGCCGGCGTCGCCTTGGCCCTTCCTCGACCACCCCGGCCCCCTCGCCTTCGCCCATCAGGGAGGAGGCGGCGATCACCCCGAGAACACCATGGCCGCCTTCGAGCACGCGGTGTCCCTGGGGTTCCGCTACCTCGAGACCGACGTCCACACAACCGCCGACGGCTTCGTCGTGGCGTTCCACGACGACTCCCTCGACCGGATGACCGACCTCACCGGCACCATCGCCGAGCTCCCGTGGGCCACCGTGCGCCGGGCCAGGATCGCCGGCGGCCACTCCATCCCCCTGTTGGAGGACGTCCTCGGGACGTGGCCGCAGGTACGGGTCAACATCGACCCGAAGCACGACCAGGCGATACCGCCGCTGGTAGCCGCCGTTCGCCGCACGGCCAGCGTCCGGCGCGTGTGTGTGGGCGCCTTCTCCGACCGGCGGCTCACCCGGGTCCGCCGTCTCCTCGGCCCGGAGCTGTGCACCTCGCTCGGGCCCTTCGGCGTCGCCCGTCTCAAGGCGGCGGCCCTGGGGCTGCCCGTCGGGAGGCTGCCGGGGGCCTGCGTGCAGGTCCCCGTGGTCACCCGGGGGCTCACCGTCACCGACGCTGGCCTGGTCCGGGCTGCCCACCGCCGGGGCATGCAGGTGCACGTGTGGACCATCGACGACCCCGCCGAGATGGAGCGACTGCTCGACCTCGGCGTGGATGGGATCATGACCGACCGGCCGTCGGTGCTGAAACAGGTCCTTGAGCAGCGGGGCGCGTGGGCGTAGCGTCCGACGCTGGGGGTGACAGACTGGCCGTCGGCGGCGGTCGACGGCGGTTGAGAGGAGATGTCACGGCTACTGGCAGCCCCACAGGGCCGGGTGCGGCCTGGGGACCGGTCGACGACGATCCGATCGGTACCGCTTCGGCGCGCATGCTGGTAGCGGGCATCAGCCGAGGCGACCGCCTCGACGCCCTGAGCCTCCTCGGACTGCTCGGCGACCACGCCGACAAGGGGGGTGTGGTGCGGCTCCCGCTGTCGACCCTCGCCGGTGAGTTCTCCATGTCGGTGCCCCGTGCCCGGCGACTGCTGGCCATCCTCGTCGAGGTGGGCGCCGTGGCGCCCCACCGGGAGGGCCTCGCCGTGGTCGCCTGGCAACCGTCGGCCGCTGAAGGGCTCCGGCTGGCGGGCTTCCTGGCCAACGTCGCCACCGTGTTCGACCACGAGCGGCTCCACGGCGACACCTTGCTGCCCGACGCCTCGGTGCTGCCGAGCAGGCGCCGACCCGTCGCCGCCCACGGCCGCCACCGGCGCCCACGTGAGCCCGTGTTCGCCGCCCTCGCCGGCCTCGCCGCCGTGCTCGCCGTCCTCCTGGCGCCCTGGTCCACTCCTCCGACCTCGCTCCGCACCGTCCCGAGCGCATCGGGTCCGTCGCCGGTCGACGAAGGCCCTGATCCGACCCGGCCACCGGCACCACCGGAGAGCGCCGAGCCGACGGTTGCCGGCCCGCCCGCCGGCGCCGACGTGGTGGCGCCTCGTGGTGTCGACGCCGTCGACCGCGAGGAGCAACCTCCGGGCGACAGCCCGGCCGTGGTGGGAACCCTCCTGCCAACGCCCGCAGCAGGCGAGGTGGCGACGGGAGGCGGGCCTCGAGCGCTCCCCGACGATGGCGGGGCTCCGCTCGGAGGGCGGGTGGGACGACCACCGACCGCACCCGAAGCAGCTCCGGCACCGCCGGCACCGTCGCCGCGACCGGGGGATTCGCCCGACGTCGGGTCGCCTGACGACGTCGGCTCCGACACGGTCGTCTGCCCGGCCGTCGAAGCCCCGTACGTCATCGTGGCGTCGATCCTGGTCGGGCCCGGCCCCACCGACGCCCTCGCCGGGCTCGGCGCCCCCTCCATCATGGAGGTGAGCGGCACCATCGTGAACCCGAGTGGCGACGAGGTCGTCGTGGAGTTGTTCGAGATCAACGTCGACCTCGGCGAGGGCCGGGCGACACTGACGGGATCACCGTCGCCGTTGACGCTGCCGGCGCAGCGCCAGCACTTCTGGCGGATGACGACCACCGTGCCCGCCGGGTCCACCGTCAGCGGTTCTGATGTGGACGGCCGGGTCGTGCGCTGGTCATGGCTCGACGAGGCTCTGGCGGAGGCGTGCCCCACGTGAGCTCGAGCCCCAAGGGGGCGCCGACGTCGGCCAGGGCCACGGGGGCGTTAGCCTCGGCGCCCCCGACGGTAAGAGGTGTGATGCGGCACAGGACCCGGCTGATCGTCCTTGGCAGACAGGGGGCCGGGAAGGGCACTCAGTGTGCGCGCCTCGCTGCGTGCCTGGACGTGCCCCACATCTCCACCGGCGACCTCTTCCGGGCGGAGGCGGCGGCGGCGACCGAGCTCGGCCGCCGGGCACAGACCTATCTCGACGCAGGGAGCCTGGTCCCCGACGAGCTGGTGCTCGAGCTCGTGGCCAAGTGCCTCGGGGGCCCCGGAGCCCGGGCCAAGGGCTATCTGCTCGACGGCTTCCCCCGCACCCTCGCCCAGGGCCAGGCGCTGTTCGAGGTGCTCGGTCGCGGCGCCGCCCACGTCGCCGTGGAGCTGCACGTGCCCACCAGCGTCGTCCTTCCCCGCCTGGCTGCCCGCCGGGTGTGCCGCCAGTGCGGGGCGACGTCCAGCGCCGGGCCAGGCGACGACGAGATCGGCCAGTGCGCCAGCTGCGGTGGCGAGGTCGCTCGCCGCACCGACGACACCGACGAGGCGATCCGGCAGCGCTTGGCCGACTACGAGCGCCAGTCGGGCCCGTTGCTCGAGTGGCTCGACGGGCTCGGCATCCTCCTGCGCGTCGACGGCGTGGGGGCACCCGACATCGTGCACCGACGGCTGCTCGACGCCGTGCGAGCGCGAGTGCCCCTCGATGACCAGGTGGCGAGCGGCGCCCGCGCCGACGAAGCGCCCGATGACCTCGCCGGCGCCGGCTGACGCCTCGACGATCAGACCAGCGCCGGAGCGCGAGGCCCTCCGCTGGCGTCTGAAGCCGACCGCTCCTGGCGCCGCTCGGTGAGGAACCGGGCGGCTTTGCCGACCCGCTCGATGTAGCGGAGCACGCGGACGCGGGCCGACTCCGCCTCGGGTCGGAGGCCCTCGAGGTGCTCGAGGCGCCAGTGGCCGATCACCACCGGCTGGAGGATCCGGTCGTGGTGGCTGGCGAAGTCGTAGATCCCGGCGGCGGCGATGGCCTTGGCGTGGCCGGCGAAGTCGGGGATCCCCGTGCCCGGCATCTCGAAGCCCCGGACCTGACGGTCGATGGCCAACACCACCTCCGAGGCGTCGATCTCGAGGAGCGCGGTGGTGGCATCCCGGTAGAACACGTGGTGGAGGTTCTCGTCCCCGGCGACCCGGGCCATGATCTCCCGACCAGCGCGGTCGGCGAGCAGCCGCCCGGTGTTGCCGTGGGAGATGCGGGTGGCCAGCTCCTGCAGCGTGACGTAGACCAGACCGTCGGCCACCGTCTCGGGTTCGGGCACCTCGCCGAGGCTGACCTGCACCATGCGCCCGCGCTCGAGGGCCACGGGGTCGACGCTGCGGGTCACGGTGAGGTAGTCGCGGATGACGATGGCGTGGCGGCCCTCCTCGGCCGTCCAGCGCTTGGACCACGCCCCCCACGCCTCGTCGATGCCGAAGAGGCCGTTGATGGTCCGGAAGTAGTGGGGCAGGTTGTCCTCGGTGAGGAGGTTGACGAACAGGGCGCTGCGCACCGCCTCGTCCATCGGCGCATCGGCTGGTTGCCACTCCTCGCCGGGCTCGAAGTCGCGCCCGAGGCTCCACGGGACCAGCTCGTGGGGGAACCATTCCTTGGCGTTGCCGAGATGGCGTTCGAGCAGTCGTTCCGCCACCGGCGAGAGCTCGTGGAGGAGGTTGGCGTCGCGGTCCATGTCGGACGATCCTACCGACGGGTAGGTAGGTGCGAAACCCAAGCGGCCGGCGGCCGTACCCAGGAAGACCACAGGGTTGTGCCCCTGGATGTCCTCAGCGCCGGCCCGGCACCATGGCTCCATGGGCTACGAGGTCACCACCAACGACGGCAGTCGGGAGGTGGTCACCGGCGCCGACACCTACCAGCTGGAGGGGCCGCTGACCACCTTCTTCCGAACCGAGGCGGAGCGTCGCGTCATCGACTGCTGGAGCGTGCGCCTGGCCAGCTTCCGTACCCTCGACGTGGTCCGGATCCGCAGGCTGGAGGAACGCGGGGCGGCGTGAGCGCTCACGGCCAGTCGTCGACCGGGCGGCGGGCCCGCTTGGTCTGCGCCCGCTGCGCCTTGTCGTCGAGGCGCCTTCGCCGGGACCCGGCGGTGGGCCGGGTGGCCCTGCGGGGAGCCTGGACCCGCAGGCCTTCCGCCAGCCGGGCTTCGAGACGTTGCAACGCCACCGCCCGGTTGCGGGCCTGGGAGCGCTCCTCCGAGCAGGTGGCCCGCACCTCCGGTCCGAAGCGCTCGAGCAGGCGCTGGCGGTGCCGGGGCCGCAGCGACGGCGACGCCGCCACGTCGAAGATCACCTCGACTCGGGTGTCGGCGGTGTTGGCGTGCTGGCCTCCGGGCCCCCCGCTGCGACTGAAGCGCCACTGGAGCTCACCGAGGGGAATGGAGCAGCCCGGAGCCACCACGAGGCGGTCGGCGACGGCCACGCCCGGACGCTACCGGCCGGGCTCGACCCCCAGGTCGAGGACGACGGTGTGGTGCGGGATGCCGATCTTGTCGTAGCCCTCGCCCTCCACCGCCCACCCCCTGCGTCGGTAGAAACCCAGTGCCGAGTCCCGGCCGTCGGCCCAGATCACCTCCGCCCCCTCGCCCCGGCACCGCTCCACGACGGCGTCGAGGAGCTCAGCGCCCAGCCCGCGGCCTTGGAGCGCCGGTTCCACCGCCATCCCCCGCAGGCGCCACGCCGAGCGGCCCGGTCGGCGTTCGGTGGGTGCCGGCACGGCGCTGACCACGGCGACGGCGCGCCCGTGCTCGTCGGACACAGCCAGGTGCAGCGCCTGGGGATGTTCGTCCGACGGGAAGCGGACGTCGGATCCCTCCACCCCGGCGCGCAGGACCTTCGCCCGCAGAGCGAAGGTCGCCTCGACGCCGACCTCCTCGACCTCCATGGGCCGTCGAAGGGCCTCAGAGGTGGGCGGCGGCGGCAGCCTGCACGGCGGCGGTGATCGCCGCCCAATCGGCGCCGGGCCGACGGGTGACCGTCATGAAGTCGGCGGTGGCGAACACCGAGGCGACGCCGTCGGCTCGGAGTACGTCGGCGGCGAAGCGGTCGCCGGCGGCCTCGGCGGCGTCGGCGCTGGCGAAGGTCACCATCTCCGGGAACGTCACGTCGAGGGTGTACTTCATCGCATCGGGGTTCGGTGTCGGCGACGGCGTGGCGCTGGCCATCTCCTCAGGAACCGGTGTCCTCGGAGATGACCGGGGTGTCGAACTGCTCGTCGGCGATGCGCTCGGCAGTGACCGCGAGATCGTCCTGCAGGGCCTCGATCTCCCGGGTCAGCTCCTCGACCCGTTCCATACGACCCTGCACCCGGGCCCTCTCGCGACGCTCGACGAGGTCGTTGAGCTGGAGCTCGACCCCGACGAGGTGGTCTTCCATACGGGGATCGCTCACGGGCCGCAGCGTAGGCTCGGCCCATGGCCCGGCGCTACGACCTCGTGGTGGTGGGCATGGGGTCGGGCGGCATGGTGGCTGCCGAGCTGGCGGCGTCGCTGCCCCTGCGGGTGGCGGTGGTCGAGCGCGAGCGCGTGGGAGGCGAGTGCCTGTGGACGGGCTGCGTGCCCAGCAAGGCGCTCCTGGCGTCGGCACGTGTCGCCCACACGGTCCGCACCGCCGATCGCTACGGCATCTCCGTGGAGGACCCCGAGATCGACACCGCCGCGGTGTGGAGGCGCATCAAGGCGGTGCAAGAATCGATCGCCACCACCGACGACGATCCCCGGCGCTACGAGGCTCTCGGCATCGAGCTGGTGCGGGGAGAGGGCCGGCTGCTCGACGCCCACACCGTGGCCGTAGGTGATCGGCGCCTCACGACCCGCTTCGTGCTGCTCTGCACGGGAAGTCATCCCTCCACCGTTCCCATCGAGGGCCTGGCGGATGCCCGATTCCTCACCAACGAGACGGTCTTCGACGTCGAGCGACCGCCGAGGTCGATCACCATGATCGGCGGTGGGCCCATCGCCATCGAGCTGGCCCAGGGGCTCAACCGGCTCGGCGTGGAGGTGGCCGTGCTGGAGCGGTCGCCGGCGGTCCTGGCCCGGGACGAGCCCGAACTGGCGTCGATCCTCGTGGCGCAGCTCCGACACGAGGGCGTGCGCATCCACACCGGCGTCGACATCGAGCGGGTGACCGTCGAGGGCGCGCGCAAGGTGGTGCACGGCGTCGAGGGCGGCGCTGAGCGGCGATGGGACTCCGAGGAGCTGTTCATGGCCGTCGGGCGACGGCCGAACACCGAGGGGCTCGACCTCCACCGGGCGGGTGTGGAGACCACGCCCCAAGGGATCGTGGTCGACGACCGGATGCGCACCTCGGTGCCCTCCATCTACGCAGCGGGCGACGTCACCGGGGGCCACCTGTTCACCCACTCGGCAGGGCACGAGGCGGTCCGTGCCGTGCGCGACATGTTCTTCCCGGGCCGTGGCAGGGTGAGCAGCCTGGTGCCGTGGTGCACGTTCACCGATCCCGAGCTGGCTCACGTCGGGATGACCGGAACCGAAGCGCTTGCCGAGCACGGGGCCGACGTCACGGTGCACCGCCTCGATCTGACCCACTCCGATCGGGCCCGGGCCGACGGGCATCCCGAGGGCAGGGTCGTGGCCGTCACCGTCGGCGACCGCCTCGTCGGCGCCCACGTGCTGGCGCCCGCCGCCGGCGAGATGATCCACGAGCTCGCTCTCGCCATCGATGCGGGCATGAAGCTGAGCCGGCTGGCGTCGCTCATCCACGTCTACCCGACCTACGCCACGTCGGTGGGCCAGCTGGCTGCCGAGGCGGCCTTCGCCGGTGCACGTCGCTTCGCCTGGACCGTCAGGGCCGGGCGCCTCCTCGACGCGCTGCTGCGGCGCTGAGACGAGAGGCGTCGCCGCCATCGGCGGAACTGCGCCACCCACGCCGTACGCTGCGAGCGCCGTTCCCCCGACCGCCGGTCCGACCGATCAGGAGCGACCCATGAAGCGCCCCAGCCGCCACCTGTGGCTCCCGCCCGTACGCAACCCGCAGTGGGTCACCGCCCACTTCGGCCACCGGTAGCCGACCGTGCCGAGCGCCGGGCCGAGCCTCCGGGTCGCCGACGTCGAGCCCTTCATCCGCAAGCACTGCTTCGCACCCGCCCACCAGGGCCTCGTCGGCATCGAGCTCGAGCAGCTCGCCGTACCCGTCGATCGTCGCGGCGCCGCCGACCACCATGCCGTCGAGGCCGCAACTCGAGCGCTGGGCACGTTGCCCGGCCGCAGCTCGATCACCTTCGAGCCCGGCGGCCAGGTCGAGCTGAGCTCCCCACCTCGATGCGGCCCGGCGGCATCGTGCGTGGTCGCCGCCGCCGACCTGGCAGCGGTCGGCGCCGCCCTGGCCGACGTCGGGGTCGACCTGGTGGCCGTCGGGCTCGATCCCCGTGGCTGTGGGCCCCGCGTGCTCGACGACGGGCGCTACCGGGCCATGGAGTCCTACTTCGACGCCGAGGGGGCATGCGGACGCACCATGATGCGTGCCACCGCTGCGCTGCAGGTCAACGTCGACGTGGGGGCCTCCGCCGACCAGGCCGCCCGCTGGCGACTCGCCCACCGCCTCGGGCCGATGCTCGTGGCCGCCTTCGCCAACTCGCCGTTCGCCGATGGGCGACCCCACGGCTGGCGCTCGGGGAGGGCTGCGGTGTGGGCCGGCATCGATGCGACCCGAACCGGCCCGGTGGACGCCGAGGGCCACGACCCGGCGGTGGCGTGGTCCAGCTACGCGCTGGCTGCGCGGGTGATGCTGGTGCGCATCGGCGAGGGATCGTTCCGGTCTCTGCCCCCGACGCTGCCCTTCGCCCGATGGATCGAGGAAGGCCACGAGCTGGGCTTTCCCACCCTCGACGACCTCGGCTACCACCTGGGCACCCTGTTTCCCCCGGTGCGCCCCCGCGGCTGGCTCGAGCTGCGCATGATCGACTCCCTTCCGGATCCGTGGTGGCGAGCGGCGGTGGCCGTGGTGTCGGCCCTTCTCGACGACGCCGGCGCTGCCGAGGCGGTCAGCCCGTCCTTGGAGGGCACCGCCGACCTCTGGGCCGACGCGGCGCGCCACGGGCTGGCCCATCCCGCCCTGGCCACGGCCGCCCGGGGCGCCTTCGCCGCCGCCGCCCAAGCCCTGCCTCGCCTCGGTACCGATCCCGCCACCCTGGCTGCGGTCGAGGGCTTCGCCGACCGCTTCGTGCGGCGCGGCCGCTGCCCTGCCGACGACCTTCTCGACGCATGGCGGCGCTCCGGCGAGGTCCTTCCCCGCCCGCAGGCCCTGGAGGCGGCATGGAGTTGAAGGAGCGCTTGGCCGTGGAGCTCGGCGCCGCCCGGGCACGGACCCTCGACCTGCTGGCGCCCCTGGCCGACGCCGAGCTCACCCGCCAGCACTCGACGCTGATGTCGCCGTTGGTGTGGGACCTGGCGCACGTCGGCAACTACGAGGACCTGTGGTTGGTCAGGGCCACGGGGGGTGACGCCGTCGCCGCCGGCATCGACCACCTCTACGACGCCTTCCGCAACCCCCGCTCGACTCGGCCGTCGCTGCCGCTCCTCGACCCCGCGGGGGCACGGTCGTACCTGGCGAAGGTCCGGGGCACGGCTCTGGAGGCTCTGGAGCGGGCGCGGCTCGAGGACGGCCAGCCCCTGCTCGACGGCGGCTTCGTCTACAAGATGGTGCTCCAGCACGAGCACCAGCACGACGAGACCATGCTGGCCACGCTGCAGCTGATGGACGCGCCCGGCTACCGACCCGACGACCTGGGCGGGCATCCCCGTGCCGGCGTCGAGCAGCGCCCGGCGTCGACGTGCCACTCGGCGTGGCCCGAGGTGCTCGTCGAGGCAGGCCCGTTCGTGATGGGAACCGACAGCGACGACTGGGCGTACGACAACGAGCGCCCCGCCCACGTGGTCGACCTGCCGCCGTTCCTGATCGACCGCCTGCCCACGACCAACCGGCGCTGGCTCGAGTTCGTGGAGGCTGGTGGCTACCACCAAGCCCGGTGGTGGAGCGACGAGGGATGGGCATGGCGCCTGGAGGCCGGCCTCGAGCACCCTGGAGGATGGCGGCGCCACGGGACGGCGTCGTGGTCGAGGGACCGCTTCGGCCATCACGACGACCTGGATCTCGACGAGGCGGTCCAGCACGTGTGCTGGTACGAGGCCGACGCCTACGCCCGGTGGCGGGGCCAGCGCCTGCCCACCGAAGCCGAGTGGGAGAAGGCGGCGTCCTGGCACGCCCCCTCGTCCACCAAGCGCCGTTACCCCTGGGGCAACGGCGATCCGGGCGATGCCCTCGCCAACCTCGGCCAGCGCCGCTTCGGCCCCGCCCGGGTCGCCAGCTTGCCCGACGGTGCCAGCCCGTGGGGCTGTGAGCAGATGGTGGGCGACGTGTGGGAGTGGACGTCGTCCGACTTCCGGCCGTATCCGGGGTTCCGGGCCTTCCCGTACCGCGAGTACTCCGAGGTGTTCTGGGGCCCCGACCACAAGGTCCTGCGCGGTGGCTCGTGGGCCACCCACCCCACGGCGGTACGCACCACCTTCCGCAACTGGGACTACCCCATCCGCCGCCAGATCTTCGCCGGCGTGCGCTGCGCCCGCGACGTGCCCGGACGCTTCTAACGTGTGCCGCTTTCTCGCCTACCTGGGCCCGCCGCTCGACCTCCATGCCCTGCTGTTCGCCCCGGAGCACTCGCTGGTGCGCCAGTCCTACGCCCCGCGCCACCAGCGCCACGGCCGCGTCAACGCCGACGGCTTCGGGGTCGGCTGGTACGACCACTCGGTGCGCCCCGAGCCCGCCCGCTACCGCAGCGACCGGCCGATCTGGTCCGACCGTTCGCTGGCCAGCATGGCGGGGCTCGTGCGGTCCGGAGCGGTGGTGGCGGCGGTGCGCGACGCGACTCCGCCCTCGCTGGTGGAGGAGAGCGGCTCGCCGCCGTTCGCCTGCGGGCGTTGGCTGTTCGCCCACAACGGGGCAGTGACGGGCTTCGCCGACGGGGTCGGCGAAGCCCTGCGCCGACGACTGTCGCCCCGCTGCTTGGCCGAGATCGAGGGTTCGGCCGACAGCGAGGTGGTCTTCGCCCTGGTCCTCGACGCCCTCGACCAGGGGGCGACCCCCGAGACGGCCCTCACCCGGGTGGTGGCCGAGGTGGCCGCCGCCGCACCGTGCCGTCTCAACCTGGTGCTCACCGACGGCACGGCGCTGGCGGCCACGGCGTGGGGCGACACCCTGTTCACCCTCGATGGCGCCGGCATGGCCGGCGACGGGGTGGTGGTGGCCTCCGAGCCGAGCGACGACGACCCTGCCTGGCGCCCGGTGCCGGAGGCGTCGGTGGTGACCGTCGACGCCGATGGCGTCCGGGTGGCACCGCTGCGACCGACAGCGACGCGAGTGGTGCCATGACCGGCGGCAGCGTCACCGTCGACGTGCACCTCGACGCGGCCGACGTGGCCTGCGCCCTCCTCCGCGACGCCGCCCAGGGCCTCGCCACCCGTCCTCGTTCGCTGCCGCCCAAGTGGTTCTACGACGAGCGCGGCTCGGCCCTGTTCGACGACATCACCCGCCTCGAGGAGTACTACCCCACCCGCCGTGAGCTGGAGATCCTCCGGCGTCACGCCGGTGAGGTGGCCGCCGCGTGCCCGGCCGACACCCTCATCGAGCTGGGGTCGGGCACCTCGGCCAAGACCACGCTGCTGCTCGACGCGCTCGAGGCCGCCGGGTCACTGGCGCGGGTGGTGCCCTTCGACGTCAGCGAGTCGACCCTGCGCACCGCCGCCGACACGTTGGCCCGTGCCTATCCGGGCGTGGTCGTGCACGCCGTGGTCGGCGACTTCGAGCGCCACCTGCACCTGCTGCCCACCGGCGGCCGCCGGCTGGTGGCCTTCCTCGGCGGCACCATCGGCAACCTGGGCCCGGCCCAACGCGGCGCCTTCCTCGGCCGGATCGCCACCGGCCTGGCACCGGGCGACGGGCTGGTGCTCGGCGTCGACCTGGTCAAGGAGCCCGACCGCCTGGTGCGCGCCTACGACGACGCCGCCGGGGTGACCGCCGCCTTCAACCGCAATCTCCTCGCCGTGTTGAACCGCGAGCTGGGCGCCGACTTCGACCTCGACGCCTTCGCCCACGTGGCCTGCTGGGTCCCCGAACAGGAGTGGATCGAGATGCGCCTGCGCTCGCTCGCCGCCCAACGCGTCTCGATCCCGGCCATCGGGATGGAAGTCGACTTCGCCGGCGGCGAGGAGCTACGCACGGAGATCAGCGCCAAGTTCCGCCGCCAGCGCCTCGATGACGAGCTGAGCGCTGCCGGCCTCCGGCTCGCCCGGTGGTGGACCGACACCGCCGGCGACTTCGCCGTCGCCCTGGCGTTCCCCGCATGAGCCGGGGCGACGACTACGACCTCCGGTTCTCCGAGCGGGCGGCGGCCGGGCTCGACGTCCACGGGGAGGCCGACTTCGTGCAGGCCCTCGGGCCGGCCTCGGTGCTCGACGCCGGATGCGGCACCGGGCGGGTCGCCATAGAGCTGGCCCGTCGTGGGGTGTCGGTGATGGGCGTCGACGTCGATCCCGAGATGCTGGCCCGGGCCCGGGCCAAGGCGCCGGCGCTCGACTGGCGCCTCGGCGACCTGGCGACGGTCGAGCTACCGGCTGGCGCCTTCGACGTGGTGGTCCTCGCCGGCAACGTCATGATCTTCGTCGAGGTCGGCACCGAGGCGGACGTGGTGGCCAACCTGGCCCCGTCCCTGGCGCCGGGAGGCGCCCTCGTCGCCGGCTTCCAGCTCAAGCCCGACCGGCTGTCGGTGGCGGACTACGACCGGTACTGCGCCGACGCCGGCCTCGTCCTCGCTGAGCGGTGGTCGACATGGGACCGCAGGCCCTGGTCGTCGGGCGACGACTACGCCGTGTCCGTCCACCGTCGGTCCCCGCGCTAGCCCGGCGGCGGTGCCAGGACGAGGGCGCCGTTGTGGCCTCCGAAGGCGAAGGAGTTCGACACCACCGGTCCGGGCTCGAAGGCCCGCCAGCCGCCGGCCACCACGTCGAGACCGAGAGCGGGGTCGGGGGTGTGGTAGCCGGCGGTGGGAGGGATGGCCCCACGGTCGATGGTGAGGGCTGCCGCCACCGCCTCCAGAGCGCCGGCGGCGCCGAAGGCATGGCCGAGGACGCCCTTGATCGACGTGACCGGAGGGCCGGGACGGCCGAAGAGGGCGGTCAGCGCCGCCGCTTCGGCGGCGTCGTTGCGAGGCGTCGAGGTCCCGTGGGCGTTGACGTGGGCGACGTCCCCGGGGCTCATCCCGGCGTCGTCGAGGGCGAGGCGCATGCACGCCAGCGCCCCTGCCCCTGCCTCGGCGGGCGCGGTCAGGTGATGGGCGTCGGCGTTGCTGGCCGACCCGGCGATGACGGCGTAGACGTGGGCTCCCCGCGCCCGAGCGGCGTCGAGCTCCTCGAGCACGAGTATGGCCGCCCCCTCCGACGCCACGAAACCGTTCCGGTCGGCATCGAAGGGACACGACATCCCGGTCGGCGACAGCGCCGTCATGTTGGCGAAGCCGGCCATGCCCACCGGCGTGGGGTGGCCCTCGCTGGCGCCGGCCAGCACCGCGTCGCAGCGCCCGCTGGCGATCCAGCCAGCAGCGTTGGCGACCCCGTGGGTACCGGCCGCGCACGCCGTGGTGACGGTCTCGCACGGGCCGGTCCACCCGAAGCGCAGCGACACCGCCGCCGCCGCCGCGTTGGGCATCAGCATGGGGATGAGAAAGGGCGACACCCGATCGGCGCCCCGTGCCTCGAGCACGTGCAGCTGGCGGTCGTAGCTGGCGAGGCCGCCGACTCCGGTGGCCACCATCACGCCGCAGCGGGCGAGGGAAAGGCCGTCGCCGGGCTCGGGGCCCTTCGCCATCCCGGCGTCGTCCAGAGCCATCGTCGCCGCCGCCACCGCCAGCTGCGTGAAGCGGTCGACCCTGCGCACCTCCTTGGGCCCGAACCACCGGCCGGGGTCGAAACCCTCGACCTCGAGGGGCTGCGGGCGCGCCCCGGGTTCGGTGCCGAGGCCGTGCCAGAACGCTTCCACACCGATGCCGCAGGCGGACAGCACCCCGAGCCCGGTGATGGCGACCGTCCTCGGCGTCATGGCGGCGGAGCGTACCGGCGAGCTGCCGCCCGCTGTCCGGCGACCTTCTACCATTGGCCGATGGTCAGCGTGTTCACCCGCCGCCAGGTCGAGCGGATCTCCCACACCCTGGCGGTGCTGGGAGAGCCGCACCGGCTGCAGATGCTGCGGTGGCTGCGGCGTGGGCCCCGTACGGCCGGTTTCCTCGCCTCCGCCATCGGCGTGTCGCCCTCGCTCGCCTCCCACCACCTGTCGGTGCTCGTCGAGTCAGGCCTGGTCACCCGCCGCCAGGTCGGCACCTTCGTCTGCTACTCGGCCGACCGCGGCAAGGTGAAGGCCCTCCACACCGAGTTGGGGCGCCTCGCCGGGGCACTTCTGCCCGACGACGACAGCGAGGCCTCCGCCCCCTGCTGAGGGGCGCGGGCCGGTGACGTCCGCCGGCCGGCTGCACCCCGACGCCCTCAGCTGGGCGAGCGCAACAGGTTGAGGGCGAGGATCAGGATGACGGCCCAGGCGATAAACCAGGCCGTCGCGGCGAGGATCAGGGCGAGAAGGCAGCCCTGGGGAAGCTCACGAGCGTGGGGGACGCGGGGGATCACCCCGCTGCTGGTCGGCGTCGGCCGCCGGGAGCCGGAGCTCGGCGAGCGCCCGCTCGACGACTCCCCCAGCATGCCGCCGGAGGTCAACCCGTAGTAGAGGCCGACCACCATCACCACGGCCAGGGGTATGAGGATCAGGTAGTAGACCATCGGGCAGAGCGGCTCCCTCGTGGCGGACACGACCGGAGTGCCCGGGTCGCAGCCTAACCGTGCCGGAGCGACCACCCAGGGCCACCCGAGGTGCCTCGGTGCAGAGCCGGGAATCCGGGTATCGCCGACATCGGCGGTGCGGCCTCTTGGCACACACCACCTCCTAGGCTGAACATCGTGCTCGGCCCTTCCGTTCCCGAGCAGGCCTGCCGGCCTGCCCCCTGCCGCCTTGGCATCTCGCTCTGATGGACGATCGACGGGCGCTCGCCGGGGTCACCATCGCCTTCTTGACCGTGGCCGCCCTCGTTCCGGTGGCGGTGACCGCGCTGGTGCTCTCCTCGCTCCTCTTCCCGCCCCCGCTCGACGAGCTGCCCGACCCCCGGCCGCCGGGAGGCAGCCAGCTCAGCCGGGTCCAGGACGCCAACGGTCGTGAGATCGCCGTCTTCCGGGAGTTCGACCAGCGGCTGCCGTTGCAGCCCGGCGACATCCCCCAGGTCCTGAAGCAGGCGGTGGTATCGGTGGAGGACAAGTCGTTCTACACCAACAACGGTCTGGATGTCTCCGGCACCCTGCGTGCGCTCATCGCCAACGTGCAGGGTCGCGAGATCGTCCAGGGGGGCTCCACCATCACCCAGCAGTACGTGAAGAACGCCTACGTCGGCACCGAGCGCACGCTCGAGCGCAAGGTGAAGGAGGCCGTGCTCGCCAGGCAGCTCAACCGCATCGTCGACAAGGACGAGATCCTGTTCAACTACCTCGACGGCATCTACCTGGGTGAGGGCGCCATCGGCGTGGGGGCGGCATCGCAGACCTACTTCCGCAAGCCGGTGAACGAGCTCACCTTGTCGGAGGCGGCGCTGCTGGCGGGGCTCATCCCGGCACCGAGCCGCTACGAGCCCCGGGGCAACCCCGATGCCGCCGAGGACCGCCGGACCTTCGTGCTCGACACCATGCTCGATCAGGGCTACATCACCTCCGACGAGCACGCCGAGGCGTCGCGGTTGCGGGTGTGGCTGACCGCCGACGGGCCGGCGCCTCGTCCCTCCACGCTCGTCTACCCGCCGACCGACGAGTCGGCCAACGAGTACCCCTACTTCGTCGACTACGTCCGCCGCTACCTCGAGTCGCAGTACGGCGAGCAGGTGTACGCCGGTGGCCTCGAGATCCGCACCACGCTGACTCCCCGCCTCCAGGAGCTCGCCGACCGCACCGTCGACGAAGCGCTCCAGGGCACGACCTCCCCCATCGAGATGGCGCTGGTGACGCTCGAGCCCCAGAGTGGGTTCGTCCGGGCGATGGTGGGTGGGCGCGACTTCTCCGAGTCCGGCGGCCAGGTGAACCTCGCACTCGGCGACTGCGCCATGCCTCCCGAGGAGGTCCGCGACAAGGTCGACGTGGCCGCCAGCTGCTGGGGAGACGACAGCGTGGTGGTCGAGGGCGGTGGCACCGGTCGCCAGCCGGGGTCGTCGTGGAAGCCGATGGTGCTGGCGACCGCCCTGGAGCAGGGAACTGCCGACTCGAAGGTCTATTCCGCCCCCAGCGTCTACCGGATCCCCAACTGCACCGGCATCGGCTGCGAGGTCAACAACTACGAAGGTTCCTCAGGGGGACAGGCCACCCTCCGGGAAGCCACCGTCCGGTCCTACAACACCGTCTACGCCCAGGTGATCAACGAGGTGGGGGTCCCCGAGGTGGCGGCCATGGCGAAGAAGCTGGGCATCAGCTCCGCCTGGGTGGCCAACCCGGAGATCCACGGCACCAGCTACGCGCTGGGCGCCCAGGAGGTGTCCCCGCTCGACATGGCATCGGCGTACGGCGTGTTCGCCACCAACGGCCTGCGCAACCCCGCGACGCCGGTGCTGTGGGTCAAAGACGCCAACGGGGAGTTCCTGGAGGACAACCGCCAGCGCAAACCCGAGCGGGTGCTCGACGAGCGGGTGGCCTACAACGTCACCGACATCCTGCGGGGCGTCATCAGCGGCGGCACCGGCACCAAGGCCGACATCGGGCGGCCCGCAGCCGGCAAGACCGGGACCGCCCAGGAGTGGCGGGATGCCTGGTTCGTGGGTTACACGCCGTCGCTGTCCACCGCGGTGTGGATCGGCGACAAGACCAAGCCGACGTCACTGTTCGACATCAAGGGGGTCGATCGGGTCACCGGTGGCTCCATCCCGGCGGAGACCTGGAACGCCTTCATGAGCCAGGCCCTGGAGAGCATCCCGCCAACCGATTTCGAAGAGCCGCCGCCACCTCCAGCCCCACCGCCACCGCCGACGGTCGTGACGGTGGCGCCTCCGCCCCCCGTCGTCGACATCACCACCACGACGCTCGCCCCAGCGCCAAACTTCAGTCCGCCGCCGTTCCAGGCGCCATCGAGGCCGACGACCAGCACCACCAACGCGATCGTGCCCCGCAACCGCCAAGGCAGAGGTGGCGCCACCTCGACGACTACCACCACCAGGCAAACGTCGACGACGACGACCACCACCTCAACCGGCTCGTCGCCCTCCGACGAGACCACGACCACGGTGACCGTGCAGAACGGCTGAGTTGCATGGGCGTGCCGTCACGCCCATTGGCCCGCCCGCAGTGCTCAGTGGTCGTCGCGCTCCTCGTCGACTCCTTCCGCCTCGATCGACCGTCGCCGGCGCCAGGCCTCGAGGCCGCCCAGCACCGCTCCGTAGACCACGTGGGCGGCGATCATGGTGCGTTGGCGATCGGCTCGGTCTCTATCGGCGTCGGGGAGAGCGCCCAGGGCGGGGATCCATCCCTTGTAGCTGGTCGCCCACACACCGAGGCCGTACACCACGCCCTGCACGACCGGCGTGACCGGGACGCGCAGAGCCCGGGAGGCGAGGGCGAACGTCACCCCACCGCCGGCGCCGAAGGCCAGGTGGGCCAGCGACGCGGCCAGGTCCTGGCTGCCCTCGGAGGCGTCCGCCTCACCGGCGAGGCCGAGGACGGTGCGAACGATGCGCTTCGGCGGTTGCTCCCCCATCGCGCCCATCTCGCCGGCGAGGAGCATCGGCACGCTCATCGCCGCCGTCGCCACCACCCCGCCGGCGGCGCCGCCGGCGATGGTCGTAACGAGACTCTCGGTCATCGCCGGTTCCGCACGTCGATCCGCCCCTTCGTCGGGTGCTCCTGGTTCGGGCGCTGTGTACCCACCGAGCGAGGACCCACCCACCCCGGCGGGTACGGTCGAGCCAACCTGAAGGGTGGTCATGGGCATCGAATTCAACGCTTCGCCGCGTTCCAGCCTGGGCATCGAGATGGAGCTCGAGCTCGTCGACGTCTCCACCCGGGAGCTGTGCAGCGGCGCCTCGGGGCTGCTCGAGATCCTGGGCAAGGGCCACACCGGCGGGGAGCACCCCCAGGCCAAGCACGAGCTGTTCGAGTCGACCGTGGAGATCATCACCGGGGTCTGCACCACGGTGGCCGAGGCCCGAGCCGACCTGGCGGCCACGCTCGACGAGCTGCAGGCCCTCACCGACGTGCGGGGGATGGCCCTGATGTGCTCGGGCACCCACCCGTTCACCCACTGGGACACCCAGGACGTCAGCCCCAACCCTCGCTACCACCGGCTCGTGGAGGAGATGCAGTGGCTGGCCCGGCGCCTCCAGATCTTCGGGATCCACGTCCACGTGGGCGTCCGCTCGGCCGAGAAGGCCATCTCCATCGCCAACGCCCTGACGGCCTACCTGCCCCACCTCCTGGCCCTGTCGGCGTCGAGCCCGTACTGGATGGGACGTGACACCGGCCTGGCGTCGTGCCGCTCCAAGGTGTTCGAGGCGCTGCCCATGGCCGGGCTCCCCCACCAGCTCGACGGTTGGCCGGAGTTCGAGCAGTTCATGGGTACCCTGCAGCGCTCCAAGGCGATCACCTCCATCCGGGAGGTGTGGTGGGACATCCGTCCCCACCCCGACTTCGGTACGGTGGAGATGCGGGTGTGCGACGGGCTGCCTCGGCTGACCGAGGTGGCCGGGGTGGCGGCCCTGACCCAGTGCCTGGTGGAGCGGATGGACCAAGCCCTCGACCGGGGGCAGCCGCCGGTCGTTCCCAAGGCGTGGATCATCCGGGAGAACAAGTGGAAGGCGACGCGCTACGGCATGGACGCCGACATCATCATCGACGAGGAGGGCAACTTGCGGCCACTGCGGGACGACCTCGCCGAGCTGGTCGAGACGCTGGCCCCCGTGGCCTCCGAACTCGGCTGCAGCGAGGAGCTGGCCCAGGTGCACGCCATGGTCGCCGACGGTCCCAGCTACGCCAGGCAACGGGCGCTGGTCGCCGCCGGCCACGACCTGCCGGCCGTCGTCGACGCCCTGATCGAGGAGCTGCGCTCCGACCGGCCGGTGCGGGCCGGGCGCTGACGTGGAGCCGAGCGACATCCCTCTGGTGGCCGTGCCCGCCTCCCACCTGGTCCAGGGCAGGGTCGAGGGTTGGGGCGGGGGCGCCTACGCCGTCGGCGAGCGCTACGTGGCCGCCCTCCGGCGCGCCGGTGCCCGCCCGGTGCTCCTGCCCGGTCCCGAGCTCGACCCGTCGCCCGAGCTCCTCGCCCCCTTCGCCGGCGTGATGCTGGCGGGTGGCGGCGACGTCGACCCCCGCCACTACGCGTCCTGGCGCGACGATCGGGTCTACGGTGTCGAACCCGAGCGCGACGACCTGGAGATGGCCATGGTCAAGGCCGGCGTCGAGGCGGGGATCCCGATCCTGGCCATCTGCCGGGGCGCGCAGGTGGTGAACGTCGCCTTCGGAGGCAGCCTGCACCAGCACCTGCCCGGCGCCCTCGGTCGCGGCGCCCACGGCGACCCGACCTCCGGGGTGCTGGTCACCCACGGCGTGCAGGTGGCGGAGGGCAGTCGCCTGGCCGCCGCCGTGGGCACCGACCGGCTCGGGGCGTGCACCTCCATCCACCACCAGGGCATCGAACGGGTGGGCGAGGGCCTGGTGCCCGTCGGGTGGAGCGACGACGGCCTGGTGGAGGCGCTGGAGCCGGTCGACAGCGACGCCTGGTTGGTGGCCGTCCAGTGGCACCCCGAGGTCACCGCCGCGACCGACCCGACCCAGCAGGCCCTGTTCAACGCCTTCACCCGCGAAGCACGCCGCTGCGCGGCCCTGGTGTAGGAAGAGCCCGATGGAAGGCATCCGACCCGACCCACACGACGGCGCCTCCGGCGTCGAGCCCGTGGTGGCGGCCTTCGTCCAGCGCACCGGCGCGCCCGACGTCGCCGGCCTGAGGGTGGAGGGCGACGCCCTCGTGGTCGACGGCTGGTGGCCGGCGGCACTGTGGCTCGGCCACACCACCTGTCTCACGCGGTCTGACGGCTGCCCCCGGCCCGAACTGCCCGGCGAGCTGGCCGCAGGCCTTGCCGAGATCGGCCTCGAGCCGGTGGAGACCGGCCTCGACGCCGCCATCGAAGCCCTCAGCGTGGGGCGCCTCGGGCTGCTCGGAGGCGACTGGCAGGTGCGGTCGACCAGCCTCGACGCCGCCCGGGCAGCGGTGACCTCCGCCGCCTCGGGCTGATCCGGCGCCCTGTGGCTGTGCTGCCGCCACCCGAGGGCCCCGCCCCCGATGCGGCGCTGCGCCGTGACATCCGCTTCCTCGGGAAGCTGCTCGGGGAGTCCCTGGTCCGCCAGGAAGGCCCCGAGCTGCTCGAGCTGGTGGAGCGGGTGCGGGCCCTGACCAAGCAGGTCCGCAGCTCGTCGTCGCCGACCGCCGCGGCGGAGCTCGACGACGTGCTCAACGACCTCCCGCTTCCCAGGGCGTCGGTGCTGGTCCGGGCGTTCACGGCGTACTTCCACCTTGCCAACATCGCCGAGCAGGTGCACCGCGCCGACGAGCAGACGGTGCGCACGGCGGGCAGCGGCCGTCTGCGGGCGGCGATCGGCGACATCCGGGAGGCGGAGGTGCCGAGACCGGAGCTCCAAGCCGTCCTGCAGCGCCTCGAGATGCGGCCGGTGCTGACCGCCCATCCCACCGAGTCGATCCGGCGGTCGGTGCTCACCAAGCGCCGGCTGATCGCCGAGCTGCTCGAGCAGCGCTCCGACCCCCGCGCCTCGGAGGACGACATGGAGCGCGCCGAGCGACGCATCGCCCAGCTCATCGACCTCATCTGGCAGACCAACGAGTTGCGCCGCGAGCGCCCGACGCCGGTCGCCGAGGCCGGATCGGTGCTGTACTACCTCGACCAGCTCTTCAGCGGAGTGGTCCCCGAGCTGCTCGACGACCTGGTGGCACACCTGGAGACGCTCGATGTCGCCCTCCCGCCGCGGACCCGGCCGCTGCGGTTCGGCACCTGGGTGGGAGGCGACCGCGACGGCAACCCCGAGGTGACCCCCGAGGTCACCATGCAGGTGCTCAGGCTCCAGCACGACCTCGCCCTGCGCAAGCTGACGGCAGCGGTGGAGGAGCTGGTGAGCGAGCTGAGCAACTCCACCCAGATGGTCGGCATCTCGCCGGCGCTGGAGACCAGCATGGCCGCCGACCGCGAGGCGCTGCCCGAGGTGTTCGACCGCTACGGGCGCCTCAACGCCGAGGAGCCCTACCGGCTGAAGTGCTCCTACATCCTCGAGCGGCTGCGCAACACCCGGCGCCGCCTCGCCGAGGACCGTCCGCACCGTCCGGGGCTCGACTACCGCCAGACCGACCAGCTCCTCGACGACCTCGAGGTCATGCGCTCGTCGCTGCGCGACAACCGGGGCGACCTGCTTGCCCGGGGCAAGCTCGACCAGGTGACTCGGGTGGCCGCCGCCTTCGGCCTGTCGCTCGCCACCATGGACATCCGCGAGCACGCCGAGCAGCACCACCACACCCTGGCGGCCCTCTTCGACCACCTCGGCGAGCTCCCCGTTCCCTACCGGGAGCTCGATCGCCACCAGCGCTGCCGCCTGCTCTCGGGCGAGCTCTCGCAGACCCGGCCCCTCACCTCTCCGGCGCTGCGCCTGACCGACGACGTCAACGGCCCCCTGCGGCTGTTCGCCACCATCGGCCAGGCCCTCGACGTCTTCGGCGACGAGGTGATCGAGAGCTACATCGTCTCGATGACCCGGGGAGCCGACGACATCCTCGCCGCCGCCGTGCTTGCCCGGGTGGCGGGGCTGATCGACCTCACCGCCGGGGTCGCCCGTGTCGGCTTCGTGCCGCTGCTGGAAACGACCGAGGAGCTGCGGTCGGCGGCGGGGATCCTCGACGACCTCCTCGACGACGAGGGCTACCGGTGCCTGGTGTCACTGCGGGGCGACGTGCAGGAGGTCATGCTCGGCTACTCCGACTCCAACAAGGACGCCGGGATCACCACCTCCCTGTGGGAGATCCACCGGGCCCAGCGGGCGCTGCGGGACTCGGCCCAGCGTCACGGCGTGGTGCTGCGGCTGTTCCACGGCCGGGGGGGCACGGTGGGCCGGGGCGGTGGGCCCACCGGGGACGCCATTCTGGCGCAGCCCTACGGCACCGTCGAAGGAGCCATCAAGATCACCGAGCAGGGCGAGGTCATCTCCGACAAGTACGGCCTGCCCACGCTGGCCCGGCGAAACCTCGAGCTCACCCTGGCCGCCTTGCTCGAGGCCTCGTTGCTGCACCGGGAGTCCCGGGTCCCGCTGGAGGTGATCGACCGGTGGGACGACGTCATGGACGTCGTGTCGAGCGGGGCCCACCGGGCCTACCGCCGACTGATCGACGACCCGGGCCTGGAGACCTACTTCACGTCGTCCACCCCCGTCGACGAGCTGGCCGCGCTCAACATCGGCTCTCGGCCCGCCCGCCGGGCCGACGCCCCTCCCGGCAGCACCCTGGAGGGCCTGCGGGCGATCCCGTGGGTGTTCGGCTGGACCCAGTCGCGCCAGATCATCCCCGGGTGGTTCGGCGTGGGGGCCGGCCTCGAGCACGCCCGGGCCACCGGCTTCGCCGAGCAGCTCGAAGGGATGTTCCAGGAATGGCACTTCTTCCGCACCTTCATCGCCAACGTGGAGATGGTGCTGCGCAAGACCGACCTGGCCATCGCCTGGCGCTACGTGGAGCGCCTCGTCGATCCGTCGTTGCACTACCTGTTCGACGTCATCGTGGCCGAGCACGAGCGCACCGTCGCCCAGATCCTCACCCTCACCGGTGAGCGCCACCTGCTCGAGCGCCACCCCCAGCTCCGGCGCACCCTCGACGTGCGCGACGCCTACCTCGACCCCATGAACTACCTCCAGGTGTCGCTGTTGGGGCGGGTCCGCGAGGGCGACGGCGAGGACCGGATGCTGCGCCGGGCGCTGCTGCTGACCATCAACGGCGTGGCCAGCGGTCTGCGCAACACCGGCTGACCGGCGCCCTCCTCCGGCGAGCGATGAGTTCGCCGGCGCGCCACCGTGTGGCTCTTTGCCCATCGACCGACCACCCTCTCTGAGCGAGACGCATACCCCGCCCGGCATGTTCCCGCTTTCCGCGGAGGCGTTGTCGCCCGGATGCCGAGACGTCACCGATCCCCGGTCCACCCACTCACCACCGAGGTCGACGCCGTCCTTGCCGGTGACGATGCGCCTGTCGTGCATCGGCGAGCTGGCCGTAGCGGTTGGTCTCCTGGGCGAGCAGGACGAGGTCGGCGATGCGGTGCGCGGGTCCGCCGATGCCCTCGCGCCGCTCTTGGGTCTCCTGCGAGCTGACCTTGTAGTCCATCAGACATCACCCTCCGGAGTTGTCGGCGCTTCCCAGAGAGACCTCGCGTAACGATTCGACGACAGCCGTGCCTGACAGGACCGCCGCCCCCCCTGACCGTTCGGGCGTCAGTTGCTTTCGGTTCCGCAACCGATCGACGCCGGAGGCTGGAGCGCCTCACCACACCATCTCGTCACAGCCACGGTGGTCGGCGGGTTCGACCTGGAGGGTGGCGTGGGCGATGCCGTATCCCTCCTGGAGCAGGTGGCGGGCCTGGTCGAGAATGCGATGGCTGTCGGTGCCGACGGTCACCATCAGGTGGGCGGAGGCCACCTCCATCCCGGAGGTGAGGGTCCACAGGTGCAGGTCGTGCACGTCGACCACCCCTTCCAGGCCCGCCAGATCGGCCTCCACGCCGGCGGCGTCGATGTCGGGCGGCCCCGCCTGGATGAGGATGCGCACCGCCTGGCGGCCCAGTCTCCAGGTCCGGGGGAGGATGAACACGCCGATCCCCGCGCCCATGATGGGGTCGATGTAGCTCCAGCCGGTGGTCTGGATCACCACGGCGGCCACGATGACGCCGACCGAGCCGAGGGTGTCGGCCAGCACCTCCAGGTAGGCGCCCTCCACGTTGAGGCTCTCCTTGGAGCCCTGCCGCAGCAGCGCCAAGGCCACGAGGTTGACGATCAGCCCGAGCGTCGAGACCACGAGCAGGGGGACGCCCAGGACCCCGGGGGGGTCGGTGAGCCGTCGGGCTGCTTCGACCAGCACGAAGAGCGCCACCCCGACGAGCAGAAGGGAGTTGACGAATGCGGCCAGGATCTCCAGGCGGTAGAGCCCGAAGGTCCGGCTCCGATCAGTCGTCCGGGTCGCTGCTCGAGTCGCCAGTTGGATGGCGGCGACCGCCATGCCCAGGCCGATGGCGTCGGTGAGCATGTGCCCGGCGTCGGAGACCAGAGCCAGGGAGTTGGTGAGCACCCCCGCCACCGCCTCGACCACGAAGAACCCCAGGATGAGCACGAACGCCAACACCAGCCGGCGCTGGTTCCGAGCACCGGCCCGTTGCCCGATCCCGCCGTGGTCGTGTCCGGCACCCATCAGGCCCTCCGCCGGCCCAGGTGACCCGGTGCCCTGTCGAGCCCCATCGCCACAGCTGTCATGCCGGTACCGATACCCCGCGACCGTTGGAGGGGCGCTCGGCAGGGCACGAACGCGATGCCCGGCGCGAGCGACGTGGCACCACGGGCCCTGAGCACCGCCTCCGTGTAGTCAGGTGCGTGTCGGAGGGGGGTGAGCACACCCACTCGACGCCACGGACCGGATGTACGTCGTGCGTCGTGACGGTGAGCGAGCATCAACGTTCGCCCGCTGGGAGGAGTCAGTCATCGGATCGCCCACCGAGATCCCCGGCGCTCGCCGTGGTCGAATCACTTCGGGCGATGTCCCGACGCGGCAGGGGCCGTGGTCGAAATCCCGGCTGATGCTCGGCGACGGGTGGCTTGTCCCCTCGGCGGTCGCCATGCTCCGCCGCCTCCCGGGCGGCGACCCGATGGTGCCCGCACACGAACTGGGAACGACGCTCCGGGCATCTCCCTGATAGGCGGCTGTTCAAGCGCCTAGGCCGGTCGCTCCCCATGGGGCGGATGCAGGACCGGCACACGACTGCTGCAAGAATGTCGAGCGATGGCCGAGACGCCTCCGGGTCCCGCCGAGACGCCTTCGGGTCCCGCCGAGACGCCTCCGCCCTGCCCCCCACGGCCGTCGTCGGAATCCGAGCTCGGGTTCGTGCGCAGGCACATGGTGCGCTGGTTGGATCCCCATCAGCTGGTCGATAC
>JAHWJH010000001.1:0-4540 GCA_019348555.1 Actinomycetota bacterium
CGACGGGAAGGTCGCCCTGGTGGTCAACACACCCAGGGGGCGCGGACCGCGAGCCGACGGCGACTACATCCGCTCCGCCGCCGCCGTGCACCGGGTGCCGTGCCTCACCACCGTCGCCGCCGCCCTGGCCGCCGCCAACGGCATGGCCGACTGGGCCGAGTACCCCCTTGCCGTACGGAGCCTCCAGGAGTGGTTGAGGGAGTGAGCAGGTCGCGCTCTCGTCGAGGAGCAGTCGATCTGACGGCGACGATCGGCTCGGTGGTGTTGCCGAACCCCGTGATGACGGCATCCGGTACCGCTGGGCACGGGGCCGAGCTCTCCGCCTACTTCGACCTCTCGCTCCTGGGCGCGGTGGTGGTGAAGTCGCTGGCGGCCTTCCCGTGGGCTGGGAACCCGGCGCCCCGGGTGCACGAGACGACGGGCGGAATGCTCAACAGCGTGGGCTTGCAGGGGCCGGGGGTGCGGGCGTGGCTGGCCGAGGAGCTGCCGGCACTGCTCGGCTGCGGGGCGAGGGTGGTGGCCTCGATCTGGGGTCGCACGGTGGAGGAGTACGCCGAGGCGGCGACCATGCTGGCCGACGCTCCGCCCGGGGTGGTGGCGGTCGAGGTCAACGTGAGCTGCCCCAACCTCGAGGACCGGCGGCGGATGTTCGCCTCTTCGGCGGCTGCCACCGAGGCGGTACTCCGCGCCACCGAGGGGTGCGGGCGGCCGCGATGGGCCAAGCTCAGCCCCAACGTGGGCGATCTGGCGGAGATCGCCGAGGCGGCCCGGCGGGGCGGCGCCGAGGCGGTCACGCTCATCAACACCGTCATGGGCATGGCCATCGATCCGACGACGGCGAAGCCTCGCCTGGGGGGCCAGGGGGGCGGCTTGTCGGGTACGGCCATCCACCCGGTGGCGGTGCGAGCGGTCTTCGACGTGGCCGGCGCCCTGCCCGATCTCCCGGTGGTGGGGGTGGGTGGCGTGAGCACCGGCCTGGACGCCGCCGAGCTGGTGCTGGCCGGAGCCGGCGCCGTGCAGGTCGGCACCGCCACCTTCGCCGACCCCCGTGCTCCGATGCGGGTGCTCGCCGGTCTGCGAACATGGGTCTCGCGCCAGGGCATGAGCCGGTTCGACGAGCTGGTCGGCGTCGCCCACCATGGCAGCTTCCGGCGCCACCCCGCCGCCACCTCACAAGGAGCCCGACGATGACCGACGTGGTCCCCGCCACCGTTGCCCCCGAGCTGCGCTCGCGCCTCGCCCTCGCCCTCGACGTCGACGACGTGGTGGTGGCGCTGCGCCTGGCCCGGGAGCTGCAACCCTGGTTCGGCGTGGCCAAGGTGGGCCTGGAGCTCTACACCGCCGCCGGTCCCGACGCCGTGGGAAGCCTGGCCGGTCTCGGCTACGACGTCTTCCTCGATCTCAAGCTCCACGACATCCCCACGACCGTCGGGCGGGCGGCAGCGGTGGTCGGCGCCTACGGGGTCCGCTACCTGACCCTGCACGCCATGGGCGGCGTCCCCATGCTGCGTGCCGGGGTCGAGGGTCTGCATCGCGGCGCCGCCGAGGCCGGACTCGAACGGCCCGTCGCCCTGGCCGTCACCGTGCTCACCAGCGACGCCGACGCCCCTCCGCACATCGTCCCCAAGCGTGTCCGCGTGGCACTGGAGGCCGGGTGCGACGGCCTGGTCTGCGGCGCACCCGACGTGGCCGACGTCCGGGAGCTGGCGCCCCGCCTCACCGTGGTCGTCCCCGGCACCCGCCCCACGGGGGTCGACACCCACGACCAGGCCCGGACCGACACCCCGGCGGCGGCGCTTGCCGCCGGCGCCGACCTGCTGGTGGTGGGCCGGGCGGTGACCGCCGCCCCCGACCGCCGGGCCGCCGCCCAGGTCCTCGTCGACGGCCTCAGCCAATGAGCTTCGTCCGAAGAAGTAGGGTTTCGCCCCATGCCGCTGCCGCCTGAACTCTCCCCCGATCAGCGCCAGGCTGCGCTGGCAAAGGCTGGCGAAGCCCGACGAGTGCGCGCCGAGCTGAAGGACAAGCTGAAGATGGGCTCCACCTCCCTGCCGGCGCTGTTCGACCTGGCGGCCACCGACGAGACCGTCGGGAAGATGAAGGTCCTGACCGTGCTGGAGTCGCTTCCCGGTCTCGGCAAGGTGAAGGCCCGGCGCCTGATGGAGGAGCTGGGCATCAGCGAGAGCCGGCGCATCCGGGGCCTCGGCGTCCAGCAGCGTGAGGCCCTCCTCAAACGTTTCCCCGGCTGAGGCTTGCTGGTCGTCATCTCCGGCCCCGGCGGCGTGGGCAAGGGCACCGTGGTCCGTCACCTCCTGGAGCGCGATCCGACGCTGTGGTTGAGCCGTTCGTGGACCACACGGCCACGGCGTCCCGGGGAAGCGCCCGACGCCTACACCTTCGTCGACCGCCAGAGGTTCGAAGCGGAGGTCGAGCGCCAGGGCTTCCTCGAGTGGGCGGAGTTCCTCGGCAACCTCTACGGCACGCCCGTCTCCGAGCCGCCTCCCGGCCACGACACCCTGCTCGAGATCGACGTGCAGGGCGCCCGCCAGGTGCACGCCCGCCACCCCGACGCGCTGCTGATCTTCCTGGTGCCACCGTCGCCCGCCGAACAGGAGCGCCGCCTGCGGGAGCGAGGTGATCCCGACGACGTGGTGCGGCGGCGCCTGGCCAGGGCGGAGCAGGAGGCCGCCGCCGCCGCCGAGCTCGGCGCCGTCGAGGTGGTCAACGACGACCTCGAGACGACGCTCGATGCCGTGGCCGGCCTCATCGCCTCGGCGCGGGCCGCCGGCCCGACCCGCTGAGCGGTAGGCTCGGCCGATGGCCTGGCAGAACGACACGATGATGAACCCCCCGATCGAGGAGCTGCTCGGTCGGGTGGACTCCAAGTTCACCCTGGTCACGCTGGCTTCGCGCCGCGCCCGCCAGGTCAACGCCTACTTCAACCAGCTCGGGGAGGGCCTGGGCGCCATCGTGCCTCCGCAGGTCGCATCCTCGGCGCGCAAGCCGCTGTCGATCTCGTTCGAGGAGATCGCCGCCGACAAGATCACCTACGAGCGCCTTCCCGACGAGGTCGAGGGGGATCAGGCGGTCGAGGTGGCCATCGAGAACGAGCGCGAGTGGGGCCCGGTCGGCGCGCTGAGCGGCGTGCTCGGCCTGGCCGACACCACCGACCTGGCCGACGAGGCCGGCGGCGAAGTTCCCGAAGGCTGACGCCCCGAATGCTGCACGGCCGTCGGGTCGTGCTGGGGGTCACCGGGGGGATCGCCGCCTACAAGGCCGTCGAGGTCTGCCGCCGCCTGGTCGACGCCGGGGCCTTCGTCAGCCCCGTGCTCAGCGCCACGGCGGTGCGATTCGTGGGCCCCGCCACGTTCTCGGCCGTGGCCAGCGAACCCGCCCGCACGTCGCTGTGGGAGGGGCCCGAGGCCAGCCCCCACACCGCTCTCGGCCAGCGAGCCGACCTGGTGGTGGTGGCGCCGGCCACCGCCCGGCTCCTCGCCGCCTACGCCATCGGTATGGCCGACGACCTGCTGATCACCACGCTGCTCGCCACCCGTGCCCCGGTCGTGGTGTGTCCGGCCATGCACACCGAGATGTGGGAGCAGGCGGCGGTGCGGGCCAACGTGGAGACCCTCCGGCAGCGAGGGGTGGTCGTCGTCGGCCCCGATGCCGGACACCTGGCCGGTGGCGACTCCGGCCTCGGGCGGATGGCCGATCCCGCCGACATCGTGGCCGCATGTGTCTCGGTGCTGAGCGCTGGCGAGCCGGGCGACCTCGACGGGGTGCGGGTACTCGTCACCGCCGGGGGCACCAGGGAGCCACTCGACGCCGTGCGCTTCCTCGCCAACCGCTCGTCGGGCAAGCAGGGCCACGCCGTCGCCGCCGAAGCCGCCGCCCGGGGAGCCCGTGTGACCCTGATCACCGCCGCCGACCTGGCCGCACCCGCCAGCGTCGAGCGGGTGGACGTCGAGACCGCTGCCGACATGGAGCACGCCGTCGCCCGGCGCGGCGTGTCGGCCGACGTCGTGGTCATGGCCGCCGCCGTGGCCGACTTCCGCCCCAAGGCGGCGGCACCCACGAAGCTGCGCACGGCCGACGGCGTTCCCGACGTCGTCCTCGAGCCCACCACCGACATCCTCGCCTGCCTCGGGGAGCACCGGCGTCCAGGACAGGTCCTCGTGGGCTTCGCCGCCGAGATCGGCGACCCCCGCCCCGGCGCGCAGGAGAAGCTCCGCCGCAAGGGCGTCGACCTCGTCGTCGGCAACGACGTGTCGGCGCCGGGTGTGGGCTTCGGGCACGACACCAACACCGTGGTGATCGTGGGGCCGGACGGGATGGAGTTGAATGTAGGCCCAGCGGACAAACGGGTGATCGCCCGTGCCGTCCTCGACGCCGTCGTCGACCTCAGGAGCACGATGTGAACCGCTCGACCTTTCCCTCGGAGTCGGAGATCACAGAGCGGCACCCCGACAGGCGGGCGTATGCCCGCCTCCGGTCGTCGGCTCCTCATGCTCGAGCTGCTGATCGGAGCACGCGGGAACCGCTC
>JAHWJH010000001.1:4628-56523 GCA_019348555.1 Actinomycetota bacterium
GTGAACCGCTCGACATTCACCTCGGAGTCCGTGACCGAGGGGCACCCCGACAAGATGGCCGACCAGGTCTCCGACGCCATTCTCGACGCCATCCTCGCCGAGGACCCGAGGGGGCGGGTGGCGTGCGAGACGCTGCTCACGACCGGTCTCGCCGTGGTCGCCGGAGAGATCACCACCGCTGCCTACGTCGACATCCCGAAGATCGTGCGCCAGACCATCTGCGGCGTCGGCTACGACCGGGAGTCGTTCGGCTTCGACGGCAACACCTGCGGGGTCATGGTCTCGATCGACGAGCAGTCGCCCGACATCGCCCAGGGTGTCGACACCGCCTACGAGCGGCGCTCGGGCGTGTCCGACGAGGACGCGCTCAATGCCCAGGGGGCCGGCGACCAGGGGATGATGTTCGGCTACGCGTGTGACGAGACCGACGACCTCATGCCCCTGCCGATCTGGCTGGCGCATCGCCTCGCCCACCGTCTGGCCGAGGTCCGCAAGGCGGGCATCCTCCCGTACCTCCGTCCCGACGGGAAGACCCAGGTCAGCTTCGACTACGAGGACGGCAAGCCTGTCGCTCTGCGCACGGTGGTCATCTCCACGCAGCACCAGCCCGGACTCGACGCCGAGACCTTGATCAAGCCCGACATCGAGGAGCACGTGATCGCCCCCCTGGTGCCGCCCGAGTTCGCCGAGGGCTTCAACGTGTTGGTGAACCCCACCGGCACCTTCGAGCTGGGCGGCCCCAGGGCCGACACCGGCCTCACCGGGCGCAAGATCATCGTCGACACCTACGGCGGCATGGCCCGCCACGGCGGCGGTGCCTTCTCGGGCAAGGACCCGACCAAGGTCGACCGCTCGGCGGCCTACGCCGCCCGGTGGGTCGCCAAGCACGTGGTGGCCTCCGGAGCGGCTCGACGCTGCGAGGTACAGGTCGCCTACGCCATCGGCGTGGCCCACCCGGTCTCACTGCTCGTCGAGACCTTCGGCACCGAGGTGGTCGACCCCAACCGCATCGCCACCGCGGTCAGGGAGCTGTTCGACCTCCGACCGGCCGCCATCCTGCGCGACCTCGACCTGTGCCGGCCGATCTTCCAGCGCACCGCCGCCTATGGCCACTTCGGGCGCTCCGACAAGGAGTTCACCTGGGAGGCCACGCCCCGCCTCGACGAGCTGACCTCCGCCCTCGGGCTCTGAGCCCCGGGCCTGCGGTCGTCCGGGTCCTGCCCGACGTCCCAGCCATCGACAAGGCCTTCGACTACTCCGTTCCCGAGGCCTTCGCCGACCGGGTCGGGGTCGGCGCCATCGTGCGGGTGGCACTGCAGGGTCGCCGGGTCCGGGGGTGGGTGGTCGCCGTCGAGGTGGCGCCCACAGCCGACGTGGCGCTGCGCCCGCTGCTGCGGGTGACCGGGCTCGGCCCCAGCGCCGACGTGATCGGGCTCGCCCGATGGGCGGCGTGGCGATGGGCGGGGCGTACGGTGCACTTCTTGCGCACGGCCTCGCCTCGAGGCGTGGTGGCCGGCCTTCCCCCCGTACCCGCAACGCGACTGGAGCCGGCGGCGAGCGAGGGCGGTTCCCACGATGAGCTCCTCGGCGAGGCGCTGGCCCGGGCGACCTCGGTCCTCCGCCTGCCTCCGGCGGCGCCGGTGCTGCCCCTGGTCCTCGAGGCCGCCCGGCGGGGCACCACGTTGGTGGTGGCCCCGTCGTCGGCGGTGGCCACCGATGTCGCCGCCGCCCTCCGTCGGTCGGGGATGCCGACCGCCTTGGTACCGGGGGAGTGGGCGCGGGCCGCGGCGGGCGCCCGTGTGGTCGTCGGTGCCCGGGCGGCAGCGTGGGCGCCGGCCGTCGACCTCGCCACCGTGGTGGTGCTCGACGAGCACGACGAGTCCCACCAGAGCGAGGCCTCGCCGACGTGGAACGCCCGCGACGTCGCCGCCGAGCGGGCACGTCGCGCCGGCGCCCGGTGCGTGTGGACCTCGCCGTGCCCGTCGCTGGAGGCGCTGGCGTGGGCCCCGGTGCTGGCACCGTCGCGGGCAGCCGAACGGTCCGGCTGGCCGGTGGTCGACGTGGTCGACCGCCGCCGGGAGGAACCACTGCGTGCCGACCTGTACTCGCCGCGCCTCGTCACCCTCGCCCGGGCCACGGGCACCGCCCCGGCGGACGCGGGGGCCGCCGCCTCCGGTCGGTTGGTGGCCGTGCTCAACCGCAAGGGCCGGGCATCGGTGCTGGCGTGCTCGGCGTGTGCCGAGCTGGCTCGATGCGAGAGGTGTGGAGCGGCGGTGGCCCAGGGCGACGACGCCATCCTCGGGTGCCGGCGCTGCGCTTGCCGCCGGCCGCTGGTGTGCCTGGCGTGCGGCTCCACCCGCCTCAAGGTGCTCCGTCCCGGGATCAAGCGGGTGCGCGACGACCTCGAGCGCCTGGCGGGCGTGGCGGTGGCCGAGGTCACCGGTGCCAGCGGCAGCGAGCCCGTCGACGCCCCGGTGGCCGTGGGCACCGAAGCCGTCCTCCACCGCGTCGCCTCCGCCTCCGTCGTGGCCTTCCTCGATCTCGACGCCGAGTTGCTCGCTCCCCGCTACCGGGCGGCCGAGCAGGCCATGGCCCTCCTGGCCCGTGCCGCCCGACTGGTGGGCGGCAAGGCCGGCGGCGGCCGTCTCGTGCTCCAGACCCGCCTGCCGGGCCATGAGGTGGTGCAGGCGGCCCTGCACGCCGACCCGGCGAGGGTGGCGGCAGCGGAGGCCGAGCGGCGCCGGCTCCTGGCCTTCCCGCCCACGACGGCGTTGGCCCTGGTGTCCGGCGCCCCGGCCGAGGCCTACGTCGGGGGCCTGCGGAGCTCACCGGACGTCGAGGTGCTCGGGCCAGCCTCGGGGCGCTGGCTGGTGCGCGCTCGCGACCACCGGCGGCTCTGCGACGCTCTGGCGGCGACGCCCCGACCCCCGGGCCGTCTCCGGGTGGCGGTCGACCCCCTGCGGATCTGACGGTGGCGTCCGGCCCAGGCATGCAACATCCCGGGCCGTCGACGGCCTCGGGCCTCGACCGCTCGCGGACGGCGCTGTCCCATCGACGTGGTCGACTGACCAGCCCTCAGGCCCCCTGCCCCGCCCACTCCCTGCGGCGCAGCTCGTAGACGGCGATGGCAGCGGCGTGCGCCACGTTGAGCGAGCCGACCCGACCGAGCTGGGGCACGAATGCCACGGCGTCCGCCTGCTGCAGGACCGGCGGCGACAACCCCTTGTCCTCGTGGCCCACCGCCACGCACACGTCGGCAGGAAGGGCCACCTCGTGCAGCGCCACCGCGCCACGCGCCAGCTCCAGAGCAAGGACGAAGTAGCCGGCCGAGCGGGCCGCGGCCATGGCGTCGGCCACGTCGTCGTGCGTCGTCCACGTCACGAATCGCTGTGAGCCGAGCGAGGTCTTGGCTGCCTTGGCAGAGGAGGGAGACGGCGTGGCCCCGGCCAGGTAGAGGTGCTCGACGCGCTCGGCGGCCGCCAGGCGGACGATGGCACCGACGTTGTAGGGGGTCTGCACCGAGTCGAGGAGCACGGCCACGCGACCCTCCGTGCGCCGGCGCCACTGCCGGTGGAGGCGCTTGAGATCGGTGTCGCCGAGACTGGTCACGAGGGCCCGACCTCCAACACGCGGTAGCCCATCCGTGAGGTCAGCCGCTCGGTGGCGAAGCCCTCGGCCCCAAGCCAGCGAGCCAGCGAGTCGGCGCCGAGGTGCTTGTGCACGACCAACCAGGCGCGGCCACCGGGGGACAGGCGGCCCAGCCAGCGAACCAGCAGCGCCTGCAGGGCCGCCTTGCCGATCCGCACCGGCGGGTTCGACCAGATGCCGTCGAACCTCACCTCGGCGGGAACCTCCTCCGGGCCGACCGCTCGGATGTTGGCGGCGCCGGCAGCGGCGGCGTTGGCGGCGGTGAGGGCGACGGCTCGACGGTTCACGTCGACGCCCCACACCCGGGCTGCGGGTGACCGGCGCCCGAGGGTCACGGCGATGGCACCGTAGCCGCAGCCCAGGTCGAGCAGGTCGCCCTCGGGTGGCGGAGGTGGAGACTCCATGAGCAGGAGCTTGGTCCCGGCGTCGACCGCCTCCCGGGCGAAGACCCCGCGGTCGGTGGCGAGGTCGAGGGCCAAGTCGGGCAACACCAGGCGTACCCGCCCCGGCTCGGAGGCCACGGCGGGATCGGCATCGAAGTAGTGGCTCACGGGGTCGCCGACGCTACCCGCCACTACCCTGAGCGGCCATGGCTCCGTACCACATCCGCCTCGTGGGCGATCCGGTGCTGCGCCAGCCCGCGGCCGAGGTCACCGACATCGACGAGCGGCTGGTGCGCCTGGCCGCCGACATGGTGGTCACCATGTACGAGGCACCGGGCATCGGCCTGGCCGCTCCGCAGGTGGGCGTGCAGAAGCGGATGTTCGTCTACGACCTCCACGACGACACCGGGCCCCACACGATCGTCAACCCCGTCATCAGCGAGACCCGGGGCGAGTGGGTCTACGAGGAGGGGTGCCTGTCGGTGCCCGACCTGTCGTGGGAGATCGTCCGCCCGGCCGAGGTCCACCTCACCGGCCTCGACCTCGACGGCAACGAGGTGTCCTTCGAGGCCGACGAGCTGCTGGCCCGCATGTTCCAGCACGAGGTGGACCATCTCGACGGCGTCCTGTTGCTGGAGCGCCTCGACGCCGACCAGCGCAAGCAGGCCAACCGGGTGCTGCGCGACCGGGCCCTGGCCCTCGACGCTGCCGAGCCGCGCCGACGCCTGCGCCTGCCGGGGCGCCACTGAGCACGGAGCCGCCGCGGCGGCTGGTGTACCTGGGCAGCCCCGCCGCCGCCGTCGCCCCCCTGGAGGCACTGGTCGGTGCCGGCTTCGACGTGGCCCTGGTGGTGTCCCAGCCCGATCGCAAGCGCGGCCGTGGGGCGTCGTTGGTCCCGACGCCGGTCAAGGCCGCCGCCCTGGAGCTCGGCCTACCGGTCAGCGAACGGGTGGACGACGTGCTCACCGTCGGCGCCGACCTGGGGGTGGTGGTGGCCTACGGTCGCCTCATCCGTCCCCACGTGCTGGCGGCGCTCGACCTGGTGAACCTCCACTTCTCCCTCCTGCCCCGGTGGCGGGGGGCGGCGCCGGTCGAGCGGGCCATCCTCGCCGGCGACGAGGAGACGGGCGTGTGCCTCATGCGCCTCGAGGAGGGCCTCGACACCGGGCCGGTGTACGCCTGCGAGCGGCTCACCGTCAGGCCCGACGAGACCGCCGACGAGCTGCGGCAGCGGCTGGTCGACGCCGGTTGCCGCTTGCTCGTCGAGCAGCTCTCGGCCGGCCTGGGGACACCCACACCCCAGGTCGGCGAGGTGACGTACGCGGCCAAGATCGACCCGGGCGAGCTCCGGCTCGAGTGGAGCCGACCTGCCGCCGAGCTCGCTCGCCTGGTGCGCCTCGGCCAGGCGTGGACCACCTTCCGGGGCCGCCGCCTCAAGGTGCTCCGCGCTGCGGAGGCCCCGAGTGGTACCGGCTCGCACCTGGTCCCCGGGGCGCTCGACGGGGTGGTGGTGGGCACCGGTGACGGCGCCCTGGTGCTCGCCGTCGTGCAGCCCGAGGGCAAGGGGCCCCAGCCCGCCTCGGCGTGGCGCAACGGGGCCCGACCGGGTCCCGGCGACGTCCTCGGTGCCTGAGCCGGCCGGCGTCGAGGCGCGGCGCCTCGCCTACCGGGCGCTGCTGCGCATCGACGGAGGCGACCGGGCCAACGTGGCGCTGGCGGAACTGCTCGGCGCCAGCGGGCTGGCCGAGCGCGACCGGGCGTTCGTCACCGAGCTGGTCTACGGCACCACCCGGATGCGCCGCGCCTGCGACTTCCTGGTCGAGCGCTTCTCGCTGCGCCCGCTCGACGCGCCCACCCTCGCCGCCCTTCGCCTCGGGGCCTATCAGCTCCACTTCCTCGGCACGCCGGCCCACGCCGCGGTGTCGGCCACCGTGGAGGTGGCGCCCCGGAGGTCCCGGGGCCTGGTCAACGCCATCCTGCGCCGGGTGGCCGGCGCACCGGTGTCCTGGCCCGACGCGGCCACCCGGCTGAGCTACCCCGACTGGGTGGTGGAGCGGCTGGTGGCCGACCTCGGCGAGGCCGACGGCATCGCCGCCCTCGAGCAGATGAACCAGGCGGTCTCCGTGCCCGCCCGACCCGACGGCTACGTCCAGGGCGCGGCCTCCCAGGAGGTCACCCAGGCGGTGGGGGCGCAGGCGGGCGAGCGGGTCGCCGACCTCTGCGCCGCCCCCGGAGGCAAGACCAGTGGCCTCGCCGCCACCGGCGCCACCGTGGCCGCCACCGACGTCGACGCCGCCCGTCTCGAGGTGGTGGCCGGCGTGGTGCGCGACCTCGGAGCCACCTCGGTCGTGCTCGCCGTGGCCGACGGTCGGGCGCCGCCGTGGCGGCAGGGCTCGTTCGACCGAGTGCTGGTCGATGCCCCCTGCACCGGCCTCGGCGTGCTGCACCGCCGCCCCGACGCCCGCTGGCGCCGGCGGCCCGACGACGTGGCCCGCCTGGCCGACCTCCAGCGCCAGCTCCTCGACGCCGCCGTGGCCCTGCTCGGCCCCGGGGCCACGCTGGTCTACAGCGTGTGCACCCTCACCGCCGAGGAGACCCTCGGCGTCGACGACTGGCTGGCGGCGGCGCATCCCGAGCTGGCGCCGCTGGCCCCTCCCCGTCCCCCATGGAGGCCCCATGGCCGCGGCGCCCTGCTCCTGCCCCAGGACACCGGCAGCGACGGGATGGCGCTGCTGCGCCTGCGCAAGGATGTGGCGGCCTAGCCTCGCTGCGGTGGGGATGCCCCTTGCCGCCAAGGTGCTCACGGTGTCCGACGGCGTCGTGGCCGGCACGCGCGACGACCGGTCGGGCCCGGCGTTGGTCGAGCGGCTGGCGGCCGCGGGGCTCGACGTGGTCGACCACAAGGTGGTGGCCGACGGGGCGGAGCCGGTCGGCGAGGCCCTGCGAGAAGCGTGCTTGGCCTTCGCCGGGCTGGTGGTGACCACGGGCGGCACCGGCTTCGGGCCACGCGACCTCACGCCCGAGGGCACCCGTCTGGTCCTCGAGCGCGAGGCGCCGGGGATGGCCGAGGCCATGCGCCTGGTCAACCCCCTGGGCCGGCTGTCGCGGGGGGTGGCGGGCACGGTGGGCCGGGCGCTGGTGCTCAACACCCCCGGCTCCACCGCCGGGGCGGTCGAGTGCCTCGAGGCTGTCCTCGACGTGGTGCCCCACGCCCTGAGGCTGCTCGCCGGCCATCGCGAGCACTGACCCGCAGCGTTTCGGCCGGCGCGACGTGCGGTTTTCCACCCCGCTTCGCCGGCCAGAAGCGTGGAGGGACCGCCGAGCCCGCCGGGGACGCGACACGGCGCTCGTAGGCTGAGCCGGTGGACGACCTGGAGGGCATGCGGCGTGCCGTGACCCTCGCTGCTGCGGCGAGAGCCGTCGCCTCGCCCAACCCATGGGTGGGGGCGGTGATCGAGGCCGGCGACGGCCGGGTGTTCGAAGGTGCCACGGCCGCTCCGGGCGGTCCCCACGCCGAGGCCGCCGCGCTCGCCGCCGCCGGCGAGGCCGCCAGAGGCGCGACCCTCTGGACGACGCTCGAGCCCTGCGCCCACCACGGCCGGACCCCGCCCTGTGCCGACGCCATCGTGGCCGCCGGGGTGCGCCGGGTGGTGGTAGCGCTGTCCGACCCCGATCCCCTCGTCGACGGCCGTGGCCTGGCCCGCCTCGGCGAGGCCGGGGTGGAGGTGGCGCGGGGCGTGGGCGCCGACGTGGTGGGCGACCAGCTGGCCCCCTATCTGAAGCACCGTCGCACGGGCCGGCCCTGGGTCGTGCTCAAGCTGGCTGCTTCCCTCGACGGCCGCACGGCGGCACCCGACGGGACCTCCCAGTGGCTCACCGGCACCGAGGCCCGCAGCGACGCGCACCGGCTGCGGGCCGAGAGCGACGCGGTGATCGTGGGAGCCGGCACCGTCCGCACCGACGACCCCAGCCTCACCGTGCGCCTGAGCGAAGGGCGCGACCCGCTGCGGGTGGTGCTGGGCCGGGCTCCCCGGCAGGCGAGGGTCCACCCCGCGCTCGAGCTGGGCGGCGATCTCGGGGAGGTGCTCGACGACCTCGGCTCCCGGGGCGTGGTGCAGGTGCTGGTCGAGGGCGGGCCCACGGTGGCGGGCGAGTTCTGCCGCGCCGGGCTGGTCGATCGCTATGTGGTGTACCTGGCGCCCAAGCTGTTCGGCGGCGACGACGGTCGGCCGCTCTTCGCCGGGCCCGGGGCCGCCACCCTCGCCGACGTGGTCGACGGCCGCATCGTCTCGGTGGCCCGCCTCGGTGCCGACGTCCGCATCGAGCTTGCGCCGTCGCCGGCGACGATTCCGAGCCCACCGATGGTCGGCGAGGCACTGCGGTCGATGGAGCCGGCCTGATGTTCACCGGACTGGTCGAGGGGCTGGGCACGGTGGTGGCCTCTGGCGACCCCCGCGTCCGCATCGCCGCGCCGCCGTCGCTGCTGGCCGGTGCCGCCGTGGGCGACTCCGTTGCCGTCGACGGCTGTTGCCTCACGATCGTGGCCCTGGGCTCGACCTGGTGGGAGGCCGACGTCAGCTCCGAGACGGCGGCGCGGACCACGCTGGGCGCCCTCGCCGTGGGGGAGCAGGTGAACCTGGAGCGCCCGCTGCGGCTGGCGGATCGCCTCGGTGGCCACCTCGTGCAGGGCCACGTCGACGCCGTCGGCGAGGTTCTCGAGTCCGTCCCCGCCCTGCGGGTGCGCCTGCCCGGCGACCTCGCTCGCTACGTGGTGGCGAAGGGGTCGATCGCCGTCGACGGCGTCAGCCTCACCGTGGTCGACGTCGCCGACGACAGCTTCACCGTCGCCGTCATCCCCCACACGGCTCGAGCCACCACCCTGGGAGCCAAGACCCCAGGCACGCGCGTGAATCTCGAGGTCGACATCGTGGCCAAGTACGTGGAGCGGCTGGTGGCCGCTGCCGGAGCGTCGGGGCAACGCCGGTGAGCCGGGCAGGCGTCCAGTTGGCGACGATCGACGCCGCCGTGGCCGCCATCGCCCGAGGCGACGTGGTGGTGGTGATCGACGACGAAGACCGGGAGAACGAGGGCGACCTGGTGATGGCCGCCGAGTTCGCCGACGCCGAGCGCATCGCCTTCTTCGTCC
Organism: Actinomycetota bacterium; assembly: GCA_019348555.1. GTDB lineage: Bacteria > Actinomycetota > Acidimicrobiia > Acidimicrobiales > CADCSY01 > JADDRA01. Next base: position 13,806 of record JAHWJH010000001.1, read on the forward strand.
GCCACACCTCAGGGCTCATCTGTACGCCGATGACCGGGGCGCGCCTCGACGAGCTCGACCTGCCCCTCATGGTCGTCGACAACACCGAGAGCCAGCACACGGCCTTCACCGTCACCGTCGACTACCGCCACGGCACCACCACCGGCATCTCCGCTGCCGACCGCGCCGCCACCATCCAGGCCCTCATCGACCCCAAGACCCGGCCGGAGGACCTCGCCCGGCCGGGCCACATCCTGCCGCTGCGCTACCGCGAGGGTGGGGTGCTCAAGCGGGCCGGCCACACCGAGGCCGCCGTCGACCTGGCCCGCATGGCGGGGCTGACGCCGGCCGGGGTGCTGTGCGAGGTGGTCAACGACGACGGGAGCATGGCCCGGGGCCCCGACCTGGAGCGCTTCTGCGCCGAGCACGGCCTGCTGATGATCTCGATTGCCGACCTGATCCGTCACCGGCGCCAGGGCGAGAAGCTGGTGCGGCGCATCGACGATGCCCGCATCCCCACCGACTGGGGTGACTTCACCTGCTATGTCTACGAGTCGCTCCTCGACGGTGAGCAGCACCTGGCGATGGTCAAGGGGGCTGTGCAGGGCCAGCACGAGGTGTTGGTGCGGGTCCACAGCGAGTGCCTCACCGGCGACGTCTTCGGCTCACTGCGCTGCGACTGCGGCGTCCAGGTCGACGCCGCCATGCAGCGCATCGCCGAGGAGGGGCTCGGCGTGGTCGTGTACCTGCGGGGCCACGAGGGTCGGGGGATCGGCCTCGGCCACAAGATCAGGGCGTACAAGCTGCAGGACCTGGGACGCGACACCGTCGACGCCAACGTCGAGCTGGGCTTTCCGCCCGACACCCGCGAGTACGGGATCGGCGCCCAGATCCTCGTCGACCTCGGCATCACCACCATGCGCTACATGACCAACAACCCGGCCAAGTACGGCGGGCTCGAGGGCTACGGGCTGCGCATCGTGGAGCGGGTGCCTCTCGAGTCGATCCCCAACCCCGAGAACATCCGCTACCTGCGCACCAAACGGGAGCGCATGGGCCACCTCCTGCCCAATCTGGATGGCCGCCCGCCTCCCGACGTGGAAGGCTCTCAACCGTGAGCACCTACGCGGGAATGGTGCGGGGCGACGGCGTGCGCGTCGCCGTGGCATGCGCCCGGTTCAACGACCTCGTGACCGAGCGGCTGTTGGCCGGGGCGCGCGACGGCCTGGTCCGCCATGGCGTCGACGAGGCGTCGATCGTGGTGGCGTGGGCGCCGGGCGCCTTCGAGCTTCCCCTGGTGGCGCGGCGACTGGCAGCGTCGGGTGAGTTCGACGCCGTCATCGCCCTCGGAGCGGTCATCCGCGGCTCGACCGACCACCACGAGCACATCGGCGGCCAGTGCGCCGCCGGTCTGCAGCGGGCCGCCCTCGACACCGGCGTGCCCGTCGCCTTCGCCGTGCTCACCACCGACACCCTCGACCAGGCGCTGGAGCGCGCCGGGGCCAAGGCGGGCAACAAGGGCTACGAGGCCGCCGAGACGGCCTTGGAGATGGCCGACCTGCTCCGCCAGCTGCCGAAGGGCCGCCCGTGATGCCCCCCACCACCGCCAACACCACCGCCCTGACCGGCTCCCTCACTGTTCTGGCCGGCTAGTGCTGCGCCTGGTGCTGCCCAAGGGCTCGCTGGAGCGGGCCACCATCGAGCTGTTCGAGGCCGCCGATCTGGCCGTGAGCCGCAGCTCGGCGGTCGACTACAAGGCGACCATCGCCGATCCGCGCGTCGACGACGTGCGCATCCTGCGGCCCCAGGAGATCCCCAGCTACGTGGCCGAGGGGCTCTACGACCTCGGCATCACCGGGCGCGACTGGATCGAGGAGACGGCCAGCGACGTCGTGTCGCTGGGCGAGCTCCACTACTCCAAGGCCACCGCCCGCCCCATCAACGTCGTGCTGGCGGTGGCCGAGGACGCCCCCTGGTCCAAGGTCGGCGACCTGCCCGCCGGCGTGCGGGTGTCGACCGAGTACCCGGGACTGACCGGCCGCTTCCTCGCCGAGCACGGGGTGGAGGCCGAGGTCCGCCTGTCGCACGGGGCCACCGAGGCGAAGATCCCCGACATCGCCGACGCCGTGGTCGAGATCACCGAGACCGGCAGGGCACTCCGGGCCGCCAAGCTGCGCATCCTCGACACCATCCTGGTGTCGTTCACCGAGCTCATCGCCAACCGCCAGGCCTACGCCGATCCCGCCAAGCGCCATGCCATGCACCAGCTGCACACCCTGCTCCAGGGCAGCCTGGAGGCCCGAGGCAAGGTGCTGGTCAAGCTCAACGTCGGCGAATCCGACCTGGAGGCGGTGATCGCTCTGCTGCCGGCCATGAAGGCCCCCACGGTGTCGAAGCTGTTCGGGGCCGACGGCTACGCCGTCGAGACCGTGGTTCCCAAGACCGACATCAACATCCTCATCCCCGACCTCTTCGACGCCGGCGCCAGCGACATCATCGAGCTCCCCCTCTCCAAGATCGTGCATTGAGGCTTCGCGTGGCCAGCGGCGAGGGCTGACGTGCAGACCGGGCGGGTGGTCGGCTTCGACGAGCGGCGGGGGTGGGGGACGGTGCGGGGCGGGGACGGCGTCGAGCTGTTCTTCCACTGCACGGCCGTGGCCGACGGCAGCCGCACCATCCCGGTGGGGGTGCCTGTCCACTACCAGGTGGTGGCCGGTCACCTGGGGCGCTGGGAGGCCACCGACCTGCGCCCGGCTCAGACCCCGCCCGCCGGTGCGGAGTCTCGCTCCACCACGACGAGGTCCTCCGGGCCGCCGGTGAGGTCGACGCCTCCACCGCGGTAGCGCCGGCGCTGACGCACCTCCAGCCGGCGGGCCACCCGGCTGAGCGCCAGGTTCACGGCGATGTAGATGCCCGCCACCACGACCAGCGACTGCAGGAGGTTGCCGAACTCCTGACCCGCCAGCTGCCCCCGGCGCAGCAGCTCCTCGTACAGGACGAAGAAGCCCAGCGAGGTGTCCTTCAACAGGGTGATGAGCTGGCTGACGATCGCCGGCACCATGCGCCGCAGCGCCTGGGGCACCACCACCAGGCGCAGCGCCTGCCAGTAGCCGAGGCCGACGACGTAGGCAGCCTCGGTCTGGCCGCGATCGAGCGACAGGATCCCGGCCCGGAAGATCTCCCCGAGCACGGCGCCGTTGTAGAGCGCCAGCGCCAGGACCAGCGTCCACACCAGGGGCAGGTTGATGCCGTAGGAGCGCAGGCCGTACGCCAGGAAGATCAGCAGCAACAGCAGGGGGAAGGCCCGGAAGAACTGCACCCAGGCGCCGGCGAGCACGCGCAGGACCGGCGTGCGGGCCAGTCGGCCCACGGCGAGGACCAGACCCAGGGCCACGGCGCCGACCATCCCGCCTCCGGCGGCGACGACGGTGTTGCGGGCGCCTTCCAGGAAGAAGCGGATCACCCGGGGGTCGGCCAACGGCTGCCATCGCTCGGCGTCGAGCTGCCCGGCGTCGCCGAGGCGGCGAAGGGCTTCCCACGCCACGCCGGCGAGCACCGCCAGCGCCAGCACCGACCACACGGCGACGCGCCGGCGACCCCGGGGCCCGAGAGCGTCGGCGAAGAGCCCGCCGCTCACCGCTTCACCGCCACCCGTCGTTCGAGTGCGTCGACGGCCACCCCGCTCGGCAGCGTGAGCAGGAAGTAGGCCGTCGCCGCGGTCAAGAAGGCGGTGGTGTAGTCGGCGGTGCGATTGCCGACCTGGAACATGGTCCCGGTCAGCTCCACCACCCCGATGGTGAAGGCGATCGAGGTGTTCCTGATCAAGGCGATGAACAGGCTGCCGAGGGGCGCCACCACCGTGCGCAGGGCCTGGGGCACGACCACCAGCCCGAGCACCTGGGTGAAGCCGAGGCCCAGGGCCCGGGCCGCCTCGGCCTGGCCGGCCGACACCGCGCTGATGCCCGCCCGGACCGTCTCGGCCACGTAGGTCCCGGTGTAGAGCGACAGCACCACCACGGCGGTGGGGAAGGTGGGCAGGGTCAGACCGGCGTCGGGAAGCCCGAAGTAGAAGAACACGAACAGCACCGCCAGCGGGCAGTTGCGCACCAGCTGCACGTAGACGGCGCCGGCCGCCCGGAGGGGCGCCACCGGCCCCACCCGGAAGGCCGCCACGACCACCCCGAGCACCAACGCTCCCGCCCATCCCGCCAGGGTGAGGCTGACGGTGGTGGCCACGCCCGAGCCGTAGCGGCCCAGGTTGTCGAGGACGACCTCCATCGGCCCGGGCGGCGACGGCCGCTCAGTACCGGTCGACCTCCGGGGGCTCGGGGATCTCGTCGACGAACTGGCCGAGGGTGCGCTCGTAGGCGTCGGCCCACTCGCCGCTGGCGTAGAGGTCCTCGAGGGTGTCGTTGATGAAGTTCCGGAACTCGACGTCGTCCTTGGGCACGCCGATGCCGTAGGGCTCGGTGGTGAAGGGGTTGCCCACCAGCTCGTACTTGCCGCCGCTCTTCTCGATGAGCCCGAGGAGAATGGTGTTGTCGGTGGTGACGGCGTCGATCCGCCCGTCGCCCATGGCGTCGGCGCACTTGCTGTACACGTCGAACTCGGTGACCTGGGCCTCAGGAGCCATCGTGCGCACGTTCTCGACCGAGGTGGAGCCGCCGACCGAGCACACCCGCTTGCCGTTCAGGTCGTCGACGCCCTCGATGCCGAGCGGGTTGCCCGCCGGGACCATGATGTCCTGGCCGGCGACGTAGTAGGGCCCGGCGAAGCCGACGCGCTCCTTGCGGGCGTCGTTGATGGTGTAGGTGGCGACCACCATGTCGACCTCGCCGTTCTCGAGCAGTTGCTCGCGCACGGCCGACGGCGACTCGGTGAACTCGACCTCCACTTCGGGGCCGATGGCCTCGGCGATCAGCCGGGCGATCTCGACGTCGAAGCCCTCGACCTCCCCGGTGGTGGCCCGCTTCAGCCCGAAGCCGGGCTGGTCGAACTTGGTGCCCACCCGCAGGGTGCCGGCCGCCTGGACCTGGGCCATGGTGGAGCCTTCAGGGTGCTCGGGCGCCTGGGCCGGCGCTCCACCGGCCGCGGTGGTGGTGGTCGTGGCGTCATCGGCGCCACCGCCACAGGCGACCGCCACCAGGGCCAAGCCCACGGCCATGGCACGAAGCCAGCCGGCGCGGGAGGGGGTGCGGGTGCGGGTCATGGGGATTCTCCTTCTTCAGTGGGCGAGGATCTTGGACAGGAAGTCCCGGGCGCGCTGCGACTCGGGATCGGAGAAGAAGCGCTCCGGTGGCGAGACCTCGACGATGCGGCCCTCGTCCATGAACGCCACTCGCTGGGCCGCCGAGCGAGCGAAGCCCATCTCGTGGGTGACGACGATCATGGTGGTGCCATCGTGGGCCAGCCCGATCATCACATCGAGCACCTCGGCGATCATCTCCGGGTCGAGGGCTGAGGTGGGCTCGTCGAAGAGCATGAGCTTGGGCTCCATGGCCAGGGCCCGGGCGATGGCGGCCCGCTGTTGCTGGCCGCCGGAGAGCTCGGCGGGGTAGCGCTGGGCCTTGTCGGCGATGCCCACCCGCTCCAGCAGGGCCATGGCCCGGTCGCGGGCCGCCGCCTTGGACAGGTGCAGCACCTTCTGGGGCCCGAGGGTGACGTTCTGCAGCACGGTCTTGTGGGCGAAGAGGTTGAACGCCTGGAAGACCATGCCGATCTGCGCCCGCAGGCGGGCGAGCTCGCGGCCTTCCTCGGGCAAGGTCTTGCCGTCGAAGCGGATGGTGCCGCTGTCGATGGCCTCGAGACGGTTGATGCAGCGGCACAGCGTCGACTTCCCCGACCCCGACGGCCCGATGACCACCACCACCTCGCCCGTGCCCACGGAGAGGTCGATGTCGCGCAGGACGTGGAGCTGGTCGAACCACTTGTTGACCTTCTCGAGGACCACGATCGGCGTGCCCGTCGTCCACCCCCCGGCTCGACGTGGGCCGCACGCTACCCGTGCGGGCACGCCCGCGGGGAGCTCAGGTGGTGGAAGATCCTCCGGGAGCGTTCAGCTGGACGAAGGCCATCCTCAGCTGGGCGAGCCCGTCGCGCAGTGGCTGCTCCTCGTCGCCCAGGCGTCCGGCCATGCCCTCGACGAGCGCAGCCATGGCGTCGATGGCGAGACGGCCCTCGGCCAGGTTGGGGGGCTGACGGTTCAGGTGGATGGCCGCCAACTGGAACAGGCCCACGGCATGGTTGGCGATCACCACCGATGCCGGCGTGGCGGCGACCTCCTCCTGCATGGCCGCCAGCTCGGCTTCGAGCTGCGCCTGTTGCTCCGGCGACAACTCACTCCGGTCGCCGGTGGCGCCGCCCGGCGACGGGCTGGCCTCGGCCGGCTCGGGCGCCGACGACTTGGGCGAGACCGGGCGCTCCCCGCCGGGTGTCCAGATCGAGCTCATGGTGGTACCCTAACGGGACAACCAGCCAAGAAGCGGGCCCGCTCCTGACGGTTTTCGCCGCCGGGAGGTGCCCCACCCGCCTACCGGTCGCGACCGAGTACGTCGGGTCCTGCTCCGCGTAGGCCCGGTGGGTCGACGCCAGGCGGGCGTCGCTTCTTCCGACGCCCGCCGCTTCGCGTCCGGGCCGACCGTCTCCCGGGAGGGATGCCCGATAACCACCGCAGACAGCAACGAGCTACGAATCAACGACCGGATCCGGGCCCGGGAGGTTCGCCTGGTCTCGGCGGAGGGCGAGCAGATCGGGATTCGGCCGCTGCCCGACGCCCTGGCCATGGCCCGAGACCTCGATCTGGACCTCGTGGAGATCGCCCCCCAGGCCGTGCCGCCTGTCTGCAAGATCATGGACTTCGGCAAGTACAAGTACGAAGCCGCCCAGAAGGCGAAGGAGTCCCGACGCAAGACCAGCCAGATCTCCATCAAGGAGATGAAGTACCGGGTGAAGATCGGCAAGGGCGACTTCGACACCAAGACCAGCAAGGTCCAGCACTTCCTGGAAGAAGGCCACAAGGTGAAGATCACGATCATGTTCAGGGGTCGGGAGGTCCACCACCCCGAGCTCGGCATGCGCATCCTCGACCGGGTCGCCGAGCACAACGGCCACCTCGCCAAGGTGGAGGCCTCACCCAAGCTCGACGGCCGGAACATGACCATGGTGCTCGCCCCCGACAAGCGGATACAGGCCGCCGCCGAGGCGGCCCGCAAGAAGGTTGCCGCCGACGAGCGTGTCGCCGAGCGAAACGGCGGTGCGCTGCCGGCGGTCGACGTGGCGCCACCGACGACGCCGGCACCGACCCAACAGACCACGCCGGTCGGCGCCGGCGACGAAGCCAGGGAGAGCTGACGTGCCGAAGATGAAGACGCATCGGGGTGCTGCCAAGCGGTTCAAGGTGACCGGCACCGGAAAGCTCGTCCGCCGCCAGGTCGGCATGAACCACATCCTCGAGAAGAAGCCCTCCAAGCGCACTCGGCGCCTCAAGCGTGACGTCACCATGGCCGGCGGCGACCGGCGCCAGGCCAACCGCCTCCTCGGCCGGGCCTGAGTCGAAAGGAACCCCATGGCCAGAGTGAAGAGAGCCGTCAACGCCAAGAAGCACCGCCGCGCCATCCTGGAGCAGGCGCAGGGCTACTACGGCAACAAGAGCCGCAGCTACCGCGCCGCCAACGAACAGGTCATGCACTCCCTGCGCTATGCCTACCGCGACCGGCGGGCCCGCAAGGGAGACTTCCGCAAGCTGTGGATCCAGCGCATCAACGCCGCCGCCCGGGAGCATGGCACCACCTACAGCCGGTTGATCGACGGACTGCACCGGGCAGGCGTGACCGTCGACCGCAAGATCCTGGCCGACCTGGCGGTGCGCGACGCCGCCGCGTTCGCCACGCTGGTCGAGGTGGCCGCCGCGGCACCGTCGGCCCCCTCCGGCGCCGACGGCTGAGCCGGGCCCCCTCGGGGCCCGTCACCAGAAGGTCCAACGACTGCGCCGGTTGATGGCGCGGCGCAGTGTGCGTGCCACCGAGGGCGCGTTCGTGCTCGAGGGCGAGACGCTCGTCGATGAGGCCCTGGCCGCCGGCGTGGTGCTCGAGGCGGTGTTCGTCGACCCCGTCGCCGGTGCCGGCCTGCCCGTCGTGGCCCGGGCTGCGGCCCGGGGGGTGCGGGTCCACGATCTGGCGCCGGGGGTCCTCGAGCGGGTGGCCGGCACGGTCACGCCTCAGCCCGTGCTCGCCATCGCCCCCATCCCCGACGTGGCACTCGACGTGGTGGCCGATGCCACCCTGGTCGTCGTCTGCGTCGACGTGCGAGACCCCGGCAACGCCGGAAGCGTCCTGCGCAGTGCCGAGGCAGCAGGAGCCGGAGCGGTAGTCTTTTGCCGAGGCTCCGTGGACGTGTACAACCCCAAGACCGTCCGCTCGTCTGCGGGCTCGCTGTTCCATGTCCCGGTCGTGTCGGGAGGCGATCCGGTTGAGGTGCTCCAACGCATGGGCGACTGGGGGCTCCGCCGGTGCGCGGCCGTGGCCAGGGGTGGGCGCCCCTACGACGACGTCGACCTCACCGGTCCGGTCGCCGTGGTGGTCGGCAACGAGGCCAACGGCCTGCCGGCCGCCCTGGAGGCCCACATCGACGTCGCCGCCACCATCCCGATGGTCGGGCGAACCGAGTCGCTCAACGTGGGCGTGGCGGCAGCGTTGATCTGCTTCGAGGCACTGCGCCAACGCCGACGGTCGGCGACGTGAGCGACCGGTCGATCGCCATCGACGAGCTCGCCGTGGCCACCATGGTGACCGACGGCCGGCACGTGGTGGCCGCCAACGCCGCCGCCGCCGCCCTCGCCGGGCGTGAGCTCCACGACCTCGAGGGGCTCGCCCTCGACGATCTGTTCGTCGCCCCCGGCGACGTCCGGGCGGCGTGGGACGGTGGCGGGGGTGCCGACCGGCCCGCCATGGTCGACGCGTGGCCCCAGGAGTCGCGCCTCCAACTTCGCCGGCCGCTGGGTGGCGAGGTCGCCGTGGCCGTCGCCGCACGTCCACGGAGCGCGGGTGGCGAGGCCACCATGGACACCGTGTTGACCATGCGGCCGGTCCACGTCGACGGCGACGGCGACCTCTCGGGCATGGAGGTGGTGTCGACCGTCAGCCACGAGCTCCGTTCACCGTTGACGTCGGTGAAGGGCTACACCTCGTTGTTGCTGAGCCGCTGGAGCCGGCTCAGCGACGAGCAGAAGAAGACCATGCTCGAGCAGGTCCACCACGACGCCGATCGTGTCACCCGTCTGGTGAACGAGCTGCTCGACATCTCCAGGCTGGAGACCGGCCACCTCCAGCTCCGCTTCCAGTCGGTGTCGCTGCCCGGCCTCGCCGCCTCGGTGGTGGCCAAGGTCGCCCTCGAATACCCCGACCTCGAATGCGGTCTCGACTTCCCCGACGGCTTCCCGTCGGTGATCGCCGATCCCGACAAGGTCGAACAGGTGCTCACCAACCTGGTGGAGAACGCAGCCAAGTACGCCAGCCCCACGGGGATGCAGGTGTCAGGGGTGGTCTGCGGCGACACCGTGTCCGTGGCCGTGGCCGACTCGGGCGCCGGCATCCCTCCCGCCGACCTGCCCCACATCTTCACCAAGTTCTACCGCACCGACCACGGTCGCCCGAGTGGCTCGGGCCTCGGGCTGTGGATCAGCCGCGGCCTGGTGGAGGCCCACGGCGGCCGTCTCAGCGCCGACAGCGTCGTCGACCGGGGCAGCGTGTTCCGCTTCACCCTGCCACGAGACGGGAACGGCCGCCGATGAGCCCCGAGGCCGGCGCCGGCGCCACTGCCTCGGAGCCATGGGGGGAGGTGGTCGCCGATGCGCTGCGGCGCATCGGCTCGGCCGCCGACCTGGACGAGTTGCAGGTCCTCGAGGTCGACCTGCTCGGCCGTCACTCGGCGGTGGTCGCCGCCCGCAGCGGGCTCGGTGCCGTGCCCGCCGAGCAGCGGCGAGAGGCGGGGCGAGCGCTCAACCAGGCCCGGGCCGCCATCGAGGAGGCCATGGCGGCTCGTCGGCGAGCGCTGGAGGAGACAGCCCGCGCCGCGCGACTCGACGCCGAGCGCATGGACCTCACCGAGGTGCGGCCCTCGCGCCGCCGCGGCCACCTCCACCTGGTGACCCAGGCCCGCGACCGGCTCGAGGACGTGTTCGTCGGCATGGGGTACCGGGTCGCCGACGGGCCCGAGGCGGAGACCGACTGGTACAACTTCGAGGCCCTCAACTTCCCTGCCGGGCATCCCGCCCGCAACATGTACGACACGCTCTACCTGGAGCTGGGCCCACCGGAGTCGGTCCTGTTGCGCACCCACACCTCGCCGGTGCAGATCCGGGTGATGGAAGCCACCACACCGCCGATCTACGCGGTGATGCCCGGTCGGTGCTACCGCCAGGACACCCCCGACGCCAGCCACCTGCCGAACTTCCACCAGATCGAAGGGCTGGTGGTCGACCGGGGGATCTCCTTCGCCGATCTGGCCGGCACCCTCGACGCCTTCACCGAGGCGTACTTCGGGGCGGGCTTCCACTCCCGGCTGCGTCCGTCGTACTTCCCCTTCACCGAGCCCTCGGCCGAGTTCGACATCACCTGCGTGTTCTGCCGGGGTGAGGGCTGCCGCAGCTGCGGGCGCACCGGCTGGTTGGAGCTCGGCGGCTGCGGCATGGTGCACCCCAACGTGTTCCGGGCCGTCGGCTACGACCCCGAGGAGTGGACCGGCTTCGCCTTCGGCTTCGGTATCGACCGCATGACCGCCCAGCGCCACGGCATCGACGACCTGCGCGAGCTGGTCACCAACGACGTCCGGTTCCTCCAGCAGTTCTGATGTCGGGGGGCAGGCCCTCCCTCAACCCCCGCCTTCGCCTCCCGGTCGGCGGTTCCGGCACCACGGCGCAGCTGCCTTGGGGGCAAGGCTGGCTCGCTAGGTTGGGTCCGTGCGGGTGCCCCTGTCCTGGCTCGGTGACTTCGCGCCGTTCGACCTTCCCGTCGACGAGGTGCTCGCCACGCTGAACGACCTCGGCTTGGCGGTCGAGTCGGTCGAGCGGGTGGGGGAGGGCCTCGACGGGGTGGTGGTGGCCCGGGTCCTCGAGATCGCCGCCATCCGGGGGGCGGATCGGATCCGGGCGGTGACCGTCGACGTCGGCGACGGTGAAGCGGTCCCGGTGGTGTGCGGGGCGTGGAACTTCGCCGAGGGCGACCTCGTCCCCCTGGCCACGGTGGGCACGGTGCTGCCGGGTGGGATGGAGATCAAGGCCCGGACGATGAAGGGGGCGCCCTCCCAGGGGATGTTGTGCGCTCCCGACGAGCTCGGGCTGCCGGGCGGCCACGACGGCATCCTGGTCCTCGACCACGACGCACGTCCGGGTACGCCGGTGGGTGAGGTGCTCGGCATCCGTCCCGATGTGGTGGTCGACCTGGAGGTCAACGCCAACCGGCCCGACGCCATGTCGGTGGCAGGTGTCGCCCGCGACCTGGCCGCCCGCCTCGGGCTCAGCTTCACCATCCCCGAGCCCAAGGTCGTTCCCGGGACCGACGTGGTGTCGGCGCCGGTCGAGGTGGAGGACCCCGTCGGGTGCGGGCGCTTCGTGGCCCAGGTGCTCACCGGGGTGACGGTGGGCCCCTCGCCGCCGTGGCTGGCGAACCGCCTTGCCATGGCCGGCATGCGCCCGATCAACAACGTGGTCGACGCCTCCAACTACGTCATGATCGAGCTGGGCCAGCCGACCCACCCCTACGACCGCCGCCGGCTCGGCGGCGGAGGGTTGCGGGTGCGGCGGGCACGCCCCGGCGAGGTGCTCGTCACCCTCGACGGCAACGAGCGGCGCCTGCACGGCGAGGACCTCGTGATCTGCGACGCCGACGACGTGGTGATGGGCATCGCCGGGATCATGGGAGGAGCGTCCTCGGAGATCGACGCCGACACCACCGAGGTCGTGCTGGAAGCGGCGTGGTTCGACCCGCTCTCGATCTCGCAGGCGTCACGGCGCCTCAAGCTGCGCAGCGAGGCGTCGGCCCGCTTCGAGAAGGGCTGCGACTGGGCCGGCATCGACCGGGCGGTCGCCCGCTTCTGTGAGCTGCTGGCGCCCTCCGGCGCCTCGGCGGCCGGTCCGCCCGTCGAGGCGTGGGGCCGCCTGCCCGAACGGCCACCCGTGCGCGTGCGCCCCGCCCGGGTGAACCAGGTGCTCGGCACCGACCTCTCGGCCGCCGCCATCGCCGGCTACCTCGACCCGCTCGGCTTCACCACCACCGTCGCCGCCGACGGCGCCCTCGACGTCGAGGTGCCGACGTGGCGCCTCGACAGCGCCACGGAGATCGACGTCATCGAGGAGGTCGCCCGCCTGCACGGCTACCGGGCCATCTCCCCGACCGTCCCCCGCAGCCCCCTCACCGGCGGCCTCACCGCGTACCAGCGCGACCGCCGAACGGTCCGTCAGATTCTCGTCGGCGCCGGAGCCGACGAAGCGTGGTCGACCACGTTCCTGTCGGCCGAAGACCTCCGGCGCTGCCGGCTCGACGCCGATGCGGCCGTGGTCGTCGCCAACCCCCTCATCGCCGCCGAGTCCCTGCTGCGCACGTCGCTGCTGCCGGGGCTGGTCGCCGCGGTGGCCTCCAACGCCCGCCGCCGCCAGACCGGTGTGACGCTCTTCGAAGTCGGTCACGTCTTCCAGCAGCCGTCGCCGGGCCAGCAGCTCCCGACCGAGGCAGAGGTCGCCGCCTACGCCGCCGCCGGGCGCAGCGCCGCCGAGGCCGTCACCGCCTGGCACCTGGTGGCCGACGGCCTGGTGCTCGGCAGCTGGCAGTTCCAGGCCGCCACACCACCGGGCCTGCACCCCACCCGCAGCGCGCAGGTGGTGGTCGCCGGCGAGGTGGTCGGGGTGGTGGGTGAGGTCGACCCCGACGTGCTCGCCGCCCATGACGTGGCCGAGCGGGTGGCGTGGCTCGAGCTCGACCTCGGCCGGCTCCTGGCGCTTCCCCACGGCAACGACCGCTACCGCCCCCTCAGCCGGTTCCCGTCGAGCGACGTCGACCTGGCCTTCGAGGTCGACGACGCCACGCCGGCGGCAGCGGTGGCGGCCACGCTGCGCGCCGCCGGCGGCGAGCTGGTGGCCGAGCTGAGGCTCTTCGACGTCTACCGGGGCGACAAGCTGGGTGCCGGCCGCCGGAGCCTGGCCTTCACCGTGCGCTTCCAGGCCCCCGACCGCACCCTCACCGACGACGAGGTGGCCGCCGTACGCCGCCGGCTGGTCGAGGCGGTGGAATCGGCCCACCCCGCCAGGCTGCGCACCTGAGGGCCGGTCGCTCCTCCCTGATCGGTCCGGGCGGCGGGGTCCGCGATCAGGTGCGGGACGGACCCTAGGATCAGCCGCCGTGCCGGTCGCAGGGGTCGCCACCTATGTGGGGGAGGAGTTCAGCGCCGAGGAGGCCGACGTGCTCCGCCGTTACGTCACCAACGTCGACGGACCGGTCTTCGCCCTGGTCAACCTGCCCGAGGTGGTCAAGGGAGCGCTCTTCGCCCGCTACAGCCGGACCCACAAGAGCCTGCGCCGCCTGTTCCTCGACGAGTTCGTCGGTGACCTCGACATCGAAGGCGACCTGTCGATCGACGCCACCGTGGGCCTCGACCGGGCCGAGCGCCTCTACGACCGGGTGTTCCTCGAGTACGGCGACGACTCGGTGGCCCAGCTGGGAGGCGTGCACCTGGCCTGCGAGCAGGCATCGAACCTGCTGACGAAGATCCTCGAGTGGGGGCGGCTGATGTCGTACCTCGAGCAGTCCACCCGCTACATCGCCTACGACGAGCGCCTGGGCGGCCGCTACCGCTACCACCGCCGGCCCGAGGTGCTCGCCTCGCCGCTCGGCACCCGCTACGTGGGCGACATGGACCGCCTGTTCGACGCCTACGCCCACCTGGTGCCCCTCGTCCAGGAGTGGTGCCGGGAGCGCTATCCCAAGGAGGCCGACGACTCCGACTTCGTGCACCGCCAGTCGACCAGGGCGAAGGCGCTCGACGCCGTGCGAGGCGTGCTGCCGGCGGCGTCGCTGTCGAACGTGGGCATCTACGGCACCGGCCAGGGCTACGAGGCCCTCCTGTTGCGCATGCGTGCCTCGCCGCTCGCCGAGGCACGTGACTACGCCGAGCTCATGCTCACCGAGCTCCGCAAGGTGATCCCCTCGTTCCTCACCCGCATCGACCTCCCGGAGCGCGGCGGGCGCTGGGCGCAGTACCTCCGGGCCACCCGGGAGGGCACCGCCGAAGTGGCCGCCAAGCTCTTCGCCGGGGCAGGCCCCACGGCGCCCGAGCCCGAGGTCACCCTGGTCGACTTCGACCCCGACGGCGAGGACAAGCTGCTGGCGGCCATGTTGTACCCCCACGTCGACCTGCCCGAGACGCGCGTGCTGGAGCGGGTGCGCGAGCTCGACGCCGGCGAGCGCCGTGCCGTGGTCGACGCCTATGTGGGCGATCGGTCGAACCGTCGACACAAGCCCGGACGGGCTTTGGAGCGCATCAACTACCGCTTCGACGTGCTCGCCGACTACGGGGCCTTCCGTGACCTGCAGCGACACCGCATGCTCACCATCGAGTGGCAGCCGCTGTCGCCACACCACGGCTACGCCCTTCCCGAGGCGGTCAGCCAGGCGGGGGGCGAGGCTCGTTTCGCCGAGGCGATGGAGCGCTCCGCAGCGCTGTACGGGGTGCTCGACGAGCGCTTCGGCCCCGGCGCCGCCTACGCCGTGTGCCTGGCGTACCGGATCCGCTTCTCGTTGCAGCTCAACGCCCGTGAGGCGCTGCACATGCTCGAGCTGCGCACGAGCCCGCAGGGCCACCCCGCCTACCGCCGGCTGTGCCAGCAGATGCACCGGTTGATCGCCGAGCAGGCCGGACATACGGCGGTGGCCGGGCTGATGCACTTCGTCGACCACGGCGAGGCCGACCTGGAGCGCCTGGAGGCCGAGCGCCGGGCAGAACGCCGACGCCACGGGTGACGGCGCCTCCACCGCCGTGCTTGAACTGAGGGGTGGCGGCGGCCATACTGATCGCCCTGCGGGCGGTCGTGGAGGATCCTTGCGCGCCAATCGACCATCTGCCCGACATCGACGGCCCCGGTCGCCCCGGCTGGCGGCGTTGGTGACGGTGGCGGGGATCGCCCTGGCCGGCACGGCGGGCACCGGCTCCCACAGCCTGCGTCCGGGCGACACCCTCTCGCAGGTCGCCGCCAACCACGGCGTGAGCGTTGCCGAGCTGGCCGAGGCCAACGGCATCAAGGACCCGAACCGGGTGCCGGCAGGCATGGAGCTGAAGATCCCCGGGCGCGCCGAAAAGCCTGCCGAGGCGAAGCGGCCCAAGGGCGCAAGGGACCGAGCGAAAGCGCCCGACGCCGGGGCCGGGGGCACCGGCGGCGACCCGGTCGCCCGCCCTGGCGACGCGGGCTCCGGGGAGGCCCGCGTCCACACCGTCGCCCCCGGCGACAGCCTCTCGGCCATCGCCGCCCGCTACGGCGTGACCGTCCGCACCCTGGCCGAGGCCAACGGCATCTCCGACGTTCACCGCATCGTGGTCGGCCAGCGTCTCGCCGTCCCCGGGACGGGGGTCGGTCCGGCGGACCCGCCGCCGCCCGACCGCCCCGGCGGCGTCGACGTCTCGCGCCTGCCGGCGTTGCTGCGCTCGTCGCCCGAGCGCATGGCTTTGATCCCGAGCTTCCAGCGCTGGGCCGAGGCCTCCAAGGTGCCCACCGACCTGCTCATGGCCACCACCTGGCTCGAGTCGGGGTGGCAGGACGACGTCGTATCCTCCGCCGGCGCCGTCGGCGTCGGCCAGCTGATGCCCGACACGGCCAAGTGGATCAGCCAGACCCTGCTGCGCACGCCGCTCAATCCGAAGGACGCCGACGACAACATCCGCATGAGCGCCGCCTTCCTGCGCTGGCTGCTCGACCGAACCGGGGGCGACCACGCCACCGCGCTCGCCGGGTACTACCAGGGCCTGGGCGCCGTGCAGTCGGTGGGGGTGTTCCCGTCCACCCGGGTGTACGTCGCTGATGTCCTTGCCTTCCGTGACCGCTACTTCTGATCTTTTGTCGGGGTTTTCTCGACGCTCCTGACCTGCCACGACGCGCGTTGAGGCTGGTCACGACCATTGCTCACCGGCACGTCGCTTCCTTGACAGCGGCCCTCGGAGCATGGCAAGAAGGGTCGGCTCCTCACCTCGCAGCCCCGAAGCGTGCTTCGGCTCCGGCGAGGTGGGGCGGGTTCGGAGGGGCCCGGCGAGCTCAGTAGCAAACGTCTCGAGCGTCCACGACGAACCGGCAGAGAAGCTGCCGGCACCGACTGGCCGCTGACGGCCCCAACGGCTCGTCGAGCCCCTCCACCCGGCCCGCCCCACCCGGAGCAGGCCCCCATGGGAATGGATAGAGTCCGCCGGCGGTTCTGCCGCCTCGTCCGCTCCCAGCCGAAGGACCGCCATGGCCGACGACGCCGATCCCGACGTGCCCGACGAAGAACCCGACGATCTTGACACCGAGATTCTGGAGGACGACGCCCTCGACACCGAGGTCCTCGACGACAGCGACGACATCGTCGACGTCGACGAGGTGCTGCTCGACGACGACTTCACCGACGAGGAGCCCGACGTCGAGGACGTCGAGGCGGCTCCCCCGGTCAAGCGGGGCAAGGCCAAGGCGGCCGAACCGGAGGAGGAGGAGGCCGGCGAGGACGAGGACGACGAGCCCGATCCCGACGACGTGGAAGCCGACCTCGACACCATCCTCAAGGACCGCCTGGTGGTGGCCGACGACGAGGAGGACGACGAGGACGAGGAGCCGGTGGAGGCCGAGGAGAAGGGTGAGGCCGCCAAGGTTCGACCCCGGGCCCCGGGTGAGTTCCTCTGCCGCTCCTGCTTCTTGGTGAAGCACCCCAGCCAACTCGCCGACCCCGACGCGCTCGTCTGCCGCGACTGCGTGTGACGCCAGGGCGGTTCAGGGGGACAATGACCATCATGGCGAACTCGAAGAGCCCACTGGACCAGGCCATCGACCTGTTGGTGTACGCCCCCATCGGGTTGGCAGCGGCGGCTCGTGACCTGGTACCGACCCTGGTGGAGCGCGGACGGCGCCAGCTCGACCCCCAGGTCGGCATGGCCCGCACCATCGGACACTTTGCCGCCGCTCAGGGGCGGACGCAGGCCGAGAAGGTGCTCGAGGGAGCCCTGGAGCGGGCCCGGGCCCAGGCGCAGACCACGCTGCGCCAGCTCGGCGTGCTTCCCGAGGAGTCCCCGGCGGCCACGTCCCCACCGCCTGCCCCGGCGCCTCGGGAGCGGCCCGAGCCCCGTCCCACGGTGCCCGAGCCGGCGGCCGCTCCGGCGCCGGCGACGGTCCCCGGCCACCAGCCGAGCGCCATCGATCTGTCGATTCCCGACTACGACTCCCTCTCGGCGTCACAGGTGGTGCCCCGGCTCTCCAGCCTCACGATCAGCGAGCTGGCGGCGGTGCGCACCTACGAGGAGGCCCACCGCGGGCGCAAGACCATCCTCAACAGGATCGCCCAGCTGCAGGGGCCGTGATGTCGAGCCGTGCGGCCCAGGACCGCACGGCCAGCAGCGGTCGACTCCTCGGAGGCCTCTGAGTGGAAGCGGCGCGGCTGGCCACCGTGGACGACGTGGCCTCGCTGGCCCGCCTCGCCGAGCAGGCCGTGGCCGAGCAGGCCACTGACCGTGGCGGCGCGGTGTGGGCGCAGCGCGAGACGCGCCCCCTGCCGGCCGACGACTCGCTGCGGGCGGCACTCGCGGATCCCCGGCAGCTCGTCGTCGCCGGGACCATCGACGACGTGGTCATCGGCTACGGCGCCGTGCGCCTGGAGCGCCTCCGCAACGATGAGCTCCTCGCCGTCATCACCGACCTGTTCGTCGAGCCCGAGGCCCGAGCCGTCGGGGTGGGGGAGGCGGTGGTCGCCATGATCCTCGACTGGGCCGGGGCGCAGGGCTGCATGGGCGTCGACGCGCTGGCGCTTCCCGGCAACCGGGACACCAAGAACTTCTTCGAGACCTTCGGCTTCACCGCCCGGGCCCTGGTCGTGCACCGCCGGCTGGCACCCGCAGCGGACCGGGTGAGCGGATGACCAGCGCCGGACCACAGGTCTGCGTGGGGGCGGTGGCCGTCGACGACGGCCGCCTGCTGCTGGTGCGCCGGGGTCGAGGTCCCGCCCAGGGCGAGTGGTCCGTGCCGGGGGGGCGGGTGGAGCTCGGCGAGACGCTCGCCGAGGCGGTGGTACGGGAGCTGGCCGAGGAGACCGGCATCGAGGGTGTCTGCGGTGCGCTCATCGACTGGGTGGAGCGGGTGGACGAGGGCCACCACCACCTCATCTTCGACTTCGCCGTGGAGGTGCTCGAGGCCGTCGAGCCCCGAGCCGGCGATGATGCCGCCGAAGCGGCGTGGGTGCCGCTGGGTGACGTGGCCGGCCTGCACCTCGTCGACGGGCTGGCCGAGCTGCTCCACGCCCACGGGATCCTCGACGTGATCACCTGACGGTCGCGGGGAAGAGTTGCCGCCGCGCCGTGGTTGTAGAACTTGACACTGACCGGTGCAAGTTTGACCAGATGCCACGAGGAGGCCCATGGCAGCGTTCGACCCCAACCGATGGACCCTGAAGACCCAAGAGGCGTTCCGTGCCGCCACCGACGCGGCGCGGTCGCGCAACCACGCCGAGGTGACCCCCGAGCACCTGCTGGCGGCTCTGGTCGCCCAGGAGGACGGGGTGGTGCTGCCCATCGTCGAACAGCTCGGCATGGCACCCCTTGCCGTGCGAAACCGCCTCGACGAGCAGCTCGGCCGCCTGCCCAAGGCCTACGGCGGCGGCGACCCCCAGATCGGCCGAGCCCTGCGCGACGCCTTGGAGGCGGCCGACAGCGCCCGGGCAGACCTGGGCGACGACTACCTGTCGACCGAGCACCTGCTGCTCGCCATGGCCGACCGCCTGGGGACCGATCGGGAGCAGGTCCTGGCGGCGTTGCGCGAGGTGCGGGGCAACCATCGGGTGACCACCCAGAACCCGGAGGAGTCCTACCAGGCCCTCGAACGCTTCGGCCGCGACCTCACCCAGGCCGCCCGCAAGGGCCAGCTCGACCCGGTCATCGGTCGTGACGAGGAGATCCGCAGGGTCATCCAGGTGCTCTCACGGCGGACCAAGAACAACCCCGTGCTCATCGGTGAGCCGGGTGTGGGCAAGACCGCCATCGTGGAGGGCCTGGCCCGTCGCATCGTGGAGGGCGACGTCCCCGAGGGCCTCAAGAACAAGCGCCTCATCGCGCTGGACCTCTCGGCGATGGTGGCAGGAGCGAAGTACCGGGGTGAGTTCGAGGAGCGGCTCAAGGCCGTCCTCAAGGAGATCACCGACGCCCAGGGCGAGGTCATCACCTTCATCGACGAGATGCACACGGTGGTCGGCGCCGGCGCCGCCGAGGGGGCGATGGACGCCGGCAACATGATCAAGCCCATGCTCGCCCGGGGCGAGCTGCGCATGATCGGCGCCACCACCCTCGACGAGTTCCGCAAGCACATCGAGAAGGACCCGGCGCTGGAGCGGCGCTTCCAGCAGGTCTTCGTCGGCCAGCCGTCGGTGGAGGACACCGTGGCCATCCTGCGGGGCCTCAAGGAGCGCTACGAGGTGCACCACGGCGTGCGCATCCAGGACTCCGCCCTGGTGGCCGCCGCCGTGCTGTCGGACCGCTACATCACCGGGCGCTTCCTGCCCGACAAGGCGATCGACCTCATCGACGAGGCCGCCAGCCGGCTGCGCATCGAGATCGACTCCATGCCCACCGAGATCGACGTGGTCGAGCGGCGCATGCGCCAGCTCGAGATCGAGCAGGTGGCTCTGGCCAAGGAGACCGACCCCGCCTCCCAGGAGCGCCTCGAGCGCCTGGAGGCGGAGCTGGCCGACCTGCGGGAGTCGGCGTCGGCCATGAAGGCGCACTGGAGCGGCGAGAAGGAGGCGATCGGCACCATCCGGTCACTGAAGGAGCAGTTGGAGAACCGCCGGGCCGACGCCGAGCGCTTCGAGCGTGAGGGCGACCTGACCAAGGCGGCCGAGATCCGCTACGGCGAGCTCCCCGACCTCGAGCGTCAGGTCCAGCTCGCCACCGAGCGCCTGGCCGAGCTGCAGCAGACCCAGAAGATGCTCAAGGAGGAGGTCGACGAGGAAGACGTCGCCGAGGTCGTGAGCAAGTGGACCGGCGTGCCGGTGCAGCGCCTCATGGAAGGCGAGATGGCCAAGCTGGTGCGCATGGAGGAGGTCCTCCACCAGCGGGTGGTGGGCCAGGACGACGCCGTGCATGCCGTGGCCGGGGCCATCCGCCGCTCCCGCGCCGGCCTCTCCGATCCGCACCGGCCCATCGGCTCGTTCCTGTTCCTCGGCCCCACCGGGGTGGGCAAGACCGAGCTGGCCCGGGCACTGGCCGAGTTCCTCTTCGACGACGAGCGGGCCATGGTGCGCATCGACATGGGGGAGTACCAGGAGCGCCACACCGTGGCCCGGCTCATCGGCGCCCCTCCCGGCTACGTCGGCTACGACGAGGGCGGCCAGCTCACCGAGGCCATCCGCCGCCGACCGTATGCGGTGGTCCTGCTCGACGAGATCGAAAAAGCGCACCCCGACGTGTTCAACACCCTGCTCCAGGTGCTCGACGACGGCCGCCTCACCGACGGCCAGGGGCGCACCGTCGACTTCACCAACGCCGTGCTGGTGATGACGTCGAACCTGCCGGGTGACCCGAGGGAGTTCTTCAAGCCCGAGTTCGTCAACCGCATCGACGAGATCATCCGGTTCCGGGCGCTCACCCAGGACGACCTGGCTGCGGTGGTGTCGATCCAGCTCGAGCACCTGCGCGAGCGCCTCGCCGCCCGGCGGCTCACCCTCGAGGTGAGCGACGACGCCCTGGCGTGGCTGGCCCGGCGGGGCTACGACCCCGATTTCGGGGCACGGCCGCTCAAGCGGCTCATCCAGCGCTCGATCGGCGACCAGCTCGCCTTGGCGCTGCTGGAGGGTCGCTACCAGGAGGGCGACACCGTGATGGTCGAGGTGGCCGGGGACGACCTGGTGCTCAAGTAGGCCCGTCGACCTCTGACGGACGGCGCTGGTCGGCGTTGTCGGCTGGAGGAGGGTCGGCCTCGGCCGGGACGGTGACGTGGGCCGGCCGGGGTGGGCTGGCGTCGACACCGGCGCTCGCCGCCTCGGTGGCCGGCGTGGCATCCACCGGGGCAGTGGCATCGTCGGGGGGAGTCGCCTCCAAGGGAGCGGTGGCCGCGATCGCAGCTGGCGCCTGCGCAGGGGCGGTCACGCTGGCCTCAGAGGGGGAAGCGGCCGCCGGAGGAGGCGTCACCGTCGGCGGAGGCGGGATGCGGCGAGGTCGGAGAGGCGGCGGTGAGGGGGCCGCCGACGGGGGAGCGGGGACCCGCCGGCGCCGGCCGCCGGGAGACGTCCCTCGGCGCGCCGGCTTCTCGGCAGGCGCCTCGACCCCGAAGCGCTCGGCGATGGCGGGGACGCGGCCAGCGTGCTTGCGCACCTGCGCCAGGAGCTCCTCGCCGGGCTCTGACGGCACGCCTTCGGGAACCACCGACCGTCGCACGCTGGAATAGGCCACGGCGTCGAGGAGGGTTGCCCAGCGGTCGGGAGCCACGTCGGCGGTCATGGCCTTGCCGGCCGCCTCCGCAAGGCGTGCCGCCGCTTCGTCCGCCAGTCGCTCGCCGGGCACCGGCGAGCGAGAGGAGAGGCGCAGTGCCCTGACGACCCGCCCGCTGTCGAGCGAGCGGGCGAAGTCGTCTCGCCAGGCCGCCTGCTCGTCTGCGGTGCGGCGCTCGAGCACCTGACGCAGCCGGGCCGCCGGCTCGCGGGTCTGCTCGTCTCGAGCCACGTCGTCGGCGCTGACCACCACCGAGCGAAGGTCGGCGAGGGCGATCTCCTCGGCGTCGACCAAGGCAGCGTCGGCCCGATCGAGCCAGTCGGCGAGGCGGACCCGGGGCAGAAGCGCCTCGGCGATGGCCAACACCGCAGCCGATGGCGCCTCGGGCTTGCCCTCTCGACGGGCGGCGGTGTTCTGCTCCTCGAGGGCCGTGCGGACCGCCGGAAGCCCGCCCCGCAGCATCTGCTCGGCGATGGCCTGTTGCTCCCGGGGAAGGTCGGCCATCAGGGCGTCGCGATGGCGGCGTCCGGGCCGGAGCTTCTTGGGCTTGGGCCGGGCGACCTCCTCGACCCGGGGCGGGCGGGGGTGGCTGCGCCGGCGCTCCGCACCCGAGGGGTCCGCCCCGGCAGGGCGGTGACGACTCGGCCGCGAGCTCGCCGCTCCTTCGGGCCGGGCGTCGCGTCGAGCCGACGGGGGGCGGTCGCCGCGAGGGCGATCCTCCCGGGAACGGCGAGGGGGCCGATCGGCGTCGTCGCCGCGCCCACCGCGCTCACGCCATTGTGTGGTGACCGAAGCCTCCTCGCGGCCCGAGCCCAGCACCTCGAGGCGCGGCGCAGCCTTGCGCTGGCCGCGGACGGGCAGCACCGTGGTGATGGTGATGCCTTCGATGTCGATGTCGGCCTCGGCGCGCACCACGTCGCCGATCCCGACCCCGCCGGGCAGGAGGCTGCCGTCGAGGACGCCCTTGGGCTGGCGGGCCCCGGCCGCTCGCCATGTCCACGTGCCGTCAGGGCGCTCACTGGTGAGCTCCACGTCCATCCGGGGTGACACGACCGACCACGCTACCCGCCGGCGCTGGCATGCTGGCCCCGTGGAGGGCCACCACCCGGCGACGAGCGCGGAGATCGCCGTGGACACCGCCCGGCGACCGGTCGTCGACCTGACCGACGAGCTGGAGGAGTTCTGCCGGGGTCGCGGGGACGGTCTGGTCAACGTGTTCGCCCCCCACGCCACCGCCGGCCTGGCTCTGATCGAGACCGGGTCGGGCTCGGAGTCCGACCTGGTGGACCTGCTCGAGGGGCTCGTCCCACGTGACGACCGGTACCGGCACCGTCACGGCTCGCCCGGCCACGGCGCCGACCACGTCCTGCCGGCGTTGGTCAGCCCGTCGCTGGTGGTGCCGGTCGGTGCGGGCCGGCCTCACCTCGGCACGTGGCAGCGGTTGGTGCTCGTCGACCTCAACGCCGACAACCCGCACCGCCGGGTCCGCTTCACCTACCTCGGCTGTTGAGCCCGTCGCTCAGCCCGGCCAGGGGATGTGCCGTCCGCCGGCCAGCCGTCGGGTCGTGGCGGTGATCTGCAGGATCCCGTCCCCGTCCAGGGCAGCGGTGGTGTTGTCGCAGCCACCCTCGGCACGCGACTGGTACGACGTGCGCAGCGCCGCCGGCACCACCTCCTGGCCCGTGGCGGTGAGCGCCTGCAGGCCGCTCCATCGCACCGCGGTCGACGGGTGGTCGCAGAGAGCGAAGACCTCCGACCACATCAGCGGCTGGGTGAGCTGCGCGGCGGGCACCTCCAGGTCGCGCACCACGGTGGCCTCGCCGGTCACCAGGTCGGTGACCTCGCCGCGCCACCGCGGCGCCGTCTCGGATCCGACCCGCCGCACCGCCAGCCGGTAGGGCCGGCGCGCCTGCCAGGCGAAGTCGCGGGTGTTGGGGTTGCCCATGGCGCTGGGCAAGCTCGATGCCGATCCGGCCAGCTGGCCTCCGCCGTCTCTCGGCGAGCGGTAGCCGCCCCAGTTCACGGCCGTGGAGCCCGGGTGACCGGGATGGAACTGCAGGCCGAGATGCGCGCCCCCGCGCACGCGCACCCCGTCGAAGAAGCTCACCTGCAGCGCCCAGAAGTACAGCCGGGCCACCGAAGGCGCGACGAGCACCTCGAGCGTCGCGCAGACCTCGGCGAAGGCTCCCGGCAGCTGCCACCACAGGTGCATCGAGGACGCCCCGTTGGACGAACGTGGCTCGCCGCGGACCCGACCGACCGGCGCCGAACGCCGGCCGGTCCACCATCGCCCACCCATCCCGACGACCCTACGGGGGTCGGCCACGTCGACGCCGTCGGCGCGGGAAGCCGCCGTAGCATTGGCGGCGATGACGACCCCGCGCCAGCGTGACCCTCGTCGATTCCAGCGGGTCCCGCGGGCGTCGATGCCGGCTCGCTCCCGTCCGGCCCTGGTCGCCCTGGCCGTGGTGGTGCTGGTCCTCGGTGTCGGGGTGACCAAGCTGGCCGACCTGCTGCCGTCGTTCGGCAACCCGTTCGCCGCCGACACCGTCGACCGCAGCCAACCGGCACTGCTCCAGGCCATCGAGGATCTGGCCGAGTACCGGGCCGCCATCGGGCAGTTCCAGGTGATCCTCGACGTCGAGGAGGACATCCCCTTCGTCCCCTCGTTCGTCCGAGGCCAGCGCACCGTGTTCCTGGCCGGCGGCACCGTCGACGCCTCGGTCGACTTCAGCGGCCTCGCCGACACGGCCATCGAGGTGAGCGAGGACGGCTCGTCGGTCACCGTGCGCCTGCCACCGGCCCGGCTCTCCGAGCCGAGGATCGACCCCGAACGCAGCTACGTGGTGGATCGCGACCGGGGCCTGCTCGATCGTGCTGCGTCGGTGTTCTCCGACAGCCCCACCGGCGAGCGCGACCTCTACCTGATGGCCGAGGACAGGCTGTCTGGAGCCGCCGCCGAATCCGACCTCAGGGCCAGGGCCGAGGCCAACACCCGGGCGATGCTCACCTCGATGCTCGGCTCGCTCGGCTTCGAGGAGGTCACCGTGATCTTCGAGGACAACCCCGCCCTGTAGTCGGGCGACGGCGCCGTCGGTCAGCGGGGCCCGACGTCACCCGCCTGCTGGCGCTCCGCCTCCCGATCGAGCTCGGCCCCGAGCACGATGGCATACGCGGTGAACAACAGCCAGAGCAGCAGGACCACGACGCCTCCCAGCACGCCGTAGGTCTCGTTGTACGTGCCGAAGTTCGCCACATAGATCGACAAGCCGATGGAGCCGAGGAGCCACAGCACCGTGGCCGCCAGCGCTCCCGGTGTGACCCAACGCCACGGAGGAGCCTTGCGGTCCGGCGCGTAGCGGTACAGCACGGCCAGCCCCATCACCCAGAGGGCGGCGAGCACCGGCCAGCGCACCAGCGCCACAACCGCCTCGCCGAAGGTGCCGAGGGGCCGGGCCAGGGCGCGCACCACGACCATGCCACCCACGAGAGCCACGGCGGCGACGGCGACGGCCACGGTGAGGCCGAGCGCCATGGCGCGGAGGCGGACGAAGCCTCGGGTCTCGTCCTGGTCGTACGCGATGTTGAGGGCGGTCACCATGGCGAGCATCCCCTTGGACGCCCCGACGAGGGCCACCACCACGCTGACGATCAGGCTGAAACCGAGCCCGGAGCGATCGCCCGAGGTGATGGCCGTCAGCTGGGTGGTCACCACGCTGGCGGCGTCGGCGGGCAGGGCGGCGAGGATGGGAGCGAGCTGGCGGCTCACCTCGGTCGGATCGGCCACCAGCCCGTACACGGCGATGACGGCGATCAGCGCAGGTGCCAGCGCCAGGAAGACGTAGAAGGCGGCGCCGGCGGCGATGAGCGACACGTTGTCGGCCTTGACCTGGTGGAACGTGCGCTTGAGGATCTCCATCCATCCCCTGGCGGGGATCTTCATGGGGGAGGAGGCGCCGACGCCGGCGCTCTGCTCGGGGGCCGCCGCCGCCCGATCCCCTGAGTCCCGGGCCGTCTCGCCGGGCGCCTGCGGCGCCGTCTCGCCAGGGGCGCGACGCGGCGACTCGCCAGAGGCCGGACGCGGCGATTCCTCCGTGGCCAGGCCGGGGCCCCAGACCTCGAGCTCCTCGTGGAGCTGACGGCGCAGGATCAGGCGGTCGGCCAGGGCAGCGCCGCCTTCGGGCCGCCAGTCGACCTCGACGGTGATCCGGGAGCGACCGGGCGTGGTGTCTTCGAACGAGACGGCGCCGGCGTGTGGCCGCCCGCGTCCCTGCCAGGAGATGCGCGATCCCGGCACCCGCTCGGTCACCTCGGCATCGAAGCCGTGCGAGCGGCCTTCGAGCAGCGCCACCCAGTCGACGTCGGCCACGCCCGTCGGGCGGGCGTCGGCGGTGCCGCCGAGAAAGGTGGGAACGGCAGGGGAGTGGGTCCAGCGGTCGTAGGCCTGCGCTGCGGGCAGCGCGACCTCGACCGCACCGACCACCGCCTCGGCTGACACCGTCGTGTTCGTCATCGTGGGCCGGCCGGGGACCCCCCACCGGCGGGGATCGCATCGACCGCGCTCCGAGCTCGCCGACGCATCTCCGAGGTCGCTGACATGGTGCCTCCTCTTCGGGGGACGGTGGCCGAGCGTCACTATCCGAAAGGACCGCCGCGGAAACGCCTCTGGCGGGGGCCGCGAACAGCGTCAGGCCATAGCCGGGCGCCGGCGCGGTGGAGCTCCGGTCGTGGCACCTGGCGAGGCGAGCCCGAGTCCACCCGGCGAGGTCTGGGCACGTCCCGACTTCCCGGTGGGGGGCTGCCAGGCCACGGGCGGCCGCCCCCACCGCTTTGACGGCGTCTCAGGTCAGAGGAGGTACAGGTGCATGAGCAGGTGGACCTCGTCGGGCAGCTCCTCGGACACCGGCAGACCGAGGGCGCGGACGTGCCGGGCGTCGATGGGAGAGTCGTGGGTCCAGCGGCCCTCGGACAGCTGCGTGGCGACCTCGGTGGCCTGCTCGTCGTCCATGTGGCGGCGCAGCAGGCCGGTGACGAACTCCCGGACCTGCTTCAGGGCCTTGCACCCCACGTCGGCCAGGATGAGGGTGCGGTCGTCGATCTCGTTGTCATCGGTCAACTCGATGGCACGGATGACCTCCTTGGAGTCGTCGATGTCGTCGTATCCCTGGTGCACCGCAACGTCCATGTCCCCGACTTCGGCCATCATGGATCCTCCCCTACAAGGGAAGGCCAAGCCCGCGCTCTAGATGCGACGAGAAGATCGGTGAGGTGGCAGCCATGGCGAGGGTGACCGCCACGACGCGAGCGCTCGTGGTCCGATTGGCGGCTGTCCTCGTCGTCGTCAGCGCTTGCTCGGGAAACGGCCACGTCACCCCTGTGGTGGTTGCCGCCCCCGAAGACGACTCCGGCGAAGCGTCGGCACTCCCGGTGAGGGCCGGCACTTGGCGGCCCCTCCCGCCTTCGCCGCTCAGCGCTCGCTGGGACGCCACCGGGGTCTGGACGGGCAGCAAGGTGGTGGTGTGGGGCGGCCATGCCTCCGCTGTCGAGGCTTTGGTCGACGGAGCGAGCTACGACCCCCAAAGCCGGTCGTGGACGCCGATCCCTCCTGCACCCGTGCCCGAGCGGGGCCACCAGCTCGCGTACTGGATCGACGATCGCCTCCTGGTGTGGGTGGACGCGTGGCACCCCGAGCTGGCCGCCGGCGCCGTCTACACAGCTGAAGACCACCGATGGGTTCGCCTCGCCTCGCCCCCGGACGCGCTGACCCTGGGCGCACCAGCGGTGGCGACCGAAGACTTACTGTTCGTCGTCGCCCGTTCGGAGGACGGGCCCACGTCCGTCCTCTCGTACGACCCGGCGACGGACCATTGGGACGTCCTCCCCGCGCCGCCACCGACGACAGAAGACGTGTTCATCGTCGAGACGGGCGGTGAGCTGTACCTCTGGGGGTGTGCTGGGCGCTACGGTGCCGCGTACGACAGCGCCCGGGGCGAGTGGACCGGCGTGAAGCCGCCGCCTGGCGGTTCGGCGCCGTGCTACTCCTCGCCGCCGCTGTTCCCGGCTGCCTTCGCCAGCGACCAGGCCGTCGTGGTGTGGCCATGGAGAGACGCAGACCGGCCAGGAGAACAGCCCGCCCCGCGGCTCCCCGGCGCCAGGTTCGACAGGGGCGCCGAGACGTGGACGGCCAGTGCGCCCGCTCCCACGGACATGCCCGCACGTGCGGTGGCCGCCGACGGCGAGGTCGTGGTGTGGGGCGGGGGGACATACTCGGATCCGGCATGTCAGGAGGGCGTGCCCATGGTGACCACCGACGCCGGGTTCGTGTACTCGATCGAGCGCGACTCGTGGCGTTCCATCGGCGAGGTGCCCCTCCGTCCCCGCAACGGGCACGCCATGGTGTGGACCGGCCGTGACGTCTTCATATGGGGCGGCGCGGCCAGCGGGCCAGCGGGCGAGTGTGTGGTGTTCGGCGACGGGGCGACGTGGGAACCGCTCAACCCTCGTTGAAGGAAGCCGTACTCGCCCTGACTTTACGTAACGAAGATTATCGGCGCTCTTACACAGGGACCGTGGCGAAGTCCATCCCGGCATCTGCCATCGCCGCTCGCCACGTTCGCCTCTCAGGGAGTGTGCCGGCGACTCAGCGCCGCGGGGGTCCCTGCTCGACGCGCCAGCGGGCAGCCGTCATCTCGGCCGGGCGGCCGGCGAGCACTCCGTCGACGTCGAGTGCGAGCCAGTCCCGGTACACCCGGGCCTGCTCCTCGCCGGCACTCGCCGCCCACACCCACACGTCGAGCCCCTCGGCGTGGGCGCGCTGCACCACCTCGGCGCTGAGGACGCGGACGCCGCCCGACGTGGGCGGGACCTGGATGACCGCGTAGTGCTCGGCGAGAGGCTGACCGGCGGCCAGCCACGCCGTCAGCTCCTGGAGCCCCGGTGACACCGCCACCTCGGGCACCAGGGCGTGGAGCTCCTGCACCACGGCGGAGTCGAAGGACACCACGACCGACGACTCGACCCGAGCGAGCTCCCGCAGCTCGGCGGCGAGCACCCGTGCCACCTCCCTCGGGTCGACGTGCTCGCCCCCTTTGATCTCGATGTCGAGCGGCATGTCGGGGAAGCGGGTGGCGATCTGGCGGAAGGTGGGGACGGCGAAGTCGTCGGGGGTGTAGCCGGCGGGCGGGGGTCGCTCACCGGTGCGGATCCCCCGGTACGGGTACTCCTCGACCGGGCGGTCACGGCAGGGCCAGCACCTCGACCACCAGTGCCCGGCGTCGAGCGCCTGGAGCTCGGCGAGGGTTCGCTCGACCACCGGGCCCGTGGCCTCGGTCGTCCGGTCGACCGTCTCGTCGTGGTGGACGACCAACACCCGGTCGGCCGTCAGCTGCACGTCGAGCTCCAGGACGTCGGCACCTTCGAGCACCGACTCGGCGAAGGCGAACGGCGTCGAGTGCGGGTGCGCCTGATCGCCGCCGGCGTGGGCGACGTTGAGCGGCCGGTCGCCGGCCACCAGCTCCTCGATCGTCGGCGGGCCGCTCGAGGCGGGCGGCTCCTCGCCGGCGGTGTCCTCGCAGCCGACCAGAGCCAGGGCACCGACGACCGCCGCAACGAGCGCCAGAGGCCGGGGGCGACGTCGGTAGCTCGTCGTGACCATTCCGGGTCTCCCCGCCTCGGCGTACGTGGCGCAGAGTCTTCCAGCTGGCCCGGACCGATGCGGCTGTCGGGCCGCCAGACTGTCCGGATGATCCGGGCGGCGACGTCCGCGGGCACGACCGTCGCGCCGTCCGCGCCCGCCGAGGCCGGTACCGCCACCGGTGCCGGTGCCGGCGCGGCGGTTCGGGTTCGGAACCTTTCGCATTGCTACGAGCCCTGCGGGCGAGCTCTCGTCGTCGCCGACGACCTGGGCGTGGCATGGCCGGCACGGTGCTCGGCTGGGCCATCGCCCGCGGCGTCGGTGCGGTGGTGAACCACGACGTGAGCGCGCATCTCCTGGTCGCCCTGGCCGTCGTGGCGTTGCTGGCCGGCGCGTGCGCCGGCGGCCCGCCCGAGACGCTCGAGGCGGAGGCGCTGCCGCCGCCGTTCACCTACGTCGCCGTGGGCGCCAGCGAGACGGTCGGGATCGGCGCCGACGACCCCGCCACCGAGTCGTGGCCCAGCGTCTTCTACCGCACGGCCCTCCCCCGCTCGGCCACGTTGGTCAACGTGGGCGTGAGCGGGGTGACCGTCCGGGAGGCGTTGGACCAGGAGCTGCAGGCTGCCCTTGCCGAGGAGCCGCGACTCGTCACGGTGTGGCTCAACGTCAACGACCTCCTGCGCCAGGTGCCGGTGGAGCACTACGAGCGCGACCTCGCCACCCTTGTCGGTGCCCTGCGGCGAGGCGGGGCCACCGAGGTGCTCGTCGCCAACACTCCCCCGGTGGGCGACCTCCCCCTCGTGCGGGCCTGCCTGCCGGGAGGCAGCGGCTGCCTGCTGCCCTTCCGCCTGCCCTCCTCGGAGCTCATCGCCCAGCGCGTCGATGCGTTCAACGCCGCCATCTCCCGAGTGGCCGAGGCGCAGGGCGCCGTGGTGGTCGACCTCCACGCCAGCAGTGGCGGCCGGATCGACGACGCGCTCGTCGCCGATGACGGGTTCCACCCGAGCACCGAGGGCCATCGCCGGGTGGCGGCCGCCTTCGCCGACGCTCTTGGCTCGCTGCCCTCGGCAGCGGAGCTCCGCTCGGCCACCGCCGACGGTGCGGCCGGCTAGATCCCCCGGAGGGGAACATCGACTCGTCAGGGCGGCGGGCGGCGGCCCACGAACAGCGGCCACCACTGCGCCAGCTCCCCGTACAAGCGCAACTGGCCCGGAGCGTCGCTCATGCGTCATCCTCGCCCATCCCAGGAGTCTGCCGCCGCGGCGGCCTGCGACAGGAGCCCCATGACGCCTCGCCTGATTCCCGAGCCGACCCGGGTGGCGGCCGCCGGCACCAAGCCCAAGATCATCGACGAGTACGTCGGGCGCCTCACCACCGGCGAACAACGCCTCAGCGTCGCCCACATGCGCAGTCCCGGTGGGTGGGAGGAACCCGGCCAGACCCCGGCGTTCGACGAGTTCACCGTGGTGCTGCGCGGCCGGCTGGTCGTCACCAGCGAGGCAGGGGAGCTGGCGGTGTCGGCAGGCCAGGCGGTGGTCGTCCCCGCAGGAGAATGGGTGCGCTACGCCACCCCAGACGACGAGGGGGCCGACTACGTCGCCGTGTGCCTCCCGGCGTTCTCCCCCGACACCGTGCACCGCGACGAGGGCTGACGCCCCTTCGCCGTAGCGTTGCGGGGGTGGACACCGCCGAGCCCCTCCGCCCTCCCGACTTCACCACGCCCGACGAGGAGCGCCAGCACCGCAAGCAACGCCTCGCGGCGGCGTTCCGCATCTTCGCCCGCCTCGGCTACGACGAGGGGATCGCCGGTCACATCAGCGCCCGCGACCCCGAACGACCCGACCACTTCTGGGTGAACCCCTTCGCCCGCTGGTTCGGCCACCTCCGGACCTCCGACCTGGTCTTGGTCGACGCCCACGGCGAGGTGGTGGCGGGCACGGCCCGGGTCAACACGGCGGCGTTCGCCATCCACTCCCAGGTGCACGCCGCCCGGCCCGACTGCGTGGCCGCCGCCCACGCCCACTCGCTGCACGGCAAGGCGTGGTCGACGCTCGGGCGCCGGCTCGACCCCCTCACCCAGGACGCCTGCGTCTTCTACGACGACCACGGCCTCTACGACGACTACCGGGGGGTGGTCCGCGAGATCGACGAGGGCAAGCGCGTGGCTCATGCCCTTGGCGACGCCAAGGCGGTGATCCTGCGCAACCACGGCCTGCTCACCGTCGGTCGCACGGTCGACGAGGCGGCCTGGTGGTTCATCACCATGGACCGCAGCTGCCACGCCCAGCTGCTGGCCGAAGCCGCCGGGACCCCCGTCGCCATCGATCCCGAGACCGCCCGCTTCACCCGCGGCCAGGTGGGGTCGTCGTCGGCCGGTTGGCTCGGGTTCCAGCCCCTCTACGACTGGATCGTGGCCGAGGAGCCCGAGCTGCTCGAGTAGCCGCCGCCGGCGACCGCCTCGGCGTCGGCCACGATCTGGGCGGCACGGGCCCGGGCCTCGAGCACCAGGGCCCGCGCTGCTCGCACGGCCAGTGGCACGGGATGCGGCGGCGGCGGCTCGTCGATCAACTCGCCGAGCACCTCCATCGCATCGGCCGACGCCTGGGCGGCGGTGACCAGATCCGGTGCGGGCACCGGCGAGCAACGGACCACCGACGTGACCTTGGCCACCGCCGCCGACGTCGCCTCCTCGGCCGCCTCGGCCCGGGCCTCGGCCTCGGCAGCGGCGTGCTCGACGGCAGCGAGCTCCTCGGCCATGGCCGACAGCCGCTGCTCGGCCTCGAGCGCCCGGTTGGTGGCGGCCGCCACCTCGCGGGTGAGACCCTCCATTGCCGCCGCGTCGCGTTGGCGGCGCCGCTGGAGCTTCTCGACCGAGTCGGCGACGGCGCCCAGCAGGCGGTCGACCTCGTCGCGGTCGTAGCCCATCATCCGGCTGGCGAAGCCGGGATTGCGCAGGTCCTCCAGCGTCATTCGCACGGCGCGGATCGTACCGTCAGCAACGCGGTCGGGCATCGAAGGTGCTGACCAGGCGCCGGGCGGCACGAGCCTCGTCGACCCGCCCGACCGGCGTGGTACGAGGGGCGGCGTGATCGTCGGGCGACGCCGACTCGGCGATGTCGATCAGGGCGTCGGCCAGGGCGGCGAGGGTCTGGGGGCTTTCGGTCTCGGTGGGCTCGATCATGAGCGCCTCGTCGACCACCAGGGGGAAGGCCACGGTCGGGGCGTGGAAGCCGTGCTCGAGCAGCCGCTTGCCCACGTCGACGGCGCGCACCCCGTGGCGGCGGCGCAGCCCGGCGGCGGACACCACGCACTCGTGCATGCACGGTCGGTCGTAGGGGATGTCGTAGTGCCCGCGCAGGCGCTGGCGCAGCCAGTTGGCGTTGAGCACCGCTGCCTCCGCCACCCGGCGGAGCCCGTCGCCCCCGGTGGCCAACAGGTAGGTGTAGGCCCGGGCCAGTGCCAGGGCGTTGCCGTGCCATCCGTGCACCCGCCCGATGGAGCGGGCGGGGGTGTGCCACCCGTAGCCGGCGCCGGTGGCCACGGGCCTGGGCCCGGGCAGGAACGGTGCCAGCGCCTCGGTGACCGCCACCGGGCCCGCACCCGGCCCTCCGCCGCCGTGGGGGACGGCGAAGGTCTTGTGCAGGTTGAGATGGACGATGTCGAAGCCCATGTCGCCTGGACGGGTGACGCCGAGGATGGCGTTGAGGTTGGCCCCGTCGTAGTACACGAGCCCGCCGACGTCGTGGACGGCCTCGGCGATCTCGGCGATGTCCTCCTCGAACAACCCCAGGGTGTTGGGGTTGGTGAGCATGATGCCGGCGACGTCGTCGTCGAGCAGGTGGCGCAAGGCGGCCACGTCGACACAGCCACGGTGGTCGCTCGGCACCGTGACCGTCCGGTAGCCCCCGAGGGTGACCGACGCCGGGTTGGTGCCGTGGGCCGAGTCGGGGATGAGCACCTTGGTGCGGGGCGGGCTCGCCGGCGTCGCCGTGGAGGCGTGGTGGGCGCGCATGAGCAGCAACCCGGTCAGCTCGCCCGCCGCTCCCGCCGGGGGCTGGAGGCTCACGGCGTGCATCCCGGTGATCTCGGCCAATGACCCCTCGAGCGCCACCAGCAGCTCGAGCCAGCCCTGGATGGCCGCCGCCGGCGCCGCCGGGTGCACCCGGGCCAGGCCAGGAAGACCGGCGGCGGTGTCGCAGACCTTGGGGTTGTACTTCATCGTGCACGAGCCCAACGGGTACGCACCGAGATCGACGGAGTACTGCCTCGAGGTGAGGCGGGTGTGGTGGGCGACCAGGTCGCGCTCGGACAGCTCGGGCAGGGCCACCGGCTCTGGCGCCAGGTGCTGGGCCGGCACCAGCTCGTCGGCGTCCCACGGCGGCAGGCCCGACGACCGGAACGACCAGGCCACCCGCCCGGGAGAGGACAGCTCGAACACGGTGGGCTCACTGGCGCGCCCGAGCACCGGAGCGCTGGCCGCCCGGCCCCCCGGGGCGGGTCGGCGCTCTGTCGGGGCGGCGCTCATCGCAACACCTTGGCCAGGGAGTCGGCGAAGGCGTCGATCTCGGTACGGGTGCGGCGCTCGGTGGCCGCCACCAGGAGCCCCTTGCCGTAGTCGCGCTCCCCCGCCGGGTCGTTCCCGAGCACCACACCGGCGAGGAAGCCCTCGTCGAGCATGCGCTCGACCACCACCGTGGGCGCCACGCTCAGGCGCACGGCGAACTCCCGCAGGGTCGGGGCGTCCGCCAGCGGCTCGACCCCCTCGATGGCCACCAGGCGCTCACGGGTGTAGCGGGTGGCCCGGGCGCAGCGCAGCGCCAGCTCCCGCAGCCCCGACGTGCCGAGCCACGCCAGCTGGATGGCACAGGCCACGGCGATCAACGTCTGATTGGTACAGACGTTGGAGGACGCCTTCTCGCGGCGGATGTCCTGCTCACGGGCCCGAAGGGTCGACACGTAGGCGGTGCGGCCCTCCACGTCGACGGTCTCGCCCACCAGGCGGCCCGGAAGGCGCCGGACGTGCTCCAGCCGGCTGGCGAACAGCCCGAGGTAGGGCCCGCCGAAGGACAGCGGCGTGCCGAAGGGCTGGCCCTCCCCCACCACCACGTCGGCCCCCCACGAGCCGGGGGTGCGCAGCACGCCGGCCGCCACCGGGTCGAACGCCACGATCAGCAGCGCCCCGTGGTCGTCGGCCGCCCGACGGGCGGCATCGAGGTCTTCCAGGCAGCCCAGGTAGTTGGGGTACTGCACCAGCACGGCGCCGAGCTCCCCTGTCGGCGGCGCTCCCCAGTCGGTGACCCCGCCCCGCAATGGTGCGGCCACGACGTCGAGGCCGGTTCCGGCGGCGAAGGTCGACAGGGTGGCCCGCCAGTGGGGGTGGACTCCCGTGCTGGCCCAGACCCCCTTGCGACCGGTGACCGCCGCCGCCAGGTTGGCCGCCTCCACGGTGGCGCTGGCGCCGTCGTAGAGCGAGGCGTTGGCGACGTCGACGCCGCTGATGCGCGCCACCATGGTCTGGTACTCGAACAGCGCCTGCAGCACGCCCTGGGCGACCTCGGGCTGGTAGGGGGTGTAGGCGGTGACGTACTCCGAGCGCCCGGCCAGCGCCCGCACCGCTTCGGGCACCTCGTGGTCGTAGGCGCCGCCGCCGGCGAAGCACACCAGCCCTGAGCCGGCGGCCACCCCCGGCCCGGTGCAGGCCACGTTGGCGGCGGCCAGGCGCTCCATCTCTGCCACGACGTCGGGCTCGCCGAGACCGTCGGGCAGGTCGAGGTAGCGGCCGGCCCCGTCGCCACTCGGCGCCCCGGCGGCGAGGCGAAGGGCCTCGGGGATCACGGCGAAGAGCTCGTCGAGCGACTGCAGGCCGAGGAGCCCGAGCATCGACGCCACTTCGGCGTCGGTGTGGGGCACGTAGCCCGGCACCGCCGTCACGGCCCCGTCCCGCCCGCCCGGCTCCGCCGGACGAAGGGTGGATCGACCACCACGGCGGGCGCCTGGGTGCCCCTGAGGTCGACCTCGACCGGCTGGCCGGCCACGACCTCCGGGGCGAGCAGCGCCAGGCCGATGCCCCGCTCCAGGATCGGGGAGAAGTTCCCGCTCGTCACCCGGCCAACGGTACGGCCCCGGGCCAGCACCGCCTGCCCCTCGCGGGGCGGGCGCCGGCCCGCGAGGCGCAGCCCGCGGAGCACCCGTCGGGGCCCCCGCTCGCGCTCGGCCATCAGCGCCGCCTTTCCGGCGAAGTCGGCCTTGTCCCAGCCCACCACCCACGACAGCCCCGCCTGCAGTGGGGTGATCCCCGGGCCGAGCTCGTGGCCGTGCAGCGGCAGCCCCGCCTCGAGGCGCAAGGTGTCGCGGGCGCCGAGGCCGGCGGGAGCTGCCCCTGCCTCCACCAGGGCATCCCACAGCGCCGGTGCGGCCTCGGCGGCAACCGCCAGCTCGACCCCGTCCTCGCCGGTGTAGCCGGTGCCGGCGACCACCACGGTGCCGAAGCGCCCCGACACCTCGGCGACCCGCGAGCGCCCGACGACGGCCGCCGCCGGCTCCACCGCAGCCACCGCCCGCCGGGCGGCGGGGCCCTGCACGGCGAGGACCGCCCGATCGGCGGTGACGTCGTCCCCGCCGAGGGCCTGGCGCACCCTGGCGGTGTTGGAGGCGTTGGGCATGACGTCGAAGCGCTCGGGTGCCACCCACCACACCAAGACGTCGTCGACCACCGACCCGTCCGCAGGGTCGAGCAGGTGGGAGTACTGCGTGCGCCCCGGTGCGATGCGACCCAGGTCGTTGCTCAAGCCTCCCTGGAGGATGTCGAAGGCTCCCGGCCCCAGGAGGCGGACCGTGCCCAGGTGGCTCACGTCGAACAGGGCCACCCCTGAACGGCAGGCGCGGTGCTCGGCGACGGTGCCCGCCGGATACGACAGGGGCATCGACCAGCCCCCGAAGTCGACCATCTTGGCGCCGAGGCGGCGGTGCTGGGCGTCGAGGGGCGAGGTCCGGCTCATCGAGAGCCGACGACGGACGGATCCGCCGCCGGGTCCGGCCCCACCGCCGCCGCTGCCTCGTCCAGCCCGTACTTCGCCAGCAGGGCACAGAAGTCGCGCCGGTAGACCACCCGCACGTCGATCTCCGGGTGGAGCTGGCGGAGGCGACGGACCTTGGCGTTCTTCTTGGTGACCAGCTTCTGGCTCAGCGTGGTGAGCTCGATGAAGCAGTCGTGCTCGGGCAGGAAGAAATCGGGGCTGAACGCTCGGGTGGGACGACCTTCGGCGTCGCGATCGAGCACGAAGGTGCGAGGCTCGTACTCCCAGGCGACGCCGTAGAAGTCGAGCAGGCGGGCGAACTCGTACTCCGACGGGTGGGCGAATCGGACGCCCATGGCGGCGGGAACCGCCGCTACCAGGCCACCGACGCCGAGCCGCCGTCGAACTCTGCCGATGCCGGCTGCCCGGTGGTGGTCGTCGCCGGACCGGGCGGCGGCGCCGGCAGCTCGAGGATGGCGGCGTCGACCTCCCCCTTCACCCCGGCCAGCGGCACGATGTTGAGCACGCCCTGGCCGGTCCGCAGCAGGTCGACGATCTCCTCGCCGGTACGCACGAGGACCGACGTGGCCCCGTTGAGCACCAGGTTGGCGCTGGCGATGTCGCCTCCCACGTGGGCACGCAGGTACTCGATCGCCTTGCGGGCCGACCTCAGGGAGACGCCCGCATCGAGCAGGCTCTTGATGACCTTGAGCTCCAGGAGGTCACCGTAGGAATACCGGCGCTGCGAGCCGCTCCCCCGGGCGTCGTTGATCGACGGGCGCAGGAGGTCGGTGCGTGCCCAGTAGTCGAGCTGGCGGTAGGTGATGCCCACGATCGCGCAGACCTGCGGACCCCGGTACCCTTCGTCGACCATCGAGGCCCCTCCCCCATCCACCTGCGGGCGGCTTGGAATTACGCCGGTGTCATCCTAGCCACGCCCCGGCCGCCGTCAAGGACCTACGGCTAGCTCGAGAAGTCTTCCGGGTTGACGTGTTCGATGAACTGACGGAACTCGTCGACGATCTGGTCCTGCTCCTCCGGAGGGCCCTCGATGGCGGGGGCCCCGGCGTCGTCGAGCACGTCATCGGTGGCGAAGATGGACGCGTTGACTCGAACGGCGAGAGCGATGGCGTCGGAAGGCCGGCTGGAGACCCTGTGCACGGCGCCGGCGAGCCCGAGCTCGACCTCGGCGAAGAAGGTGCTGTCGCGCAGCTCGGTGAGCACGATGCGCTGGACCTTGGCCCCGAGAGCGCCGATGAGGTCACGCATGAGGTCGTGGGTCATGGGACGGGGGGTGGCGACGCCCTCCAGGGCCAAGGCGATGGCCTTGGCCTCCTCCTGGCCGATGTAAATGGGCAGCACCCGGCCGCCGCCGTGCTCTCGCAGCAACACCACCGGGGCGTTGGCGGGCAGCTCCAGGCGAACCCCGAGGAGCTCCATCTGCACCACGCCAGGCACCCTACCGTCTCGATGTTCCGGCAATGTGTCGATCGTGGCCTCATCGTCGAAGTTCAGCCGCCGGTGCCGTAGAGCTGGGCCACATGGGCGTCGGGATCGAAGCGCAGCTCCGCCAGATCGGCCGCGGCCAGGAGGTCGAGGTTGCGGTAGCGACCCCGGTAGCCGAGCCCGTAGCCGACCACGAACTGCTCGCCGACCTCGACGCCCACCCAGCGCAGCGGGACCGGGACGAGCCGGTGGTGCTGACGATCGACCAGCGTGCAGAAGTCGAGGGAGCGGGGCCGGCGCCGGTCGAGCTCCCCGAGCAGCCACGTCGAGGTCAGCCCGGTGTCGACCACGTCGCTGACCACCACCACCGGGCGCCCGGCGAGGTCGGTGTCGAGGTCCTTCACCAGCCGGGCCCTGCCGGCCTCGGGCCCGTAGGTCGACAGGGCGAGGAAGTCGACGGCGCACCGACTGCTCACGTTCCTGACCAGGTCGGCCAGGAACAACACGCTGCCGTCGAGCAGCCCCACCAGGACCACCCCGTCGCCGCACGCCTCGGAGATGCCACGGCCCAGCTCCCCCACCCGCTCGTGCAGGGCGTCGCTGGGCAGCAGGACTCGGGCGACCACGCTGGCGCTAGGAGCGCCGGCGCCCCTTGGCCTCGGGAACGGCCTCCCCCACCCCTCGCAAGGCCCGCTGCAACAACACGTCACGGAGGCCGGCTCCGAGATCACAGAGGTCGGCCAGCGTCTTCATCGCTTGATGGCGCGCCGCCGGGTTGCGCTGCTTCATCAGGGGCAGCACCACCTGCTCGTAGAACCCTGCCTCGCGCTCGGCGGCGTTCTTGTACATCCGCAGGTGACGGGGCTCCACGCCGTGGCGGGCGAAGCCGGCCACCAACCGGGCCACCCGCACAGCATCGCTGTCGTAGTAGAGCTGGCCACCGACCGCCCCGCCCACGAGCAGGCCGTGGCGCTCGAGCTGGGCGAGGTCGGCGGGGTTGAGGCCGCTGGCACGAGCCAGCTCGTCGCGGGTGTAGGTGGCCGGGGTGGTGTCGACGTCGTCGGCCTCCGGGTCCACATCGGCTGTCGCCTGCTCGGCTGTCGCCTGCTCGGCGGCGGCCGGTGTGGGGGCGGCGGGTGGGGGATCGGCCGGTGGCGGGTCGGCGCGCGCCGGCGCAGGAGCGGGCGGGGGCGGCGTGGGCACAGGCGCTTCCGGTGCCGCCGGGGCCGGCGCCGGGATGTCGTCGGCCATGGCGTCGCTGCCCTCGGCCTCGAGACGACCCTTGATGACCTTGAGCGGCAGGAAGTTCTCCCGCTGCTGGCGAAGGATCCAGCGCAGGCGGTCGACGTCTGCTTGGTAGAACTTGCGGTAGCCCGAGGCGGTCCGCTCCGGGTCGAGCAGACCCTGGCTCTCGAGGAAGCGGATCTTCGAGATGGTCACGTCGGGGAACTCGCCCTTGAGCAGGTCGAGCATCTCGCCGATCGACAGCGACTCCGCCCCGGGCATCGTCTCGCTCACGCCGGCTCCGGCCTGGAGGTGTCCAGGTACACCAGCTTGAACCGCCCGATCTGCACCTCGTCGCCGTTGGCGATGGTGGCCTCCTCGATGCGCTCACGGTTCAGGTAGGTCCCGTTGA
Organism: Actinomycetota bacterium; assembly: GCA_019348555.1. Classification (GTDB taxonomy): domain Bacteria; phylum Actinomycetota; class Acidimicrobiia; order Acidimicrobiales; family CADCSY01; genus JADDRA01. The sequence continues at coordinate 53,206 of JAHWJH010000001.1, forward strand.
GCGACCCGGCGTCGCGCAGCACATAGCCGGTTCCCCGGCGAAGGAGCTCGGCGTGGCGGCGCGACACGGTCACGTCGTCGAGGAAGATGTCGCTGTCGGGGTGGCGCCCCGCCGAGACCACCGAGCGGTCGAGCACGAACTTCGAGCCGGCACCGGGGCCGCGCTTGACCACCAGCATGCCGGTACCCTCCGGCAGCTCGTCGAGGGCGACCGACACCTCGTCGGAGGGAGGACCGGTCTCGGGACCCACGGGCGCCAGGCTGATGGTGTGGTCCTGGCCACGGACGTCGAGGACCGCCCCGCACGACGAGCAGAAATTGGCGCTGTCGGGGTTGGCGTGCCCGCACTGGTTGCAGAAGACGTCGTCCACGTGATCCTCGCTGGCCTGGACCTCAGCCGTCGATGAGTCCCCGGTAGCCCTGGGCGTCGAGGAGCCGGTCGAGCTCCTTCGGATCGGCCGGATCGATGACGCAGATCCACCCGCTCCCGTAGGGGTCCTCGTTGAGGCGCTCCGGGGTGTCACCCAAGTCGTCGTTCACCTCCACCACCGTCCCGGTCACCGGGGCGTAGACCTCCGATACCGACTTCGTCGATTCGACCTCGCTCAGCGACGATCCGACGGTCACCGCCGTGCCCACCGAGGGCACCTGGACGAACACGATGTCACCCAGGGCGTCCTGGGCGTAGTCGGTGATGCCCATCCGGACCTGCCCCGCCTCCACCCGGACCCATTCGTGGTCGGGGGAATAGCGCAGGTCCTCGGGGACGTCCACGGGCGGGACGATACCGGAACCGTGGCCCTTACTCGACCATGGCACTGATGCGGTCGGCGTACTCCTCCACTCGCCGGCAGGCGTCCGCATCGGTGTGCGCCTCGGCCCACAGGTGGGTGAGCGGCTCCTCCGGGTCGGGCAGCGCCAGCACCCACCCGTCGTCGAACAGGACCTTGACCCCGTCGAGGAGCACGAGAGGACGGCGGACGTCCTCCACCAACGCCCGCATCACCGCGCCCTTCTGCTCCCACGGCGTGCGCACCGACTGGTGCTGCACGTGGGTGGGCACGAGGGAGCTGACCACCTTCGACAGTGGCGTCCCGGTGCGGCCCAGCAGCTCGAGCATCTTGGCGAAGGCGACCACGGCGTCGAAGGCAGGGAGGAACTCGGGAAAGATGAATCCGCCGTCGATGCTGGCGGCCAGGGCGACGTCGCCGGTGGAGGCGGCGGCCATGAGCGCGGCGGTGGCGACCTTGGTCCACACCACCTCGGCACCGAGGTCGCCGGCGATGCGCTCGGCGGCCGAGCTGGCCGTGACCGGAAGCGCGATGCGACACCCCGGTCCCGACGTGGAGGCGACGAGGTGGACCAGGCTCAGCAGTGCCTCCAGGTCGGTCAGGACGTGACCTTGGTCGTCGATGTAGGTGACGTGCTCGCCGTCGGGGTCGATGACCGCACCGAGCTGTGAGCCCGACGAGCGGACCAGGGCGCCGACGTTGGCGGCCGAGGTCGTGCGGTCGAAGGCGCTGGCGCGGGGCGTGGAGGCGTAGGGGTTGACGGCGAGCACCTCGGCGCCCAGCTTGGCGAGGACGTTGGGCATCACGAAGGCGGTGGTGCCGTAGGCGTAGTCGACGACGACCTTGAAGCCGTGGCCCTGCACCAGCTCGTAGTCGACTGCCGCCATCATGGCGGCGGTGTAGAACTCCACCGCCCGGGCGGGGAAGTAGATGTCGCCGATGTCGCCGGGGAACACCCGCCGGAAGTCCTCCCGGTAGTACAGCCGCTCGATCTTGCGGGAGAGGTCGGTGCTGATGTCGATGCCGTCCTCGTCGAAGAACCGCAGCACCACCGACTGCGGATCGCCGGCCACCAGCCGAACGGTGATGCCGCCCTGGGACTCCTGGGAGCGGACCTGGAACCGGGTGACCGGTACCGGCGCCACCTCCAGGTCCTCGACGTTGACCCCTCCGGCGTTGAGCCCTGCCATGACCGCTCGCTTCAGCATCCGAGCGGCGCGGCTGGAGTCGCGTGAGGTGATCACCGTGGCGCCCTTCTTCAGGGTCGACGCGTAGGCCATCGCCACCCGGGTGGCCAGCTCCGGCGTGACGTCGACGTTGGCCAGGCCCGCCACCCCATGGCCGCCGAAGAGGTTGCGCGCCCCTCGGCTCTCCCAGACCAGCGACGAGTTCACCACCGCGCCGGCCTCGACGGTCTTGAACGGGTAGACCTTCACCCCGGCGGTGAGCACGGCCTGCTCCCCGACGAAGCACTCGTCGCCGAGCACCACACCGTCCTCGCAGCGCACCCCGGCGCGCAGATCGCAGGATTGGCCGATGACCGTGCCCTCGGCGCGGACCCCGGTGCCGATGTAGGCGTTGTCGTGGATCACCACCCGTTCGAGGTCGGCTTCGGCGCGGACCATGACGTTGGAGCCGAGCACGGTGTACTCGCCGAGGTGGGCCCCGGCCTCGACCCGGGCGTTGTCGCCCACCACCACCCGACCGCCGAGGACCGCCGCCGGATCGCGCTGTCCGTCGCCCTGCTGGTCGTCGCCGTCGACGGGATGGTGTCCCTGCTGGGCGATGTCCGCGCCTTCGGGTTCGGCACCGATCTTGGCGGCATCGCCGGCGCCGTGGCACTTGCCGAAGGTGTGGCCGCCGACGATGAGCGCGACCGTCTCCTCGTCGTTCATGGCCATACGACGGAAGGTCTCTCGAATGTCCCTGGCCGAAGCCAGCGGATCGGGGTTGCCGTTGGGCCCCTCCGGGTTCACGTAGATGAGGCCCATCTGCACGGCGCCGAAGGGACCGGTGAGCTCCCGGTCGCCGCTGTAGCGCTCATCCCCGAGCCAGGTGTCCTCGGGGCCCCAGAAGATCTCCTCGGGCTCCCAGACGTCCTCTCGCCCAAAGGCGAAGCCGAACGTCTTGAACCCCATCGATTCCAGGGCACAGTTGCCGGCGAAAACCAGGAGATCGGCCCAGGAGATCTTCCGGCCGTGCTTCTGCTTGACCGGCCAGAGCAGCCGGCGCGCCTTGTCGAGGCTTGCGTTGTCGGGCCAGCTGTTGAGGGGGGCGAAGCGCTGGTCGCCACTGCCGGCACCGCCCCGGCCGTCGGCCATGCGGTACGTTCCCGCGGCGTGCCATGACATCCGGATGAAGAGCGGCCCGTAGTGGCCGTAGTCCGCCGGCCACCAGTCCTGAGACGTCGTCATCACCTCGAAGATGTCCCGCTTCAGTGCGTCGAGGTCGAGGGTCTTGAACTCCTCTGCGTAGTTGAAGTCCTGGCCCATCGGGTTCGACAAGGGTGAGTGCTGGTGAAGCACCTG
>JAHWJH010000200.1 GCA_019348555.1 Actinomycetota bacterium
GGACGGCTTCGAGTCGGGCAGCGGTGTGGTGGTGCTGGCGGCCACCAACCGCCCTGACATCCTCGATACGGCACTGCTCCGTCCCGGACGCTTCGACCGTCGGGTCAGCATCGAGCGCCCCGACATCCGAGGCCGTGAAGGCATCCTGCGCATCCATGTCCGGGGCAAGCCGCTCAGCGACGATGTCGACATCGAAGAGGTGGCTCGGCGCACTGTCGGGTTCTCGGGAGCTGATCTGGCCAACGTGGTGAACGAGGCGGCACTGCTGGCCGCCCGTCGCGGTGCCTCCGTGATCGAGATGCCCTATTTCTTCGAGGCCATCGAGCGGCTGATGGCCGGGCCCGAGCGCCGTTCCCGGATCCTGTCGCCGCAGGACCGTCACCGCATCGCCTACCACGAGGCAGGGCATGCGCTGGTCTCCTCCGCCCTGCCCGGGACCGACCGTGTCGGAAAGCTCTCGATCGTGGCTCGTGGCCACGCCGGCGGGTTCACCTGGTGGGTCCCCGAGGGCGGGGACCAGGTGTCGGTGACCCGTACCCAGCTCCTCGATCGCATCGCCGCCATGCTGGGCGGCAGGGTTGCCGAGGACGTGGTCACCGGAGACCTGTCGAGCGGGGCGGTCAGCGACCTCGACGCCGCCGTCTCCCTGGCCCGTCGCATGGTCACCGACTTCGGGATGAGCGCCCGGCTGGGCCCCTTCACCGTGCGCCCTCTGGTGAACGGAGCCTTGAAGGAGGGTCTGGTCGGAGCCGGGTACTCCGAGCGCATCGCCTCGGAGATCGATGCCGAGGTGCAGGAGGTGCTGGCTGAGGCCGAGAGGCGGGCACGGGGCATCCTGGTTGGCCAGCGCGCCGTTCTGGATGCGATCGCCAACGCCCTCATGGAGGCGGAGACGCTCGAGGGCGACGCCCTCGACGCGCTCCTGTTGCCGGTGACCAGGGTGTCGCCGACGCCGGTGGGCTGATGACGAGTGCCCACACCGAGACCCGGACGTGCAAGCAGCACCGTCGGCGACAGTCCCGCGCTTCTTGTACGACGTGCTCGGCGCCGCTCTGCGGCGAGTGCATCGTGCAGACGCCGGTTGGGTTCAAGTGCGAGACGTGCACGGGCCGGACCGCAGCGAAAGGCGGCGGAAGCCGTCGGCGGGTGCTGCTGGCGGGTGGCGGGCTCGCCGTGGTGCTGGGAGGCCTCGTCGTCTCCCAGGTGATCGGCGGTGAGGGACGCACCACCGGCGGTTCGGCGCCAGCGGTGTCGCCCGTCTCCGCCGAGCGCAACGTGCAGTTCGAGGGCGCCGACGGGCTGACCATCGGAGCGACCCTCGGCCTGCCCGCTGACGCGGCGGCCGGCGACGACCTGGCCGCCGTCGTGGTCCTTCCCGGCTTCGGACCCACCGATCGCGACGCCCTGTATCCACCGTCGACGGGTCCCGACCCCTTGTACCGGGATCTCAGCGCCGCGCTGGTCGACAGCGGGACGGTGACCTTGCGCTACGACAAGCGAGGAACGGGCCAGAGCGCACTGGCGCCTGGAGACCAGCTGACGTTCGACGACTTGGTGACCGACGCCGCCGCCGCCGTGGCGTTCCTCAGCGAGCGAGCCGAGGTCGGCAGCCAGCGGATCGCCGTGGTCGGCCACGAGGAGGGGGGCCTGGTGGCGTTGCAACTGGCCGCTTCCGATCCCCGGGTGGCCAGCATCGTCTTGGTCTCGGTGCCGGGCAGGCCGCTCGTCGAGGTGGTGGCCGACGACTTCCGCAACTCGGGCCACGGCGAGGACGTCGATGATCTGGAATCGGTGGTGGCGAGCCTGCTGGCGGGCGAGGACCTGCCCGAGCCCGATGCCCTCCCGGCGTCGGTGCGAGGCTTCTTCCCGGTCGGGCAAGGGGACTACGCCCGTGGCCTGTTCTCCATCGACCCCGTCGCTCTCGCCCGTCGCGTCGACGTTCCCGCCCTCGTCGTCCGCGGCGAACGGGCTACCGGTATCTCCGCGGTCGACGCCGAGGCGCTCGTCGGGGCGCTCGGCGACGATGCTCAGGCGCTGGCAGCTCCCGATGCCGGCCACACCCTGATGGTGACCGACCCAACAGAGGGAGCCGCGCCCGCCCGGCCGGACGCCTCCGAACACGGGGGATCGTCGGAACACGCTGGACCGAGCGGGTCGGGCCACCGCGACGACGACGCGCTCACCCGCATCCGGGACTTCCTCGCCTCCACCCTCTCCTGACCGGTTTCCGCCGGCGCTCCCGGATGGACTCGTCTCCGTGGTGGCGGCTTCCTCCGCTCGCCGGGGGGTTGTTGTCCGCCGGCTTGCCCGGGCACCAGACGGGACCGGGCATCATCGGGCGTTCTGCAACCGGCTCCTCGACCAGGTGAAGCTGTACGAACGCCAACCGGCGCGGCAAAGAGGCTGGTGGCACACACACCAGCCTCCTGACCGAGTGCCGGACGACGTCCGGTCGAAAGGAGCCGTCTACGACTCTTGCATGGCCGTGTAGAAGGCGATACCGCCCCCGAGCACGGTGACGAGCAGGGCAATGATCAGCAGGAACCGCAGCGACTCCACGGCGAAGCCGACAAGGCCGATGATGACGCCCACGGCAACGATCGCCAGCGAGCCGTTCAGGCCTTTCTCTTCCATGTTCTAGGTCCCCCTCTTGTCGGCGGGGCGGGCGGTGGCCGCCCACCCCGCGTCGGAGCCCTGATGTTCTTACGTCCTGGGCAATTTCGCAACCCTGTGGGCGACGGGCCGACGAACCTGCGGATCTCTTGCGCCGGACGGCGACGCAGAGCGCGTGGTCCGCCGCCGGTCGTGGTCTAGCGGCGAGCGCCCGCGGACCCACTTGGAACGGCATCCCGGTCCGTGCCCGTGCCGGCGCCGTGCCGGCCCCCTGCCGGCCGTCCGAGAAGAAGTAGCAGGTCAGACGGGCATTTTACGGTGCGTCTGGAATCAAGCCATTAAACATCTATATGCGTCCTACATAGAACCGGGAGATGAATATTGG
>JAHWJH010000201.1 GCA_019348555.1 Actinomycetota bacterium
GGTGGCGCAACCTCTGCTCGACCTGCTCGGGCGCAATGCGGCGTTCCTGGTTGCGCACGACGCCACCCCGATCGACGTCGTGGGCGTGGCGTTGATGCTCACGATCGGCGTGCCGCTGCTGCTGGCACTCCTGGTGCTCGTCGTCAAGCGACTCAGCCCGACGGCTGCCGCGGTGTTGCACTCCACCGTGCTCGTGGTCCTGGGGGCACTGCTCGTGCTCGTGGCGCCACCGCCCCGACCAGAGCGACGACGAACCAGGGAGGACCTATGCCCACCACCACCCTCGCCCGCCTGGTGAAGATCGCTGCCGCCGCCGCCGACCCTGTGCGGGGTGCGGGCAGCGGCCTCGTCGTGCTCCTGTACCACCGCGTCGGGGGTAGCTCGACCTCGGCTGTCGACCTCCCGCTCGGACTGTTCACCGAGCAGATGGAGCAGCTGGCGGCCACGGGCGGTGTGGTCAGCCTCGACGACGCCTTGACGCTGCTCGGCTCGCCGACCGCCCCCGAAGGTCCTCCTCGGGTGGTCATCACCTTCGATGACGGCACCGGCGACTTCGCCGACGCCGCCGTTCCCGTCCTGGAGCGGCTCCGCCTGCCCGCCACGCTGTATCTCGCTACCGACCCCATCGAAGCAGGGCGGCCCTTCGCCCCCGACGCCACCACCTTGTCATGGTCGGCTCTGGCCGACACCATGGCCAGCGGGCTGGTCACCGTCGGCTCCCATACCCACACCCACGTGCTGCTCGACCGCCTCGACCCCGGCCTGGTGGCCGACGACCTCGACCGGTCCATCGCACTCATCGAGGACCGGCTCGGCGCCACCCCTCGGCACTTCGCCTACCCGAAGGCCCTCCCCGGCTCGCCGGGGGCGGCGGCCGCCGTGCGGGCCCGATTCTCCTCGGCCGCCGTCGCCGGCACCCGCCCCAACCACTACGGCGCCACCGACCCGTACCACCTCCTCCGCTCCCCCATCCAGACGGCCGACGGCATGCGGTGGTTCCGCCGCAAGGTCGAGGGCGGCATGGCGCTCGAGGACGACCTGCGCCGCATCGTCAACCGCAGGCGCTACGCCGGAGCGTCGCACTGAGCGGAGAGTGCGTCCCGAATCGAGCACCGGGCCGATGGACGGTTCCGGCCGCCTCCGGTAGTCGGTAGCATCGCGTCGTGGGCTGGTGCCATGAGTTCGGACCTCAGATCGTCGAAGGCTGCGACCACCCCATGGTGGCCGGGGCGTCGTCGTGCACGTGCGGGCAATGCGGCGCCGTCTGCGCCGGTCGCTTCGCCGGCTGCGGCGACGTGTTCGCCCGGGGTCCCCGGTCGGTGACCGTACGGGTCAAGCCCACCGAGGAGCCGGTGCGGCGAGGACGCGCCGAGCTGATCCAAGTCCTCGCGCACCAGGCGCTGCCCGTGGAGACCGCCGCCATCGAAGCTGCCACCAACGGAACGGGCGCTGGTGACACGTCGACCATGGTCATGCTCGACCACCTGTGGGAGAAGGTGCATGAGCTGGAGACCGCCGCCGCCGCTCGCAGCGTCGACCCCGTGTCCTCGAACGTCCGCCTCGACGCCGTCTCCACCGCCGTGGGCAGCCTCGCGGCTGGTCTCGACCGCCTGGTGAGCGAAGTGCAGGGCCTCCAGGGCCTGCCCGCGCGCATGGCGGCCGTCGAGGCAGCCCTGGAGCGCCGGACCGCCGACGCCGACCGGCTCAAGAAGCTGACCGGTGAGATGGCCGGCCTGGGCAAGGTCGGGAGCAGAGTGACGGCGTTGGAGCAGGCCAAACGCACCTCCACCGACCGCGATCTGGCCACGCTGGCCAGTCGGGTAACGGATCTCGAACAAGCTTCGAGGCCATCGGCCGACCAGGTCGCTGGCATGGCCAAGGCGGCAGAGCAGGTCGACCAGCTGTCGAAGCGGGTTACCTCCGTCGAGGAAGCCGTCGAAGGTCAGTCGTCGGTCCAATCCGATCGCGTCGCTGCGCTCGAGAGCGTGCTTGACGGACTGGTCCAGGGCCTTGAACGCATCTCTACCGACGTCTCGGCCCTGGGCGACCTGCCGAAGCGCCTCGAGGCGCTCGAGGAGTCCAAGACCCCGCCGACCGACAAGGTGCTCTCCAGCATCAGCAAGCGCCTCGACCGGCTGTCCACCCAGGTCTCGAACTACCGGGACCTCCCCGACCGGGTCGAGGCCGCCGAACGAGGCGCTGCCCGGGCCGACGCCCTCTCGCGAGGCCTCCACCGGGCGATCGAATCGATCGACCACCTCTCGGCCCAGGTCAACTCCGTCGGGCAGGACCCGCCGACGGCGACGGCTGCGCGTCCTGCTGCCCTGCCGCCGCAGTCGGACGGACTGTCCTCCCCGTCACTGCCGCCGTCGCCTCCCGCCGACCCACCCCCACGCCACGACCCACCCTCCAGCTCCGAGGAGCCTGACGGCGCCGAGCCGGCGGCGGAGGCGCCGTCGCTCTGGGCCGAGCGCCAGGACACACCTCGCTTCCGACCGGACGCGGCCGAGCCCGCCGAGGGCTGAATCACCCTCTGGCTCGGGTTCCCGCCTGAAGCACAGGCGGGAAATTGCAGGCGTGGAAGTTCGGTGCTTGACAGGGCCGGACCGACCATCTACAACTGGCAAGTTCGTGCGGGCGAGCTCCAGACCCTTCGCAGGTGGAGCGGCGCGGCGACACGAGGCGGTGGTCGCCGGGATGGCGGGCTCTGGCTCAGTCAAGAAGCGCAGGACACTTTCGTGCTGCGAGCGACGGCTAGATCCCAGTCGGGGGGGAGGTGAAACACTATGACACGAAACACCATGAACAGAGACCTTGATGGAAGCCGTCGTATGGCTCCCAGACCTCGCAAACGAAGCTTGTTTGCCGTGGTCCTTTCCGCGATCTCCCTGTTGTTGGTCCTGACCTTGTTCTCCGGTACTGCCTCGGCAGACCAAGAGGACAAGTGTGGTAAGGACGACAAGGAAGACAAGGACAGAGACGACGACAAGGAC
>JAHWJH010000202.1 GCA_019348555.1 Actinomycetota bacterium
AGGAACGCCACGGCCAGCATCGCGCCGCTCCCTTGTGGGCGTCCATGTTTGCGCGTTGATTACGCCAACACTGTCGCTACTGGCGCGAAGCCGCCTTCATACCGCACGAGTTGGGCACTAATCGGGCTCGAAGGAACGGCGACCAATAAGCGATTGACTCGCCATGCCTGGCTGGTCGCTCCTTCACGGCAAGACCCGAGCGAAACCTCTCGGATTGGGCGCGTTGGCTAGGCGTTCGTCCCCAGTGACCAGCTCGCAGTCGAGGGCTCCTGGCAAGGCAACGTAGACGGCGTCGTACGCGGTCACGTCGAGGGCGGCTACGCCGTGCGCACCTGGGTCCCACCGCTCACCGAGCGCCAGCCGGCCCGGGCCAGTCTGGCGAGTGCGCCTCGTGCACTCCCGGATGATGGCGCAGCGGTTCTGCCAGCAGGCTTCTTGATCGAACGGCCCGCCGGGGACCAGCAGGTCCGCGGCGGCTCTCGGGCCAGAGCGGCCCGGGTCCCAAGAGCCGAATAGCATGACAAGGAGCGACATGAATGAGCTGAGCGACCAAGATCGGCTGGATCTGGAGAACGTCATCGCCAGCGCTCGCCTCGAGGGGCAGGAAATCTCGGCGGCCACGCAAGCGCTGGCCATCGAGTTCCTCGCCGGGCGTATGGACGCCGACACGTTTCGCCGGGAGGTCAGAGAGGCGGCCTTGAACTTCAAGCGAGCCGACATCGGGGCCACCTACTAAGCCGAGACGACACGGTTGACCCGTACGTCGAGGCGACGACGGGGGTGAAGGCTGGAGCCTCCGCCAGACCCGGGGCGGTTCGTTCACTCGTGGAGCCGGTTGATGCTGCGAGTTTGGTGGAACGTCCTGGCAATCGGCACCCGGCCCGATCGATCTCCGCTGCCCGCTCCCGCTGCGCGGCTCCACCGTGACGTCGGAGGGTGGGCGTGGGGGGAGATCTTCCACTTCGAGTCGGGAAGACAGCTGTCGGGGCCCGATCCTGAGCGCCACCGACTATGGCTCGTTCCTCTCCTTCAGTGACCCCGAAGGCAACACCTGGGTCGTGCAGGAGGTCAGGGGAGGGGCATGACGGTTCGGAATGCGTGACCTGGGGCCAGTGCGCAGGCGTCGATGGAGGCCGACGACGCCCGTTTCCTCCCCCGAGGGGGTCGTGCCTCCGCACGCGGTGAGGACCTCATTCGAGGGCCTGCGGACGGCGGTGCGCGCCTCGGGCGGGAAGCGGGCGCGCTACGCCGGTGTCAGGATTGCGGCGTGCAACCGCGCATCTCGCTCGTCACCCTCGGCTACCGCGACGTCGACACCGCCCGCCGCTTCTACGAAGCCCTCGGCTGGACCGGGGTCTCCCCCGACGGCGAAGTCGTGTTCGTGCAGGCAGGACCGATCGTCGTCGCACTGTGGGACCGGTCCAAGGCGGCGGCAGACAGCACGGTCGTCGACCTTGGCGGATGGGGTGGCGTCACCCTCGCGCACAACGTGGGCTCACCCGACGAGGTGGAGACGGTGCTCGCCGAAGCTCGAGCGGCTGGAGCCTCCATCGGACGACGCGGCGCTCCCACGGCGTGGGGCGGGTACTCCGGGATCTTCATCGACCCCGGGGGGCACCCCTGGGAGATCGCCTACAACCCTGCCTGGAAGCTCGACGCGGACGGCACCATCTCCTTGCCGTGAAGTCCAGGGCGACGGAGCGTCCGAGGGACGACCGGTGCACCAGCGCCCTGACAGCAGGGTCGAACCTGAGCCGGCCGGGTAAAGGACCCTGGCATGAGTGACGCCGGAGCTGGCCTGCCTCCCGAGGAACCCTTTCCCAGCGAGGACCTGCCCGACGAGGCGCTCGAGCAGGACGACAGCGTCATCGACCGGATGCGTCACACCGGCGTCGGGGTCGAAGACCCCAACATCGTCGGCGACGTCGGTCCCACCGACATCCCACCCGGCGCGGATCCCGACTCGGGCACCTGATCTCGGTCTCGTCGCCGGGCAGCCCTCCCCGGAACCGGAGTCCATCCACGGCAAGGGGTCACCGCCGCCGGAGCGGGTGGTCCTCGGGCACCTGGACGAGCACGATGCGGACGCCGTCGGGATCGGCGATCCAGCACTCTCGCAGGCCCCACGGCTCGTCGCCCGGCGGGCGGAGCACCGTCACCGACTTGGCCACGAGCTCCGCGTGCACGGCGTCGACGTCTCGGACCTGCAGCCACAGCTCGAGGTTGCCGGGTCCGGAGCAGGAGCGCCCCGAAACCTCGAGGAAGCCGCCGCCGAGGAAGAACACCACACCGCGATGTGGCGGCTCCCCGAACTCCCGGTACACAGCGAGTCCGAGCGTGCTGGCGTAGAAGGCGATCGAGCGCTCCAACTGGGAGGGGCGCAGCAGCACCCGGCTGGAAAGGACGTCCATGCCTCGACCTTGGCACAGGGGTCGGGCTGGGGCTCGGCACTCGTCGATGCGGAGCCGGCAACCCCAGGCGGCAAGGTCCTCGGCCGTATTCGCGTCGCCCTCGAGCTGGCGACCTCCGAGTGCACGTGAGGAGCGGCGTCGAAGGGAGGCTGATCGCCCAACCAGCCTCGCCTGCCCGCCGATCGACGCCTCCGCCGGGTCATCAGCCTCCTGGGAGCTCTGGCGGTTGGGGGAACGAGACCTCGGCCAAGAGCTGTCGGATCTCTGCGGGCAGGCCCTGCACGGGGAGGTCCTGGGCGCCCGACTCCGTGGTGACCACCCCGCCCAAGCGGTCCTCGTCGACGACCAGGAGGCGAAGGCGGCGATCGTGCAACGCGTGCGTGACGCGTTTGCAGCCGTGGCCGACGCGCGGCAGACCGACAAGGACGGCCGCAAGGCCAACCCGCCCGAGCAGAAGGCCGCCATGCGCGAGCGGCTGCCGATGTTGAGCAACAAGGCGCTGACACTGCTGGTCCGGCTTTCCGACGACGAGCTGAATGATGTCGCCGCCGAGGCGCT
>JAHWJH010000203.1 GCA_019348555.1 Actinomycetota bacterium
CTCGGGCAGCGCCGGCAGCCACTCGGTGGCGAACGAGCTGGCGAACATGGGACGGGTGAACGCCGCCTGCATGTCGTGCAGCCCGTAGCTGGCGAAGGGCACGCCCGCGCCCGTGCGCATGGCGTGGTGGACCAGCTCGAGACTGCGGGCGATGACCGGCGGGATCTCGACCAGCCCGCCCACGTAGGCGGGGTGCTCCTCGTCGAGCAGGGCGATGGCGTGGGCCTCGGGCAGGTGGTAGCGGCGCTCGGCCGCCGGCGCCGCGGGGTCGTCCACGGTGAGCACCCGTCACAGCCCGGGCGCCCGGTGCACGTGCGAGCACTGGAAGGGGTCGACGGCGTGCTGGCGCCGGCATCCACCGACGCCGCCCTCGACCACCGGGCGGTCACCCAGTACCGCCAGCGGCTGCGCGACCTCGACGAGGAGCTCGACGAAGCCGAGCGTCACGCCGACTCGGCCCGGGCCGAGCAGGTGGCCGGCGAGCGGGACGCCCTCATCGAGCAGCTCACCACGGCGTTCGGCCTGGCCGGCCGTCCCCGAACCAGTGGCAGCGACCCGGACGAGCGCCTGCGCAAGGCGGTCTCGGCCCGGGTGAAGGCCACCATCGACCGGGTGGAGGCCCTGCACCCGGTGCTCGGGCGCCACCTCCGCTGCTCGGTCCGCACCGGGTACTGGTGCTCCTACGAGCCCGAACACCCGGTGGAGTGGACCGTGGTCGGGCATCGCCACCGCTGATCTGGCATCGCCAGGCTCGATCTGGCGCCTCCTCATCGAGACGACCCAGAAGGAGGAAGCCATGACCACCGTGGAAGCGAGCACCACCGACCTCGACCAGCAGCTCGAGGCCTTTGCCGAGTCGTTCTTCGGCGCCGCCCTGGGCGCCGCCGAGCTCTCCGTCGCCTGGCTGGGACGCTCGCTGGGCCTGTACACCGCGCTGCGGGGCGCAGCCGGGCTGACCGTCGCCGAGCTGGCCGAGCGGGCCGGCGTCGACCAGCGCTACGCCCAGGAGTGGCTGGAACACCAGGCCGTCGCCCGAGTGCTCTCCGTCGACGACCCGGCCGCACCGGCGACCGAGCGTCGCTACCGCCTGCCCGAAGCCCACGCCATCGCCCTTCTCGACGAGGAGCACCCGGCCTACGTGGGTGGGCTGCTGGAGATCCCGCCCGTCATCGCCCGCAGCCTCCAGCTCGTCCACGACGCCATCCGCACGGGAGCGGGCGTTCCCTTCGCCAGCTACGGCCTGCACGACATGCAGGCCGGGTTCACCCGGCCGATGTTCGCCAACGCCTTCGCCGCCGAGTGGCTGCCGGCACTGCCCGAGGTGCATCGAAGGCTGGAGGCCGGCGAGGCGCTGCGCATCGCCGACTTCGGTTGTGGTGAGGGCTGGGCGGGGATCTACCTCGCCGAGGCCTACCCCAGCGTGCGGGTCGACGGCTACGACCTCGACGACGCCTCGATCGCGGCCGCCCGCGAGCACGCCTCGGCGCGCGGCGTGGCCGACCGTGTGCAGTTCGACCTTCGGGACCTGCGCCAGCCCGATCCGGGGACACGGTACGACCTGGTGTTCACCTGCGAGGTCATCCACGACCTGGCCGACCCGGTGGGGGCGCTGGCCACCATGCGCCGGGCCACCGACGGCGGCGGCACGGTGCTCGTCATCGACGAGAAGGCGGCCGAGTCCTTCGAGCCCAGCGGTGACCCGATCGAGCGACTGCTGTACGGCTTCAGCATCCTGCACTGCCTTCCGGTCGGGCGGGACGCCGAGTCGTCGGCGGCCACGGGCACGGTGATGCGACCGGACGTGTTCCGCCGCTACGCCCAAGAGGCTGGGTTCTCCGACGTGGAGGTGCTGCCCATCGAGCACCCGTTCTTCCGCTTCTACCACCCGGTGGGCTGAACGATGAGCACCACGAACGCCGGCTGATCAGTCGCCGGCCGACTCCGACGTGGGTTGGGTGGAGCGGATCCTCAGCCGGCAGCCTGCTTGTTCGGGGTCGTGGGCCACCAGTTGGGTGACCTCGACGTCGGCGCCGGTTGCCGCCACGATGCCCTCGGACAGACCGAGGTGCAGCTCGCAGACCACATCGGGGTCCGTGCCCGCCAACGCCTCGTAGGGGCAGCGGCCGAAGACGACCTCCAGCTCGGCACCGTGGTCGACGCGCCGGGGCTCGAACCCTCGCCGGGCCATCTCCGCTTCGAGGTGCTCGAGCGAGCCGTTGGGCGACTCGGGGAGGACCAGGGCGCGCCCGACCTCCGCCGCCACCTCACGCGGTGACCGATCGCTCTTGTGCAGCTCCAGGAGCAGGCGGGCCAGGTCCTCGTAGGGGCTGGCCGTCCCCCAGGTGCCCGCCACCTCGGTGGCCAGCCGGTACTGCAGCGGCGGTCGACCGGGACCGTCGCTGGAGACACGCTCCTCCCGGATGAGGCCGGCCTCACGCAGCTTGGCCAGATGCTGGCGGATGGCGTTGTGGTTGAGGCCGAGCTGCTCGGTGATCTCCGCGACACGGAGTGGCTCGGGCGACTCGACGATGCACCGGAAGATCCGGAATCGGGTGGGGTCCCCCAGGGCTCGGGCCCGGCGCTGCAGCAACGCACGTTCCCCGTCACTGGCGTCTGACATCCGATGATCCCCGTTTCCCCGCACCGCTTTGCGTTCCTTCGGCCGGCCCCATTGTGCCGAACAACGCGGAGAACCCCGTTGACCACCCGTCAACCGATCTATAGTATTTCCAGCACATACTAGAGGAAGTGAGGAGGGCGGAACCTCTCGGTCAAACGATCGATCTCGCTCCCGCGGATCTCGGGGGTTGACCACCGGTTCTTCCCGAACGTGACGCACCGCCCCCCTCACGAGGAGGGCACATGTGCTTCAAGAACCTTCCCATCGAGTTCGACGCCAACGGCAAGGCGAGCCTGCGTGAAGGCGT
>JAHWJH010000204.1 GCA_019348555.1 Actinomycetota bacterium
AGCTCATCGACGAGCTCGTCGGCCTGGCGTTCGCACCCGCCGCTCCGTCGGTCGGAGCGACCACCACCAGGAAGGGCTGAGACATGCGCATCGCCATCGGATCCGACCACGCCGGCTTGCCGCTGAAGAAGGAGCTCGTCGAGTTCCTCCAGGAGGGCGGGCACCAGGTCGACGACCTGGGAACCACCGGCTCGGAGTCGGTCGACTACCCCGACTTCGGGGCGGCGGTCGGGCGGGCCGTGTCCGCCGGCGACAGCGAGCTGGGCGTGGCTGTGTGTGGCACCGGCATCGGCATCTCCATCGCCGCCAACAAGGTCGACGGTGTACGCGCCGCCGTGGTCCACGACGTCACCTCGGCGCGCCTGGCCAAGGAGCACAACGACGCCAACGTGGTGTGCCTGGGCGCCCGGCTCGTCGGTCCGGAGGTGGCCCAGGAGGCAGTGCACGCTTTCCTGTCGGCCAGCTGGCAGGAAGGGCGCCACGCCGAGCGCGTCGACAAGATCACCGCCCTCGAGCACGACCGACCATGCCCGTGAGCGCCCCACGAGACGACGAGCTGTGGTCGATCCTCGAGCGGGAGACCAACCGCCAGAACACCACGCTGCAGCTGATCGCCTCGGAGAACTTCACCTCACCGGCGGTGCTCGCCGCCACCGGCTCGGTGCTGACCAACAAGTACGCCGAGGGCTACCCCGGCCGGCGCTTCTACGGCGGCAACCAGTTCATCGACCAGGCCGAGGACCTGGCCCGGCGCCGGGTCAAGGCCCTCTTCGGTGCCGACCACGCCAACGTCCAGCCCCACTCCGGGTCCAACGCCAACCTGGCCGTGTGCCTGGCCCTGTTGGAGCCGGGCGACACCCTGCTCGGCATGCGCCTCGACCAGGGCGGCCACCTGAGCCACGGCCAAGGCGTCAACATCAGCGGTAAGTGGTACCAGGGGGTCACCTACGGGGTGACGCAGTCCGACGAGCGCATCGACTACGACGAGGTGCGCGACCTGGCCAAGGAGCACCGGCCCAAGCTCATCATCGCCGGCGCCACCGCCTACCCCCGGCTGATCGATACCGAAGCCTTCCGCCAGATCGCCGACGAGGTGGGGGCGTACTTCCTCTTCGACGCCGCCCACTACGCCGGGCTCATCGCCGGGCGCGCCTATCCCAACCCGCTGCCCCTGGCCGACGTGGTCACCTTCACCACCCACAAGACCCTGCGAGGTCCCCGGGGCGGCTGCATCCTGTCGCGCGAGGAGCACGCCAAGGCCATCGACAAGGCCGTGTTCCCCACCCTGCAGGGGGGACCGCTGGAGCACGTCATCGCGGCCAAGGCGGTGGCGTTCTTCGAGGCCGCCCAGCCCGAGTTCGCCGCCTACGCCGCCCAAGTGGTGGCCAACGCCGAGGCCATGGCCCGGGCCCTGGCCGGTGAAGGCTTCCGCCTGGTCTCAGGTGGTACCGACAACCACCTCGTGCTGGTCGACCTGCGCCCCTTCGACGCCGAGCTGACGGGCAAGGCCGCCCAGGAGGTGCTCGACCGGGCGGGGATCACCTGCAACAAGAACACCATCCCCTACGACCCCCGGTCGCCCTTCGTGACCAGCGGGCTGCGCCTCGGCACCCCGGCCATGACCAGCGCCGGCATGGGGACCGAGGAGATGGCCACCATCGCCGGCCTCTTGGCCCGGGCCCTGCGGGGCCGGGACGACGACGCCGAGGTGACGGCGGTCCGCGACGAGGTGGCCGCCCTGTGCTCGAAGTTCACCCCGTACCCCGACAGCAAATAGAGGGGCGTGGCCGGCGCGCCGGTTGACGAAACAGAGGCGGCCGGGCGGTGGTCGTCGTGCACCTTGTGGCTGCGGGGTGTCTGTTTACCGCCCCTCCCGGAAAAGTCGTGCAACCGTCATGGTTCGATCACTGAGGCGTCAGTACCCTCAGAGCACTGCAGCTCGGGCCCGAACCACAGCCCGGTAGGACGTCGAATTCAAGGGTGGGCGGGAAGGCGGACCGAGATGCAGAGGCTTTCAAGAAGTCGTGACCCACTGTTGATCCCACGGGGCGCTGGGACAGATCGGCTCCGGACAGGCCCTGCCGGTTACCGGCGGTGACGTCGTGGGTACAGCCCCCATGGGTCTCGGCGCTATCGCCGCCGGGGGTCTGGCTCTGCACCTCCGCCGGCGTGCGCCTCGAGCCTGAGGCTGGGCCGGATCACGTCTCCACCAAAGGTGCATGACTCATGATCGCTGGCACGGCCTCGAGCGCCTATCACCACGTCGGTTTCCCTGCCCCGGTGGCCGTGCCTGCCGCTCTGCCGCCGTTGGGGCGGCTGTTCAAGCGGGTCGTCGACATCGTCATAGCCACGGTCGCCTTGGTCGCCACACTTCCCATCCTGGTTCTTGCCGCCGTCGCCATCATGGTCGAGAGCCCCGGCGGCGCCTTCTTCGTCCAGACGCGTGTGGGTCTCGGTGGGCGCCCGTTCCGCATCGTGAAGCTGCGCTCGATGCGACTGGGAAGCGACGACGACGACGAGGAGCACCGGGCCTACGTCGCCGCAATCATCCGGGGTGAGGGCGAGCGTCAGGAAGGCATCTACAAGATCGTCGGCGACGACCGCAGGACCAGGATCGGACGGTGGTTGCGCAACCTCAGCATCGACGAGTTGCCGCAGCTATGGAACGTCCTACGAGGAGAGATGAGTGTGGTGGGCCCGAGGCCCCCTCTCCCTGAGGAAGCAGCGCTGTACGACCAAGCTGCGTGGGCACGGATGGCGACCAAGCCCGGCCTCACCGGGCTTTGGCAGGTGAGCGGTCGCAGCCGTCTCTCCTTCGAGGAGATGATCGAGCTCGACGTCCGGTACTGGCAGGAATGGAGCCCGCTGCTCGACGTGCGAATCCTCTTGCGAACCCCC
>JAHWJH010000205.1 GCA_019348555.1 Actinomycetota bacterium
TCCATGCATCGGATCTCTACTGAGAGTACGCTAAGTAACGTGCCGACGCCAGCAGCTCCCCACACCCTCGAAGACGAACGCTCCCACCTCCAAGGCGCCGCACAACTCTCGGAGGTCCAGGTGTCCGAGGTCGTGACGCCCACACGTTCCGACGTGGTCATCGACCGCCTTCGCCTCCCCTATCTCGACTGGGGCACGGCGGGCGCTCCCGCCGTGCTGTTCCTCCACGGCGGCGCGCTCACAGCGCGCACCTGGGACCTCGTGTGCCTCGCGCTGCGGGACAGCTACCGCTGCCTCGCCCTGGACCTGCGCGGGCACGGCGACAGCGACGGCGCCGACCGCATCCGGCGATGGAAGTTCCGCGACTACGAGCACGACGTCCTTCAAGCCATCGTGGACCTCCCCTCGCCGCCGGTTCTCATCGGGCACTCGATGGGGGCGTTGATCGTGCGGCGTGTGCTCGCGATCTACCCCGCCCTCGCCGGTGTCCTGATCACGCCCGCCGGCGGGAACCACGGGCTACGGGTGCTGGCGCGCCTCGCACGCCAGCTCCCCGAGCCGGTGCGCGTTCTCCCCGGCCACGGCCCGGAGACGACGATCCGGCGCGAGCTGCCATGGATGCGCCGGATCGCCTCGGCCGGCCGACTGCTCGTTCCCGGCTGACTGCGCCGGCATCGGTCCTGCGGCTAGGATCCGCGTCAGAAGGAGGACCGATCAGCCATGGCGAACCTGCGCATCACCCGCCTGGGCCACGGCGGAGTGCTCTACCGATCCCCGAACGACGCCTGGGTCTGGGTCGACCGATGGACCGGCGCGCCGAACTACGCGGAGGAGCATCGAACGCCCGAGAGGGTGAGCGTCGTGGCGCCGACCCACGGCCACTTCGATCACCTCGGCGGAATCCTCAACCTGCCGGGCGTGCCGGTCAGCGTCCCCGCTCTGTCGGACAAGGACGTCGACGACCTCCGGTGGGGCCTGCGCCTCGGCGCCGACCTCATCGCGTTGTCGTTCGTCCGCCGACCGGACGACATCGACCGGGTTCTCGAGGTGATGGAAGAAGAGGGTGTCCGG
Organism: Actinomycetota bacterium; assembly: GCA_019348555.1. Taxonomy (GTDB): domain Bacteria; phylum Actinomycetota; class Acidimicrobiia; order Acidimicrobiales; family CADCSY01; genus JADDRA01. The sequence goes on from JAHWJH010000205.1 coordinate 1,072, forward strand.
CGCCCCGTGCTCGCCAAGATCGAGAAGCCGCAGGCGGTCGAGTGCCTCGAGGAGGTGATCAGCGTCTTCGACGGGATCATGGTCGCTCGTGGTGACCTCGGCGTGGAGCTGCCCCTCGAAGACGTCCCACTCGTGCAGACGCGCGCGATCGCACTTGCGCGGCGCGCGGCTAAGCCGGTGATCGTCGCGACGCAGATGCTCGAGTCGATGATCAGCTCGCCGACGCCGACACGGGCCGAGGTGAGCGACGGTGCGACCGCGATTTATGACGGTGCCGACGCGGTGATGCGGACGGCCGACAGCGCGCCGGGCAATTATCCGTGCGAAGCGGTGCAGATGATGGACCGGATCGCCAGCAGCGTCGAGCGCGACCCCGTCTACGAGGCGCGCATCCATTTCACCGAGACCGAGCTCGAGCCGACCACCGCCGACGCGCTCGCCGGTTCGGCGAGGCAGATCGCAAGAACCATCTCGGCGACGGCGATGGTCTGCTACACCAGCTCCGGCTCGACGGCTCGGCGGATCGCGCGTGAACGGCCTTCGGTGCCGATCCTGGCGATGAGCCATTCGCATCGCACGACGCGACGGCTCGGCCTGCTGTGGGGCGTGCACGCGGTCCACACTCGCGACGTCGAGAACTTCGAGGAGATGGTCGAAAAAGCCAAGAGGATGGCGCTTCGCCACCATATCGCCGAGGGCGGCGACAAGCTGGTGCTGATGGCGGGCGTGCCGTTTGGGACCACCGGCTCGACCAACGTCATCCACGTCGTTCGCCTGATCGGCGACGAGCTCGAAGGCTACGCCCGGCCCGAAGCCTAAGCGCTAGCGATCGAGCAGCGCCGGTATTTCGTCGGGGATTTCGCGCGCGAGGAAGCCGACCGAGCCGACTTTCCGCGCCAGCGCTTCGCCCGCTTCGCCGTGCTGTCGTCCCGCCGGCACGCCGAGGAGGATGCCGAGGCACGCGACGGGGGCCAGCGGCCGGACGACGGCCAGCAGCACCGCGACCCTCATCCCTTTCCTCACCCTCCACCCCCTGGGTTCGTCTGTCCCGCAGGCGCCCAGCGTATTTTCCGGCGGCCCCGCGAGCAATAGCTGCAGGTGGCACCTACGGCAGGTTCAGTCGCACGCCGACGGCCCGCTCGACCAGGACTGGAGCGGGAGGAGCGGACTCCAGCGACGGAATGGTTCGCCTTACAAGGTGCCGACCGAGATGACGGCCCCGCGCCGTGGTGGAGAAGGTGATCTATGGCGTGGCCAATCGTGGGCGCTATCCCCAGAAGATTCCGGTGGGGTCGTCGTCGATTTCCTTGAGGAGCTCGTCGAGCTGTGGCGTGGGCTCAGTCATGTCGTAGTAGTGCCAGCGGCTGTTGCGGTCGGCGGCGTAGAGCCGCCAGTGATGGTCGCTGGGGTCGTAGCGGAGTTGGGCCACGGGCTGGCGCGTCCAGTCAGGTCCCAGGTTGGGATGCCAGGGCGGGCGGCGCTCGAAGATGGTGATGCTCTTGCCCCGCGCTGCGCACTCGACGCGTAGTCCGTCACGGTGCTGAGCGGGGACCTTGTTCTCACAGTAGCGGCGCACCGCGGCCAGCGCGGTGTCGGGAACCCCTGGCCGAACAGGCACCCGGTCACGCTAGGACACCTCCGAACCGCCAGGGCAGGGCTTGGAGCTGTGGGGCCGGCCGGACGCGGCAAAATGCACAATGCCGTATGGCCACAGCCGTCGTCGCTCAAAGGGTCGTCGAGGCTCCGTTCGCGTTCCGCTTCTTCCTGCGGCTCGCGCCGCTCCCTCGACCAATCACGGAGGGGTGGCCCGCGTCTGAT
>JAHWJH010000206.1 GCA_019348555.1 Actinomycetota bacterium
GACTTGACGGCCACGATCACCTCGTGCTGCACCCGGCGCACCTCGGCCTGGTGAGCCCCGGTCCAGTACCGCAGGTCGATGACCATGGCCGAGTCGCCGAACTCGACCAGGTACGCCTGGGGAGCAGGGTCGTCGTGCACGTCCTCCACCTGTGACAGGGCGTCGAGCGCCACGTTGCAGGCCTCGTCGAGGTCGGCGTCGTAGTCCACGCCGACCAGGACCGACGTCCGCCGTGTCGGGAATGCGGTGTGGACGAGCACGGCCGACTGGTACACGTCGGTGTTGGGGATCACGTAGCGCTGCCCGTCGAAGGTGCGCAGCTGGGTCTCCCGCAGGTTGATGAGCTCGACCGTGCCGTTCTTGCCGTCGACGTCGATCTGGTCGCCCTCCTCGAAGGGCCGGCGGAGGAGCAGCAGGGCGCCGGCCAAGAGGTTCTGGAGGATGTCCTGGAAGGCGAAGCTGGCGGCGATGGTGAGCACCCCTGCGCCGGCCAGCAGGCTGGCAGGGTTCACGGAGGGGAAGATCACCGCCGCCACCGCCAGGGTGAGGGCGACCAGGAGCGCTCCCTTGGCCAGGCCGCCGAAGACCTGGGCGAAGCTGTGGTCGCGGCGAGCGGTGAGCCGCCGGCGCAGCAGTCGTACGGCGAGCCCGATGGCCGCCCAGCCCAGGACCAGCACGACGAGGCCCACGACCAGGCGGGGCAGAGCGGCGAGCAGGCCCTCGGCCATGCCGCTGGCGGAGCGGGTCAGCTCGGGCACGGCACGGCGGGCTGCGGACGGTATCGGCAGGTCACGTCCTCCGGCCGTACCCACGCAGCGCGTGGGGAAACGATCCGGGCGGCCGGCGCACGGAGAGACGGCGCTGCGGGCCGGGCGTCCCCGTCGCCGCGCCCGCAGCCACCTCGGTGACCGGCGCCTCGGTTACGGGCAGGCGAAGGGGCTGATGGTCTGGCTGTGCTCGGCGGCGACGGCCAGGCCCTTCGAGGCGGGCTCAGGCGAGGTGGAGCCCGCGGTCCGGTGTCGTGGCAGGCACCGTTGCCGGGCGAGGTGGCCCGGTACTGGCCGGCGTGAGCGGCGAAAGCAGGCGTGGCGGTGAGACCGGCGGTGACCACCAGCGTGCCCAGCGTGACGGTGACTCGTGTCTTCAATGACATTGACCCTCCCGGGAACAGGGGTGCCTCCATCAGGCACCGCCTTCTCCCTACGGTGTCGACCACGGTGGCAGATGGAACCGACGCCCGGCTCCGTCTCCCCAGAGGGAGCCGCGAGGTGAGGGCCAGCGGCGACGGAGGACTTGGCTCCGGCGGTGGCCTCGGCCAGCATGAGCCCGTGGTCCCTCCACCCCACCTACGGCGCCGGCGGGCGCTCGTGGCCGTGTGGCTGGTCGTGGCGGTGACGACGGGCGTCCTGCTGGCACTGTCGCGTGCGGCGACGGGGCCCCTCGACGACCCCGACCCGGCACGACAGCGCCCGGGCTACCTCGACGACGGTGCGCTGCCGGTCCCGGCTCCCGAGGTCACCGAGGACATCCCGGCGCCCGGGCGTCGCGCCGTGGTCTTCTTCGTGCGCCCATCGGAGCTGGAGCCGTTGTGCGAGGCGCTCCCCGGGTTCGACCCGGGCCCGGCGGTCGACGTGGCCGTGGTGCTCGTGGGAAAGGGAGGGCGCTGCCCGGAGGGGATCCCCGTGGTCCCCGATCGCGAGGCCGAGTTGGCCGAGCGCTACGGGTTGCCGGCGCCCCGTGACGGCGGACCGCCGGTCGGCTACGCGGTGGTGGACGGCGCCGGCGACATCCGGTACCGCACCCTCGACCCGGAGGTGGCGTCCCTCCTCGGCGAGGTCTCGACCATCCTCCAGGCGGTGTCGTGACCGCCCGTCGCTCCGGGGCCGCCGACCGCAACGCCCTCAGGCTGTGCCTCTGGTGCCTCCTGGCCGTGGCCGTGGAGGTGGCGCTGTTCTCCTCCTACCAGGGCCACGACGCCAAGTTCCACTGGTTCACCCACTTCTTCGTCGGCGCCTCAGTGGCGTTGTTGGCCATGGCCGCGGTGGCCCTGCGCACCCGCAGGGCCGTTCCCCTGCCGCTGGTCTGGCCGTTGGCCGGCCACCTGTTCGCCATGCTCCCGGACGTGGTCTTCAACGCCGGCGTCGCCCATGAGCCGTGGATGGACGTGTTCCTCGGACACATCAGCAGCCATTTCGTCCCCGGGCGCAACCTGACCTGGTACCTGGTCTTCCTGGCCTGCCTCGCCGCCTACCTGGCCGCGGTCGACCACGTCGGCGAGCGACGGGACGGCGCCGCGGAGGCGCCTCGACGCTGATCGTCCCGGAGGGCGCTCAGGCGGCGAGGAGGGCGTCGATCTCCTCGATCTCGGCGCGCTGGGTGTCGATGATCTCCTGGGCCAGCTGCTTGGCCTCGGGAGACTCCCCCTCGCTCAGCTCCTCCTCGGCCATGGCCACCGCCCCGAGGTGGTGCTCGCGCATCCCGCTCAGGAACAGGCGGTCGAACTCCTCGCCCGTCGCCGACTCGAGCCGCTCCATGGCCTGGTCGCTCATCATCCCCATCTCGCCCATGTCCATCTCGCCCATGTCCATGTTGTCGGCAAAGTCCATGGGGTGGCCCCAGTCGTCCAGCCAACCCGCCATGAGGTCGATCTCCGGCTGCTGGGCGGCGCGGATTCGCTGGGCCAGGTCGCGGACCTCCGGGTCGCCGGCCCGGTCGTCGGCCAGGTCGGCCATGTCCACCGCCTGGGCGTGGTGCGGGATCATTCCCTGGGCGAAGGCAACGTCGGCGTCGTTGAACGCAGCGGCACTCGACTGCTGTGTGTGCTCGGCGCCGTGCCCGGCGCCGTGCTCGGCGCCGTTGCCTCCGTCGTCCCCACCGCAGGCAACCG
>JAHWJH010000207.1 GCA_019348555.1 Actinomycetota bacterium
GAGACCACCGGCGACGTGGCGCCGGTGCTCGCCGCCGTCGGGCGGATGCAGTTCGAGGTCTTCGCCCACCGGCTCGAGCACGAGTTCGGCGCCGCCGTGGAGATCTCCCCCACCGCCGACAAGGTGGCCCGTCGCACCGATGCCGCCACCGCCGAACACCTCCGGTCGACGTCGGGGGCCCGGGTGCTGACCCGCACCGACGGCGTGCTCCTCGCCCTGTTCACCAGCCCCCGCTGGCTCGAACGGGTCGAGTCCGACCATCCCGACTGGACCCTCGACCCCATCGTGGTGGACTGACGCAGGGCACCCTTGGCTCGCGACATGCCGTCGCCGTCGTCGGCATGAGGGGCATCGTCCTCGGGGCTCTGATGGGCGGGATCACTCGCTTCGACTGACCCGATCGGGCGGAATCGCCTCGACACGGACCGAGCCCCGAGTACCATCCTGCGCCCGCGCCCCGGGGCGCGCGTTCCGCAGGAGGTCGTCCATGCATGCTCCCGCTCGCCACCGGCGGCTCGTGGCCGCGCTCACCGGCGCCGTCGTCCTCGCCTCGCTGGCCCTGTCGCCGCCGCGGCCACTCGGTGCCAGCGAGGAACCGCCGTTCCCCGTGCAGCTGGTGCGAGTCACCACCGCCACCCACGACCAGCGGGACCGCCTGACCGACCTCGGCCTCGACCTGACCGAGCACGGCGGAGACACGTTCGTCGACGTGGTGCTGCACTCGGAGGAGGACGCCGCCCGGCTGGTGGAGCACGGCTTCGCCTGGACCGTGGTCGTCGCCGACCTCGGTGCCCGAGAGGTCGAGAACCAGGAGCTCAACCGGCAGTACGCGGCAGCCACCGATCTGTCGCCTCTGCCCTCGGGCCGGGACACGTACCGGACGCTGACCGACTACGAGACGGACCTCCGGCGGCTCGCCGACGACCATCCGGACCTGGTCCGGCTGCTCGACGACACCGAGCTCCCGCATCGCTCGCTCGAGAACAGGATCGTCTACGGCGTCGAGATCAGCGACGACGTCCACTCGACCGACGACGGCAGGCCCGTGTTCTTGATGCTGGGGCTCCACCACGCCCGGGAATGGCCGTCCGGCGAACACTCCATGGAGTTCGCCGTCGACCTGGTCCAGGGCTACGGCAGCGATCCCCGCATCACCGACCTGCTCCAGCGGGCGCGGGTGATCGTGGTCCCTGTGGTCAACCCCGACGGCTTCGAGCAGTCCCGCAAATGGGGCGACCTCGCCGACCTGCGAGAGGTCGACGACGGGGGCACCGTCAGCGTCATCGGCACGCCGGGCAACGCCTACAAGCGCAAGAACTGCCGGGCGGTGGACGGCGAGGTCCCGCCGCCGGGGAGCTGCGAGGTGGCCAGTCCCGGCGGCTTCGCCCTCGGCGTCGACCTGAACCGCAACTACGGGGGCCTGTGGGGCGGTGCGGGGGCGTCGGCCCTGCCCGCCCACGCCACCTACCGGGGGGCGGAGGCGTTCTCCGAGCCGGAGACCGAGAACATCCGCGCCCTGGTGTCGAGCCGCCACGTCACGACGCTCATCACCAACCACACCTACAGCAACCTGGTGCTGCGACCGCCGGGCGTCCGGGCCGCAGGTGAGACCGTCGACGAGCCGGCGATGAAGGACCTCGGGGCCCGGATGACGGCCAACAACGGGTACCGCAACATCCACGGCTGGCAGCTCTACGACACCTCCGGCACCACCGAGGACTGGTCCTACAACGCCACCGGCGGCTACGGCTACACCTTCGAGATCGGCCCTCACGAGTTCCACCCGCCGTTCGGCGAGGTCGTCGACGAGTACGTGGGTGCCGGCTTCTACGACGGTAAGGGCAACCGGGAGGCGTACCTCGTCGCCCTGGAGAACGCCGTCGACACCGCGCACCACTCGGTGATCGCCGGCAAGGCGCCGGCCGGTGCCGTGCTCCGCCTGAAGAAGGCGTTCAGCACGAAAACCTCCCAGGTCGACGAGCTCGGGAACCCGAGGGTGATCTCCGACACCTTGGAGTCCACCCTCACCGTGCCGGCGGGCAGCCGCTACACCTGGCACGTCAACCCGTCGACCCGCCCGGAGGTCATGGAGCACCGGCTGCGGATACTCGCCGAGGAGCCGACCCGGGAGGAGACCTTCCGGGAGTCTGCGGTGGTGTGGCTGCCGGGTGACCACAGAGATGTCGTCTTCGCAATGCCGGAGACCGACGTCGGTGCCCTCAGGGTCACCCTCGACTGGCCGACACCGGACGACCTCGACCTCTACGTCTACCACCGCAAGCCCGACGGCTCGCTCGTGGAGGTGGGCAGCTCCGGCAACTTCATCCTCGACAAGGAGGAGGCCCTCGTCGAGCTGCCCGAGCCGGGGGACTACGTGCTGCGGGTGGTCAACTACGCCTCGGTGAGCACGGAGTTCACCGTGACCGCCGGCCTCTACGGCCTGGTGGGCGAGGACGCCTTCGGCGACGACCTGGTCGAGAGCTACACGCTCTCGTGCGAGACCAGCGCCGGCCGGGTGCTGGAGACCACGCCGGTCGTGGTCGACCGCGGGAAGACCCAGAAGGTCGATCTCAAGGAGTGCGCGCGAGCGTTCCGGAAGTAGCTGGGAGGTTGCTCCCGCGGTGACTGCGGCGTTCTGGGCGCGAACCGCCGCTCATCGACGTCGAGTGCCCAGAAACCCGCGAAGCTGGACTCTTGAGCCACTACTTCGATCCCGAGCCCTCGGCGGCGTCCGATCGCCGGACGGTCACGCTGGCCCTACCCGACGTCAACCTCGAGCTGGCCACCGACCGCGGCGTGTTCTCCCGCACCGGCATCGACCC
>JAHWJH010000208.1 GCA_019348555.1 Actinomycetota bacterium
CGGCGTAGACGACCAACTCGGCCTCAGCAGCAGCGGCACCACGTTCGATGCGAACGCCGAGCGACATCGGCCGCTCCACCCCGCTCCGATCAGTGACGACCGGTCGAGGCCAGGCCCCGTCGTTGTCCATCCACGTGATCGGGCCAACCGACAGGCCGGCCGCCGTCCAACCAGCGCGCCGCTCGGTGATCTCCTCCGCCACTCGATCGAGATCGATGTTGCTGATGTCGATTCGACGCTCCACGCAACCATGGTGACCGGCGAATCATGGGAGTGTTCCCGAGGTCGTGACCAACTTGTGACCACCGGGCGTTTCCGGGCCCGAGAACGAGCGAAGCCCAGGCCGATGACCTGGGCTTTCGTCGACTTCTCAGCGTGTCGGAGGGGGGACTTGAACCCCCACGTCCTTGCGGACACCAGCCCCTCAAGCTGGCGCGTCTGCCTATTCCGCCACTCCGACGTGGGGGCCGAGCCTAGCGCTCCGACCGGAACCGGACCCGGCCGACCGGCGCCTATTGCAGGCGCAGGGCCAGGATCACCGTGGTGAAGGAGAACAGCACGGCGACGGCCACGGTGATGCGGTCGAGGTTGCGCTCCATGACCGACGAGCCCGCCGCCGAGGCTCCCATGCCACCGCCGAACATGTCGGACAGGCCACCGCCGCGGCCGCTGTGCAGCAACACGAGCAGGATGAGCAGGAGCGCCACGATCACGTGGACTACCACGATCGCCGCCGTGAGCATGTTGTGCCTCCCCTCACCGGTTGTCGAGCCGACCGGGAGACGATACCAGCGCCTCCGGCAGCTACTCGCCCCGGTGGTACTGCACGATGCGGGAGAAGTCGTCAGGATCGAGGGAGGCGCCGCCCACCAGGGCACCGTCGATGTCGGCCTGGGCCATGAGCTCGGCGGTGTTCGTCGGCTTGACCGACCCGCCGTACTGGATGCGCACCGCGGTAGCGACCGACGAGTCGTACAGGTCGCGCACCACACCACGGACCTCCGCGCACATCGCCTGGGCGTCCTCGGTCGTGGCGGTCTTGCCAGTCCCGATGGCCCAGATCGGCTCGTAGGCGATCACCAGCTCCGCAGCCTGCTCGGCGCCCACCTCGGCCAGGCCGGCGCGGACCTGGGACGACACCCGCTCCTCGGTGGTTCCGGCCTCCCGCTCTTCGAGGTGCTCGCCCACGCACATGATGGGCGTCATGCCGGCGGCGAAGATTGCCTTGACCTTGCGGTTGACCATGTCGTCGGTCTCGCCGAAGAGGTCGCGGCGCTCGGAGTGGCCGGCGATCACGTAGCTGACGTTGAGCTTGGCCAGCATCGGTGGGCTGACCTCGCCGGTGAACGCCCCTTTGCTCTCCCAGTGGCAGTGCTGGGCACCGAGGGCCACGGGTACCTCGTCGGACTCGAGGACGGTCTGCACCGAGCGCAGGTCGGTGAACGGCGGGTGCACCGACACGTCGACCGCCTGGTAATCGGCGTCGGTGAGCAGGTACGACAGCTTCTGGACCGTCTGGATGGCCTCGAAGTGGTTGTGGTGCATCTTCCAGTTCCCGCTGAGGAGCGGCTTGCGGGCCACTACCCCGCTCCCCTGGCGGCCGCCTCCCGGAGGGCACGCAACCCGGGCAGGTCGCCCTGCTCCAGCAGTTCCAGCGACGCGCCGCCGCCGGTGGAGACATGCGACACCGAGCGCGCCAAACCGAGCTTGCGGATGGCGGCGGCGCTGTCCCCGCCCCCGATGACGGTAAAGCCGTCGCACGCGGCGACCGCCCGCGCGACGCCTTCGGTTCCCGCCGCGAAGCGATCCCACTCGAACACGCCCATCGGCCCATTCCACAACACCGCGCGGGCGCCGTTGACCACCTCGGAGAACTCCGCCGCGGTCCCCGGACCGATGTCGAGGCCCTTCCATCCGTCGTCGACGTCGGCGCCCACGTTGCGGATCTCCTCGTCGGGGCCCATGGCCACCAGATCGTGGGGCAGGCGGATGCGGTCGCCGGCGTCGTCGAGCAGGCTCTTGCAGGCATCGACCTGGTCGGCTTCGAACAGCGAGTCGCCGACGCCGTGGCCCTGAGCGGCGAGGAAGGTGAAGCACATGCCCCCGCCGATCACCAGCACGTCGACGGCGTCGAGCAGGGCCTTGATGACTCCCAGCTTGTCGCTGACCTTCGCCCCGCCGAGGATGGCGGCGAAGGGTCGCTCGGGCGACTCCCGCAGCCCCGCGAGCACCTCGACCTCCCGGGCCAGCAGGCGCCCGGCGGCACTCGGCAGCGTGCGGGGCGGGCCCACCACCGAGGCGTGGGCCCGGTGCGCCGCCCCGAAGGCGTCGTTGACGTAGGCGTCCTGGCCCTCGACGAGCCGGGCCACGAAGTCCGGGTCGTCGTCGGTCTCGCCCGGGTCGAACCGCAGGTTCTCCAGCAGCTCCACGCCGGGGGCCAGCTCGGCAAGGCGCTCCCGAACCGGATCCATCGAGAACTCGGGGTCGGGCTTGCCCTTCGGCCGCCCGAGATGGCTGCAGGCCGTGATGGTGGCCCCGGCGCCCTGGAGCCACTCGATGGTGGGCAGGGCCGACCGGATGCGCAGATCGTCGGTGATGCGCCCGTCGTCGAGCGGCACGTTGAAGTCGGCCCGCAGGAGGACCCTTTTGCCCTCGAGGGGCAGCAGGTCCTCCAGCTGGGGGAGGCTCATCGCCACCCGCTACTTGTTGGCTGCGCCGACGATGAGCGCCAGGTCGACCAGGCGGTTGGAGTAGCCCCACTCGTTGTCGTACCAGCCCTGGACCTTGGCCAGGTTGCCCATCGTCATGGTGAGCTCGGAGA